>NZ_JBNDML010000006.1:0-310896 GCF_050436565.1 Paraburkholderia sp. GAS42 | reverse complement strand
GAGAGATATCTCCAAAACGACGCCGGATAGATTTAGGCAAGCCAACCGCAAAGTCAAAAGTCAGCGTTGCAAAAACGGGGGTGACCATAGATTCCGGTTTGTGCGACCTGGTCAGCCGGTGGCCAAGCCCGAGGTTCGTGGCGATCTGCCACGTGTCGATACGAGAGTAGTTGACGCCGAAGCGCGCGAGTATCAGTTCGCGCAAGCGGTCGCTGGTCCACGCATCGGAAGGAAAGCCGTGGATGCCCGCTGGTCCGCTCAACGCCGACGCGATCGGCCATTGACCGTCTCGCCGGTCGAGTCCATCTGCCCAGTTCGGCGACGCCCACGGGGCCGCCGCAGGCTGTGCTGAAGCCACGGCAATTACGCCCCCAGCTGAAGTCACCCGAGGATCTCCTCGTCAATGTCGCGTTGCAACGCGCGCAGTGATATCGCCTGCTGGCAGCCTGGGCCTGTCTTTGATTGGTGCTGGGTGGGCAACACCGTGTGTCGGTTTGCGTGTCTACCGCAACAGGCGGCGCCCGCCTACGATGATGATGTGCTATAGCGAGCGTAGCGCATGCTCAGGGCACATCTGACCTGCAAAATGCACAATCGGGGTCGACCTCGACCAGCAACACCGAGTATGGCTGTGCGTCGGGAACCAGCAGTGCGACGGACAGCTCGACCCGCGCGCCGGCCAGGCTCCTCGCGGTGTTCGTGGTGGACACGAACGAGACGGAACCGACGGTCCCATTCGGGAACTGAGGTTTAATACCTTTTGCGCGGAGATATGCATCGCGAGCCTTTCGCTACCCTGGGAACGTCTACCAGGCGGCTCGTTCCGCTCCATGATTGATTGACGTGACTAACTGACCATCATGCATACCATCCAGATCCTGCTTCAAACGACCATCCTGCCTGGCGGTGACAACTGGTCGATTGCGCGGTTCAGCCGCCTGGCAGAATTACTGCGGACACATCGAGATTCTGAAGGGCGCGTGACGTTCAACGTCGTTGCTCGGGACCGCGAGCGGCTCGGGCAGCCAGACCCGATTCTTTCCCGTCTCGATGAAACCGAGTTCGACGAGTTGTGGTTGTTTGCCGTTGACGAAGGGGACGGTCTTACCCCCGAGGACTGTGGAGGAATCACGCGATTCCGACAGGCGGGTCGCGGCCTGTTGGTCACGAGGGATCACATGGATCTGGGCAGTTCGCTGTGCAGTTTGGGCGGGGTGGGCAAGGCACACCACTTTCACACGCACAATATAGATCCCGACCAATCCAGACGTGTGACCGACGACCCGTTCTCACCCCACATCTCCTGGCCCAATTTTCACTCGGGTGCGAACGGAGACTTTCAGGAAGTCACGATCGTTGGACCCACACATCCAGTATTGGCGGACCCCGACTCTCCCAGCGGCGCGATCCGGTTCCTGCCAGCACACCCCCATGAGGGCGCCGTTGACGCTCCTGACGATGAACCCGCTCGAGTGATCGCACGGGGCAAAAGCAAAGTAACAGGAAGGAGTTTCAATCTTGCGGTCGCATTCGAACCCTCGATCCGGGGAGGCCCCGCAGTCGCCCAAAGTACCTTTCACCATTTTGCCGACTACAACTGGGACACACGACTTGGTTGCCCGAATTTTGTGAGTGAACCCCCTGGAAACGG
This sequence comes from Paraburkholderia sp. GAS42, assembly GCF_050436565.1. Taxonomy (NCBI): domain Bacteria; kingdom Pseudomonadati; phylum Pseudomonadota; class Betaproteobacteria; order Burkholderiales; family Burkholderiaceae; genus Paraburkholderia; species Paraburkholderia sp. GAS42. Next base: position 309,245 of record NZ_JBNDML010000006.1, on the reverse strand, counting down.
GATGCAGACCGAGCAGCAAGCCCTGCGGGACACTCACCGCTACTCTGTCAACGTCGCGCTGTGGCTGGCTGGAGCGATCTGAAGTTTTTTGCGCACAATGGGACTTCGAAAGCTCAATCCGACGAACGCGCATGCAGGCGGCTGTACCGTGACGTACTTCCTCCTGTAAGACCAACGCGCCTATAGCAAAGCGTTGTCGATGTAATGCGGTGTGGTCGTCATGAATGTCCGAACAACCCGCGCGTGTCGGTTTCCAGGTAGTGGGTGGAGCAGCGTGTAGCCCTGGGTTTTATTCGCGGCCTCGCGACCGGTCACCACACGGAACGGCACGTACCTCGTGACGGGGTGACGGCAAATGGCCCGGGTGTCGGTTGGCCGGATATCCAACGGACCGGAGAGCGGATCACCGATAAAAGTGTCCGCATCCGGCAGCAGGGGGGCGCAGTCAACGGTAGCGTGATGCGGTCGACCGAAATGGACCGCAGTCATTGCTGCCTCCCGATCTGCCTCCCTCGCGCAACCAGCCTGAAAAACAAGACGTACGCAAAGCCAGTACATATCACGCCCAGTGCTGCGACGCACGCCCATGTCGACGGTGCGACCGAGTGCTTCGGCCAAAAGAACAGCGCGAGCGGGACCAGCAGGATTGAAGCAGACACTTGACTGCCAAAGGCCACAACGAATGGATTCACGCCCGCGAGATGACGTGTGGAATAGTTCACCGCAAATCCGTAGAACAGGGTCGCCGGTACGGGTGTGCTCAAAAGCAAATGAACGGAGTGGATCGGATCCATCTGGCGAATGATCGGCGCTCGGCGACTGATACTCGAGTCTGATAAGTATTCACAAGGTCGTCCTCGCTGTACGACGGCTCTATAGCCGCGAGCGGCCAGTTGCGTTACGACCGCGAGCGACCGTGTGTCATATGACAATCATTGTTGCAACAATCTGTAATCATCGAATCTTGCTTAGAACACGTCATCCTATTGACATTCGGCAGTGACTTAATACCGCTTGGTCGGTCAAGCCCCAATGGCCGATGAGAGGTTCGCTCGACAGGTCCTGTTCGACAGATGCAGAAATTACATTCCGGCATGTCTCCGCAGACGTACGGCGACGCAACGGTGCCGGGTCATTCCTGTCATGCCAGACCGATCGTCGGTCCGGCATGGCTATTGTATAATAAGGAATCCTATGAAAATGAGAACCCACAATATCGTGACTGGGCTCCGGCTCGGTGTCATCATGTCGGCCGTGCTGCTCGCAGCGCAGTCTCACGCTGACAACCTCAGCGCTGTCGACACCGCACGCGTGCCCAGCGGTCAGTCGATCACGCCGCTGGCCGTGCGTGGCGCGGTCCAGCAATATCTGAATCCGGACCTGCCGGCCCATCCGAATTTCGTGGCTGGCGAAGCCGTGCGTTCGCAGTTGAGCCCGGACGGCAAGACGCTCGCGATCATCACCGCGGGCCAGAACTCGCTGTACAACGCGGACGGTTCGGTCGACACGGTCAACTCGACGCAGTACATCTTCCTGTACGACGTGTCGGGCGCGAACAAAACCCGGCCGCAGCTCAAGCAGGTGATCCACCAGACGAATGCGTTCGTGGGCCTGGTGTTCTCGCACGACGGCAACACGCTGTATGCGACGGGCGGCAATGATGACGTCGTCCAGGTTTACAGCCAACACGGCGGCGCATGGGTGCAGTCGGCCACGATCGCGCTCGGCCATAGTGGCCAGGGCGTAGGGATAGGCGTGCAGCCGAACGCGGGCGGTCTCGCGCTTTCGGCCGACGGCAAGACGCTCGTCGTGGCCAATAACTACAACGATTCGATCAGCGTGATCGATACCGCCTCCAACTCGGTGCGTTACGAGCACGATCTGCGCCCGTTCTTCTCCGGCAACGAGGGCACGCCGGGCGGTGTCGGCGGCACTTATCCGTTCGCGGTGGTCGTGAAGGGCAACAACACGGCCTATGTCTCGTCGGACCGCGATCGCGAAATCCTCGCAATCGATATCTCGTCGCCGTCACACGGACGCCTGGTCAAGCGCATCAAGCTCGACGGCAACGCGCTCGGCATGACGCTGGACGCATCGCAGTCGCTGCTGTACGTCGCGCAGGACAATGCAGACCAGGTCGCGGTGATCAATACCAACGCGAATACCGTGGTGGCCAAGATCGATGCGCGCGCGCCGGCCGGCGTGCTCGACCACCGTCAGGAACATACCGGCGCAGGCACCTACTCGGTGACGCTGTCGCGCGACGGCGGCACGCTGTACGCGACGAATGCCGGCGCCAACGAGATCGCGGTGATTCCGCTGAGCGGACCGCGCGCATTTCATGTTACCGGCCTGATCCCAACCGCGTTCGAACCACATGACGTGACGTTCAGCGCAGACGGTTCGTGGATGTATGTCGTGAACGGCAAGAGCGTGACCGGTCCGAACCCGGACCACCTGTCGGGCGGCACCGCGGCACAGGCCGCCGCCGCGCGCGCGTCGAACGAATACCAGTTCCAGCTCGAGCGCGCATCGCTGGTCAGTGCGCCAGTGCCGACGGACAACGACCTGCCGCGGCTCACGCAGCAGGTCGCGCGCAACAACTTCTATCGCCCGGAATCCAATGACCAGGACAACGAGGTGATGGGCTTCCTGCACAATCACATCAAGCACGTGATCTACATCGTCAAGGAAAACCGCACGTACGACCAGATCCTCGGCGATCTCGGCAACGGCGGCAACGGCGATCCGCGACTGAGCCAGTTTGGCCGGGCCATCACGCCGAACTTCCATCGTCTGGCGAGCCAGTTCGTGACGCTCGACAATTTCATGAACCCCGGCGACGGCAGCATGGACGGCTGGTCGTGGGCGCTGCAGGGCCGAGTCACCAATACCGAGACGCTCACGCAGCAGATGAATTATGCGGCGGTCAATCGCGGCCTGTCATATGACAGCGAGGGCGCGAACCGCAACGTGCCCGTCAACTGGGCGACGGTCCAGCAGCGCGACGCGGCCGCCGGTCCCAGCGGCACCACGAACTACAGCAACAACTCGGCCAGCGCCACGGGTGGTACGGACAACCTGCTGACGGGCACGGGCAACCATGCGTCGTCTGACGCACCGTTCGGCCACCAGCAGGGCTACATCTTCGACGCAGTACTCGCGGCCGGCGGCACGGTGCGCAATTACGGCTTCCTCGTGAAGAATATCGGCAGCATCGGCACTGCGGCCAATCCCGTGACGGATCCGCACGCAGCGGGCGTCGTCCAGGTCGCGCCGCTCGATCCGAAACTCGCGTCGCTGACTGACGCTTACTTCCGCGGCTTCGACCAGAACTATCCGGATCAGTGGCGTTTCAACGAGTGGAAGCGCGAATTCGACCAGTATGTCGCGGGCGGCAGTCTGCCGACTCTGTCACTGGTGCGCCTGTCCCATGATCACATGGGTTCGTTCGGCACCGCCTTCGCGGGCGTGAACACACCGGAGACGCAGCAGGCCGATAACGACCTCGCCGTCGGCCGCCTGGTTGAAGCTGTCGCAAAAAGCCCGTACGCGAACGACACGCTGATCGTCGTCACCGAAGACGATGTGCAGGACGGTCCTGACCACGTGGACTCGCACCGTGGCCCGGCGTATATCGTCGGCCCCTACGTGAAGCAGGGCGCGGTGATTCGGACGGGTTACAGCCAGGTCAATGCGCTGCGCACGATCGAAGACGTGCTCGGCACGCAGCACATGAACCTCAACACCGCCTACCAGCGTCCGATGGCCGACGTGTTCGACGTGCATGGTTCGGCCTCGTGGAATTACACAGCCGTCGCCTCGACGGTACTGAAGACAACCCAAGTGGCCCAGGTGACAGAGGAAGCCGGTACGAAGTTTGCGGCCGGCACAGACGTCGCGCCGAAGCATGACGCGACGTACTGGGCCAGGGTGACCGCGAAGTTCAATTTCGATGACGCCGACGAAGTACCGGCGGATCAGTTCAACCGCGTGCTGTGGAAGGGCATGATGGGGGGCAAGCCTTATCCGCGGATCAAGGGTAGCACGCAGAAGATGGTGATGCGGGACGACGACTGATCGCCGGATTGGTTGATCGTGAAGTCGGCAGGTGGGCATTCGGATGCCCACCTGGGTTCTGGTGCAAATAGGCTCGGGGGAATGGGTTAAAGTTGCGAGCTTGACGAACTGGTGGCCGATGATGAGCAAGCGGAAAGGTCTGGAGGGGTTGTTCGATGGACGGCATTTTGATCGGGAGATCATTGTTCTGTGCGTGCGCTGGTAGCCGAGCAGGAACTGCGTGTGGTGCCGCGTGTCGGGGCGAACCTGCCGCTCGCGACCACGGCGGGCGGGAGGGCGTTACTGGCGCTCGGTGCGGACGAGGAGGCGTTGATGCTGCTTCAACTGCCAGACGCCAGGGTGACGGACAGCAGCGAACTACTGAAGGAACTGAAGCGTGTGAGGCGCATCGGTTATGCGGTCGACGACAACGAAACGACGCCCGGCGTTGTGTCCCTTGCTGTCGGCGTTGATACCATCCTCGGCCGCTTTGCGGTATCCGTTCCGGCTCCGGCAGTCCGTGTCGCGGCAGCCGGACGACCACGAATCGTGGAGAGGTTGCTGGCGTGCCGGGATGTCTTGCTGGGTGAGATAGGGCGCAATCGCTCCGATGAATGAAATGAGGTGGAAATGAGGGATATGAACACAGTCTTTGCTGCAGCACCCCAGCGAGGTGCGGGAGCACAAGCCTGGCGCGACACACTACCGGGCCTTGCCGGTCCTTACTGGGTCAAGGTGGCCTATTCGCCCGTGCAACTGGTACATGTGAGCTATAACGACTATGTTGGCCGGTGGCAGGTTGAATCGTTCGGCGACAGCATTGCACTTAACCTGGATCCTGCATTCAAGGAAGCCCTGTGGAACGGGCCGTTGTCGGGCCCCTCGTTGCCGTTCGGCATGCAGGGATAAGCGCCTCAGGATCGCGGATCGATTCAGCTCGATCTGGCATCGAGGTGCGCAGGACCGCCTGCTGCCGCGGCGCTCGCGGCCTTATCTTCGTCCCTCATCCTGATTCTGGGCGCTTCCCCGGAATAGCACCCCGCTCAACAGGGCAAGCGCGGCGATGGCCCCCGGCACCATGCCGGCGAGAAAAATCTGACGGGCATTCCAGTGCTGCGCGAGCATCAGGGTGCCGGCAACGGGGCCAATGATCGAGCCTATACGGCCGACGCTCAATGCGCATCCGACTCCGGTGGCCCTGATCGCGACAGGATAGATCTCCGCCGCAAGCGAATTCAGCCCCGCCTGTGCGCCCTGCACGGCACAGCCGGCGCCCAGCGTACAAGCAAGAATGAGCGTGGCGTCGAGGGGCAGGAGCGCGAGCGCCGCGACGAATGCCATGTAGACGACGAACTCGGTGCAGAGTACGGGCGTCACGCCAAACCGGTTCATCAACCTGCCCTGGGCCACCGACCCAATGATCCCGCCTACGCTGAACGCCGTAATGGCTTCGATGCCGATCGAAACGTCCTGCCCGTTCAGGACAAGAACGGCCGGTAGCCAACTGATCGAGAAATACAGGACCATCAGGTTGAGAAAGTAGGGGATCCACAGCAGGATCGTGGCGGGCGCGCGGCCGTCGGTGAACAGTTGCCTGATTGTCGCGCTGCGCTGGCTTCGCACCGTGTCGGCGACGACGGCGGTGCCCGCATCGAGGTCCGGTGCAATCCGGCGCATGATCGCGTTGACCTGTTGCCCCGCGTCGCCGCGCTGGATCAGGTAACGGACGGATTCGGGCATCCATATCGCCAATGCCGCAGCGACGGCCAGCGGCAGTGCGCCGCCCACGATGAACAGCGCATGCCACCCGAAGTGGGGCAGCAGGACGGCACTGGCCATCCCGCCCAGCACCGCACCTGCCGGCATGCCACAAAAGAGCAGGGTGACGGAGATTCTGGCGAGGCGGCGAGGCGAGAACTCGGAGGCGATTGCGACGATGTTCGGCATGGCGCCACCCAGCCCGACGCCGGTCAGGAAGCGGATGACCATCAACTGGGGCAACGTCGTGGCATATGCCGTCAGGAGTGCGAAGGCCCCGAACGAAATCGTGGCTGTGATCAGGACTCTTTTACGGCCGTAACGGTCGGCAAGCGTGCCGCACAGGATGGCGCCGGCCATCAGGCCGACCAGACCTGCCGTGAACACCGGCCCAAACTGGTGTAGGGGAAGGTACAGGTCGGCCGAGATCGCGGGTGCCAGAAAGCCGATGGTCTGCGTATCGAAGCCATCGAGGACTGCGACCAGCATGCACAGGCCGACGATCATGCGCTGCAGGGCTGACATCGGGCGTGCGTCGATGACGTCACCCACGTGTACTTCACGTCTGGCCTGGATCGTGGGTATCGATCCTGACCGGGGTGCCGGGCCGGCGTCTGGCGTGATGTGAGTGGTGTGCATGAAATCTCCTGGTACGGTTACGGGTCCTGTCATGGCGTCAGACGGACCTAGAACATGTGGCGAATGCCCAGTTGGAACCCGGTCTCGCTGCCTCCGGCAACGGGCACGTTACGGGTGATCGGCCCGGCGCCACCGAGTGAAAACAGGCCGCCGTTGTTGTTGCTGACGTAAGCGAGCGTGCTGAACAGCATCGTGCGTTTCGACAGGGAACAGGTCGCAATGGCGCTGGCCTGCCATGCCTGATGGGCGCCTGTGCCGCTCTGGTCGATCCATCCCCCGCCGGCGCCGATCACCAATGAGGGCGAGATGCGCCAGTCGCCGGAGAGCGAGTAGATGCTGGTGTAGACCCCGCGGACGTTGGCCGCCGGATTGGCACCGGGGTTGTCGCCCCGGTACCACGACAGATAGAGGCGGCCGTGGCCGTAGTCGTAGTCCGCGACGGCAAAGGTCGATCGGATCGAGAAGGACGCATCCTGACTCTTCTGTTCCGCATAGTTGAGCCCGAAATACCAGGGACCGCGCGCATAGTCGACCATCGCGACATAGACGTTGTTGCCAGTGTGTGGCGAAGCCTGTCCGCCCAGCGAGACAAGGCCCTGAAATTTCAGCCCATACACGCTGGGGGAGATGTAACTGATCGAGTTGTCGTAGCGGATGCCGAGATTCGACGAGTTGTTGATGATCGAACCATAGGTCGCTCCGACGAAGGCGTCGAGCTGTGCCAGCATGATGTACTGCGGCGAGTTCTGTCGTCCCGCGCGTACCTCGCCGAAGGGACCGGAGAGGCCCACCCAGGCCTGTCTGCTGAATGCGCGCGTGGGATCGGCGGCGGAGCCTTGCGACATCGAGAAGCCATTCTCGAGTACCGCGTTGACGTGGTAGCCGGCGCCAATGTCTTCGGCGACCCGCAGGCCCACGCGACTTTGTGAGTACCCGGCGCTATCGATGCCGATGACCGTGCCCTTTCCGGTGGCATGGGTGATACCGATGTACGAATCGACGATGCCGTACAGCGTGACCGAACTTTGTGCGTATGCCGTTGTGGTGCCGAGGCATAGCGCGCCCGCCGCCAGCAGTGCTGCTTTCATCTGTGTCTCCTTCATGTTCTTGTCGGCCTCAGGCGTGTGCCTGGCTGTCCACGTCACGGACCGCATCGTGGCCGAATATTTGATATTCGAGTAGCTATCGTAAACACCTAATTATCACAATAAGATAAAAATGTTGACTTGATGTGTGGTTGCGCTATGATTGCCAACATTAATTCCAGAGGAACGTGAAATGAAGCTGGTGAGTTTCGAATATCGAGGCACCACGTCGTTTGGCGTGGTAGACGGTGATTACCTGGTGGATCTGGCGCCCATCGCAGGCGAAGTTGGCGGGTCGTTGAAGGCCGCGCTGGCAAGCGGCAGTCTGCCGGCCATCGGGAAATGGGCTGCAGGTGCGACGGAGCGTATCGCGCTGGGCGACGTGACGCTGCTGCCTGTCGTGCCGGACCCGGAGAAGATCCTGTGCGTCGGCATCAACTACCTGTCGCATGTGAAGGAGACCGGTCGGGAGATTCCCGTTCATCCGATGATCTTCACGCGCTGGGCCGATTCGCAGACTGCGCATGGTGGTCCGATCGTGCGTCCCATCGCGTCCGAAAAGCTCGACTTCGAGGGTGAGCTGGCGGTCGTGATCGGCAAGACGGCGCGGCATGTCCGCCGTGAAGATGCCGCGGGCTACATAGCGGGATATTCCTGCTACAACGACGGCAGCGTGCGCGACTGGCAGAAGCACACGATCCAGTTCATTCCGGGCAAGAATTTCCCGTTGACTGGCGGTTTCGGTCCGTGGCTGGTGACGGCCGACGAGGTGGGCGATCCGTCGAAGCTGACGTTGACCACGCGCCTGAACGGCACCGTGGTTCAGGAGGCGAAGACCGACGACCTGATCTTCGACGTGGGGCATCTGATCGAATACTGCTCGACGTTTACCGAGTTGCGTCCCGGCGACGTGATCATCACCGGCACGACCGGCGGCGTGGGTGCGTTCCGCACGCCGCCCCTGTGGATGAAGGCAGGCGATGTCGTCGAGGTGGAGATCTCGCGTATCGGTACGCTGCGCAACGTCGTGGTCGACGAGACCCGGTAAGAGCGAAAAGACTGGAGGCACCCGTCATCAGGCGGGTGGTCTGCAGCATGAATTTAGTCATGCTACAGATAGTCGATGTTGATGGAGGCAGGAATTGAACATTATTCATACCGACGTGCTCGTCGTCGGTGGTGGGCCGACAGGGTTGACGCTTTCGAACGTGCTCGGGAGTGCCGGCGTACGGTTCGCACTCGTGGATCGCAAGCCTTCTACCATTGCAGAGCCGCGTGCCGTTTCGATCGACGATGAATCGTTGCGGACCATGCAAGCGGTTGGACTTGCTGAAGCCGTGATGAAGGACGTCGTGCTGGGTTACGGCGTTCACTACTTTACGCGTCACGGTGGACGTTGTTTCGGCAGGGTGATTCCAACCGTCAGCGAATATGGCTTCCCGCGCCGCAATGCCTTCCGGCAACCGCTATTTGAAGCGACGGTGCGTGAAGGCCTGAGCCGGTTCGAATCGGGCCAGGTGTTATTTGGCCACACGCTCGAGTCGTTTACCCAGGGCGAAGAGGGCGTTGTCGCACAGGTGAGCTCCAGCAGTGGCGAAAAGATGGAGATCCGCGCACAGTACCTCGTCGCCTGCGATGGTGGCCGCAGTCCTGTCCGGGAAATGCTCGGCATCAAGATGGTGGGTTCGACGTTCAAGTCACGCTGGCTCGTGATCGATACGGAAGACGACGACGATACGTTCTCGCAGATGCGGGTCTATTGCGATGCGAAGCGGGCTGTCGTCGACGTTCCGGGGCCACACCGCACGCGGCGGTTCGAGATTCTGGTTCATCCCCATGAGTCCGCCGACGCGATCATGGAACCCGCAGCGATCCGGAAACTGCTCATGCCGTTCCGGGGCGACCGGGAGACGAACATCATTCGCAAGGTGGTCTATACGTTCCACGCGCGGGTCGCTGAACGCTGGCAGGAGGGGAGGGTATTTCTCGCCGGTGACGCCGCTCACCTTACACCGCCGTATGCGGGACAGGGCATGAACAGCGGTGTGCGGGACGCGTTCAATCTCGGCTGGAAGCTTGCCTCAGTGCTGGACGGGAGATTACCGGCTCGTGTGCTCGATACTTACGAGATGGAGCGTCGTGAACATGCCTGGTCATTGATCCGGCTTGCGCTCAATCTCGGCATCGTCATGGCGCCTTCTTCGCGTCTGAGCGCATTTCTCTGGCAGTCGTTCTTCAGGTTCGCCGGCTACATCCCGCCTTTGCGCGACTACTTCCTGCAGATGAAATTCAAGCCGAAGCCGCGGTTTCGCGAAGGGCTGCTGGGCCCGGATGATGGACTGGGCAAGCGCAGTTTCCGGGGGCGCATGTTGCCACAGCCTATGGTTCGGGCCGTCGATGGGACGACGAGTCTCCTCGACGAACTGGCAGGTCAGGGGTTCGCACTCGTCCAGTATGGTCCGGCGAACGGCAGCCGGCTTGCCGACCTGGGTCATCCGCTCTGGAACAATCTGCGTTGCGCCCGGGTACACGTACTACCGGCCGGATCGACCATTCCTGTCGGGTCTGGCAAGGGCACGTGCCAGTTCGTCGTCGACATCAATGACGCGTTCAGGACTCTACTTGCCGATCAGGCGGGCCGCATCCTGCTGCTGCGCCCTGATCGTTATGTCGCCGGCGCATTCAGGGCAGAGGAGCAGTCGCAGTTCGCGACGGCCTATGCTGCCCGGCTCGGCATCCATCATTTTGGCGAGCGTGCCTCGGGAACTGCGAAGGGGACCGAAGCCGCCGCCGCATCGTCTCATGCCTGAGAGGAATGTCATGGTCACTACGCTTCAGCAGGCAACGCCTGCAAGGCTGCATCACCTGCATATCGTGTCGGATGAGCCGCAGAGGCTCGCCGCCTTTTATCGCGCGCAACTCGGTCTTGCAGATATCGTGTCGGGCGACGACCGGATCGTGTTGACCGGACCGGACCGGGCGGTGGAAATCAGTGGCTCGCGAAGTGGGCGTCTGTCCTGTTCGTGCTATGTGGTTGGTTCCACGCAGGATCTCGCGCTGTTGCGTCAACGGTTGATCGGGCAAGACGTCGAGTGCGTGCCGACCGACAGTGTCCTGTATCAGTCTGGTGCGTTCATGATCCGCGATCCGCAGGGCCGGTGCGCGTCGTTCGGCGTGGCGGCCGGGTTGCCGCAGCGGGATGGGCTGCCGGGACGCCTGCAGCACACCGTGTTTCAGACGACGGAACTGGAACGTGTGGTGGCGTTCTACACCGATGTCGTTGGTTTTGCGATCTCGGACGAGGTAGTGGACGACAATGGCAAGGCGATAGTGGTCTTCCTGCGTTCCGACGACGAGCACCATTCGCTGGCTTTCTTCCAGGGCAGCCAGAACGTCTGGGACCACCACTGCTACGAGACGAACGAATGGAACGACATACGTGACTGGGGCGACCGGTTCGCGGAAGCTGAAGTGCCGATCTTCTTCGGGCCGGGGCGACATGGGCCGGGTAACAACCTGTTCTTCATGGTCACGGACCCGGACGGTAACTGCCTCGAATTTTCAGCGGAACTGGTCCATGTCGGTGTTCACGACATGCCTGGTGTTTGGCCTCATGGTGAACGTACGCTAAATTCCTGGGGGCGCGCATGGATTCGGACCTAGAGCGAGCCATTGCCGATCTCGTCGTCGCCAATCACATCCTGTTCGACGAACGCGTCGTCGATGCGTTTGGGCATGTCAGTGTGAGGCACCCGGACAAGCCTGACCATTTCCTGCTGTCGCGCTCGATGGCGCCGTCACGCGTGCGCGCCGGTGACATCGTCGAGCACGACGAAAATGGCGAGCCGGTCGATGCCAATGGAAGAGGCGTCTATCTGGAGCGGTTCATTCATGCCGAGATCTATCGCGCCCGGCCAGATGTTGCATCGGTGGTGCATAGTCACTCGGCCTCTGTTATTCCGTTCGGTGTTTCGAGAGTCGAACTGCAGCCGGTGTTTCATATGGCTTCGTTCCTGTACGGCACGACACGCTTCGAAATTCGCGAGGGTTTCGGCGATACGACTGATCTGCTGATCCGCGATGCGGAGAAGGGCCGGTATCTGGCGCACGCGCTCGGTGGAGCCAGTGTCTGTCTGCTTCGCGGCCACGGTTCAGTTGTCGCTGGGCGTAACCTGCGCGAGGCGGTATATCGCGCGGTGTACACCGAGGTCAACGCCCGGATCCAGAGTCAGGCAATCGCGCTCGGTACCGATGTTAAGTATCTGAGTCCGGCAGAATCTGAGGCGGCCACAGGTGCGAATGCGAGCCAGATTGGCCGTTGCTGGGATCTATGGGCGGAGCAGGCCGCCATGCGGCGCAAGGCGGACGCGGGCCAGTCGCATTGACTGCGGGATTTCCCAGCAAGGGAAAGGGCTCTCGTCGTGCGGATGGGAAGCGCGCAGTCAGCTTCCTGCCAGCGTCGTCGGGGTTCAACCGAAGAACGGAATACCTTATTTCTGCCGCTACTGGTTTCTGATAGCTGGAGTCGGTGCCGCCTTATGGGGCGGCTCTCCAGCGACACCATACGAGTGTCTCGAGCATCCCCGATTTTTGATCAATATCGGCTGCAGTGTTAACATGGATGGGGGAAATTCTCTCAAAATGAGATAATTTTCCCCATTCCTGTCACTGAATTTCTTCCATGACCGCATCTGATCGCTCGCTTTCTGTTCTAAAGCTGTTTACGGTTGAGCATCCGGAATGGACCGCAGAGCAGGTCGCCACTGCGCTGGACGTTGGGATCGCTACGGCTTACCGCTACCTGTCCGCACTCGATGAAGCGGGGCTGATCGCGACGACCCGTCCTGGCCGCTATGGCCTGGGGCCCACGATTACCCAGCTCGACCGTCAATTGCAACTGACCGACCCACTGCTGATTGCCGCGCGTCCCGTCATGAGCGACCTGTCCACCTATGCGCCGTCCGGATCGGTCGTGCTGCTGTGCCGCACCGTTGGCGACAATGTTCTGTGCATTCACCGGGTGAACGCCCCGGGTAGCCCGCCGGAGATCAGTTACGAGCGTGGCCGGCCGATGCCGCTCTTTTATGGAGCGACCTCGAAAATGCTGCTTGCTTACCTGCCGCCGCGGCGGGTCAAGGCACTTTTCGAGAAGCACACGAAAGCGATCGCGAAAGCGGGCCTGGGCAAGACGCTACCCGCGTTCCGGTCGATACTGTCGGAATGGCGCAGGGCTGGCAGCCTGGTGACACGTGGCGAGGTCGATGCCGGCCTCGCTGGTATCGCCGCCGCGATCGTCTCTGCGGACAGAGTGGGCGTCGGCAGTATCAGCTATGTCGTTTCTGGACAGACCGACCAGAAAACAATGGCCCGTCTTGCTGCACTGGTTTCGACCGGCGCACGGGAGATCGAGATGGTGCTGAGCGCCGAGACAGAGGAAGCCCGCCCGTAAGCGGGCGGGGTTAGCCGTTGTCACGTTGTCCTGACCAGGATTGTCGACGGGTGGTTTCCCCCTGCACGGCCGCGGCCCCTGTTTTGGCAACCGGTGCCGCAAGTTTCCCGACATAGATTCCCATTGCGCCGATGGCAGCGGCCGCGAGCGCTGTGGGAGCAGCAAGGCTGGTGAAGATCAGCCGGAAATCCCAGCCGGCCGTGAGCAGGACGCCACCGATCGATGCGCCCACAATGCCGCCGAGCCGGCCGATGCCTAGCATCCAGCTCACGCCCGTGGCACGGCACGGCGTTTCGTAAAGCTGGGACGCAAGCACTGACAGCGCGGCTTGCGCGCCCATCGCGAACCCGGCGCCGAATACCAGAGCCTTCAGCAGGACAAGGCCGTCCTGATGTGAACCGATGGGAACAATGAAGGCGACGGCGGTGCCGTACGATACGGCGATTACCAGGTACCGGTTGGTCCTGTCCATCAGCCAGCCGAGAAACACCGCGCCGAAGGTCCCGCCAAACATGAACATCGCGGTTACCAGCGCCGCCGATTCGATCGGGATACCCGCATCCCTCATGAGCGTGGGGAGCCAGCCCGTCAACAGGTAGACGACGACCTGACCAAAGAAGTTAGTCATCCACAACAGCAGCGTGCCCAATGAATATTGCGGCGCGAACAGTGCGCGAACGGAGGAGCGACCGTTCTGGGTTCCTTCGGGGACACAAAAGATCACGTCATCGAGTTTCGCAAGCGGTGCGATTTTCCGCAGGATTGCCGCGATCCGGGCTGCGGGCGCACGCTGGACCACGAGAAAGCGTGCCGACTCCGGCAGCAGAACGATCAGCACGATGCTGAGCACGGTCGGCAGGATCCCGCCGGCAAGCAGCACGCTGCGCCATCCGAACGCGGGAATCAGTAGCGACGAAAGAAAGCCGGCGGAAGCGGAACCCAGCGTAAATCCGCACAGCATTAGCGTACCGAATAGCGAGCGGCGCGACATGGGGCTGTACTCGGTCATCAGCGTGCTGGTGTTGGGCATTGCCGCGCCAAGTCCTAGCCCGGCCACAAAACGCAGCGCCACCATCTCCGAAAGCGAGCCAGCCTGAGAGGCAAACAGGCTACTCAGGCCGAACGTCAGGACCGACACGACGATCACGGACTTACGTCCATACCGGTCGGCCATCGGACCTGCGGTCAGTGCGCCAATCGCGAGGCCGAACAGGGCCGCGCTCATGACCGGCGCGAGCGCGGCTTTCGAGACGTGCCAGTGAGCGGCAAGGGCCGGCGCAATGAAACCCACCGATGCGGTGTTCAGCCCGTCGACGGCGACCACGAGGAAGCACAGAAGAAGAATCCGCCACTGCAGTCTCGAAAACGGGTGCTGGTTAATGAACGCCTGAACATCGAGGGTGGCGGGTTGCATGATGTCTCCAGTGATTGATTGGTACGTGTTCCCCGGCCCGGGACGGCAAGTCGACGCGATCGACGAGGGTGAGGGAAGGTGCTCTATTTTTTAAAACATATGTTAATTTGTATCTAAATAAGATAAAAGCGTAACTATGGTTATCACGTATGTATCAATATGAGCGATCATGTGGCATCTCGACGAGCCATCGCGCGTCGTGATGCCGGGCCCGTCCACCGTACGCCGAAGCGGGTTTTGCAGCAGACGAGATGGCGTGGAACAGTTAGCCAGGGATGGCTTTATTAGCAAGCAACGGAGCAGACGATGAAGTTAGGCGAGGACAACAAACGGCTGATGCTGATTGACGGAGAACTGACGGCGGCCCAATCGGGAGAGTGGCTTCCGTCCGTGAATCCCGCAACTGAAGAGGTCATCGGTTACACGCCGGCCGGCGGAGCTGCGGACGTTGATGCGGCTGCCAGGGCGGCGTCACGGGCATGGCCCGCATGGAGCGCGCTGGGCGTGGAAGGTCGTGCCGAGGCGCTGCGGGAGGTGGCAAGACAGCTCAAGGCGCGCTCGGAGGAGGTCCTTGCGGTGGAAGTGGCCGATACCGGCAACACCGTCAATGCGCTGAAGGGAGATGTCGATGCGGCGGTCTGGTCGCTCAATCACTATGCGGGGCTCGGCTATGAACTGAAGGGAGAGACGATTCCGGCGACGCCGGGCAATCTCCACATGACTGTTCGCGAGCCGTTTGGCGTGGTGGGCCGGATCGTGCCGTTCAATCATCCAATCATGTTCGTGGCCGCTCGTACCGCCGCCGCGCTGATGGCGGGCAACGCCGTCGTAGCCAAGCCGCCCGAGACGAGCCCGCTTTCCGCGACGATCTTCGCTGAAATCTGCCAACAGGTGTTACCGCGAGGCGTGATGAACATCGTCACCGGGCTCGGTCGCGATGCTGGGGACGCCATTGCACGTCATCCGGAGATCAAGCGGATTGCGTTTATCGGCTCGCCCGGTACCGCCCGTCAAATTCAGAAGTCTGCGGCCGACGTGTGCGTGAAGCACATCTCGCTCGAACTGGGCGGCAAGAATCCGATGATCGTGTTTCCGGACGCGGATATCGAGCGAGCCAAGGACGCCGCGGTGCGCGGAATGAATTTCGCATGGCAGGGCCAGTCATGCGGCTCGACCAGCAGGCTGCTCGTGCACGACAGTCTTTATGACGAATTTGTCGAGGATGTCGTCTCCCGCGTGAAGCAAATCCGGCTCGGCAATCCGGCGCTCGAAACGTCGACGATGGGGCCGATCAATTCGAAGGGCCAGTATGAGAAGGTTTGCCATTACGTGGACGTCGCGAAGGCCGACGGTGCGCGACTGGTGCATGGCGGGCGTCGGCCGGACGGCGACGAATTCCGGCGGGGTTACTGGATCGAGCCAACCGTGTTCGCGGATGTGACACCGGACATGCGGATTGCGCAGGAAGAGGTCTTCGGGCCGATCCTGTCAATCATGCGCTGGAGCGATGTTCAGCAAGCGCTCGAGATTGCCAATTCAGTTGAATACGGACTAACGGCGTCAATCTGGACCCGCGACATCGGTGCGGCCATGCAGACTGCGCGCCAGGTCCGCACGGGATATATCTGGATCAACGGCGTGGGTACGCATTTCAGGGCGGTGCCGTTCGGAGGTTACAAGAACTCCGGCGTCGGACGTGAAGAGAGTCTCGACGAAATGCTGAGCTATACGGAAACCAAGGTCATCAACATCATGTTGTAAGCCCCGGCTCAGGAGACCGCATGGTCTCCTCTCGCTCCCGCAGGGCATCGGTCAGGCGGGTCATTTCGCTGGAAATCGTCTCCGCGGCGGTTAGTACCTGTTTGACCAGCCTTTCGCAGTCGTCTGGCGGAAGGTCTGCCAGTCCGATCCCGGTTCGGCCTGCACAATCTCGACTGCATGCCGGACATGGAGGTCCTTGAGTTGCCCGCTGGCGAGGTGGGCCAGGATGATCCTGGATGTGGCATCTGCGGAACAGATGCTGACGTAACCGGGTCGAGGGAAATCGCTTCTGGTTCGAAGCGACCTTTCCTTTCAAACGAACTCACGTGTGAAAGTGGGTAGCGGTTGAGACTATGCCTCTGTTCTTTTTTGACCGGCTACATTAAGCGGGGCGACCTGCGATATACATAGGCATCCTTGCGATGTGTGGGTGCCTGCTCAGCACATGCGCGGCATCATTTGCGGACAGGGGACAGTATGCGACCAAGCGAAAACGGCAATCAAAGCTTCGTGGTTTCGCCAAAGCCGGGTCCAGCCGCTCAAGGGCAGGTGAGTGTGGCATCCGCCATGACCTTTATGCGCGACCGTATCACCCTGCGTCAACTTCGCTTGCTGCTCGTGCTGAATGAGGCCCGTACGGCCAGTGCTGCGGCGCAGCGTCTTTGCATCAGTCAGCCGGCTGTGTCGAAGGCGCGTGCAGAAATCGAGGCCGCGATCGGCGCGCCGATTTTCGTGCGACGCGGCAAGCAGACCGAGGCAACCCCGCTCGGCCAGCGCCTCGTCGAAGCGGCCCGCAAGATACTCGGTGAACTGGAGGCCGCCAGCGAGGACTTCGTGCTGATGCAGGGGGGCGTGGTCGGCACCGTGCATATCGGCCTGCGTTCAATCGCCGCTCAGCCTGTTGTCGCGAAAGCGCTCACCCGGTTCAAGGCGCAATACCCGCACGTGACGATCAAATTGCTGGATCAGCCGGTGCCGACCCTGCTGGACCGGCTGGCGAAGAATGAGATCTCGTTCGTGGTCGCGGCGATGGAGCAGCCGGAACTCCACCCGGAATTCGAGCGCGTTCAGGTGCTCGCGGATTCGACCGTCGTGATCGGACATCCCGCTCACCCGCTCGCTCGGGAAAAGCATCTCGACTGGCCGGAGCTGCTGGATCAACCATGGTGCCTGGTGGCGCGCGGCTCGCCGCCGCGCTCGTATTTCGACGCGATGATCATCGAACGGCGTCTGTCGTATCCAACGGATGTCATCGAAGTCAATTCTTTTCTGATGGCAGTCACGATCGTGCAGGACAGCCAGTATCTAACGCTGGTGCGCCACACTACGGGACAGCAACTGATGCGAAAGTCCCTCGTGAAGGTGTTGTGCGCGCCGCAACTGGCTGGGCGCGAGCGCGTGGACCTGATATGGAACACGGAAGCGCCGATGGCCCCATCGGCGAGTCTTTTGCACCGTTTCCTGCTCGACACGACCGCGAATGAGCATGGAGAAGCCGAGGCGGCGATGATTTCCTCGGCCGTCGCCGCGGCATGCCGCTGACAGGCGGCGTGTCGCACCGCCGCCCGCCGTGAACAGTGATGAACGGCGTCAGAACTTATGCCGTATCCCGACCGTGATCTCGAGCTGCCGTTTTGTACTTGAAGCCGGCAACGTGTAGATGTTGGCGACCGTGGCGTCTCCCGCCGCAAGTTGATAGATGCCGACAAGCGACACGTCAGTTCGCTTCGACAGAGACGTATCGATCCCCACGTTGAACTGGTCCCACTTCGGCTGTTTTTGCTGCGGGTGATACTCGCCGTTCGTGTAGATATAGGCGGCGCCGACGAGCGTAGCCGGCGTGATCCGGTAGTCGGCGTTGATCTCGTAGTTGTCGATGCGCAGCGAAGTAGCGTCTGTATAGCGGAAAAAGGAGTCCGTGTAGAGCAGGTTGATCTGCGCGTTCCCGATCGTGTAGGCAGCGCCCGCGCCAAACACGCGCTGCTGTGCGACCCCGGCCGCTGGGTTCGCCAGACTCGTTTTAAACATCCCGGCGTAATCGCCCGATGCCGCACCGCCGGTATTGCTCGCGCTGCCCGGGTTGTCGTTGTTCAGATAGGCGATGCCCAACTGCAGCGGCCCCGCGCTGTAGGTGACACCGGCACTGAAGGTTCGGTTGTTGGCGAACGCCCCGGCTGCGTTGCTGGCGCCATAGAGCAGGTTGAACGATAGGCCCGAGTAGTCGATGCTCGTATATTTGATCGAGTTATTGATGCGGAAAGAATTGAAGCCATTGTCGGGGTCGCCAACGTGCGTACCGTTTGCCGCGAACTGGGCGACCGATTCGAATGCGCCGAGCGTCGTCGGAACTGAATCGTACTGGCGACCCAGCGTGATGGCGCCGAACCGGTCACTGGTGATACCCACATAGGCCTGCCGGCCGAATTCCCGCCCTCCCTGCTGCAGCGTGCCGTCTGTCGAACTGAAGCCGTTTTCGAGAACAAACACGGTGGCGAAGCCGCCGCCCAGATCTTCCCGCCCTCTGACGCCCCAGCGATTGGCCTGAATGGTGCCTGGGAGGAGCTGCAGGTTGGCGTGACCGCGTTGGTTGTTCGTGTAGGTCAGCCCGGTGGAGACGATGCCGTACAGCAAGACGCTGCTCTGGGCATGAGCCGTCGTCACAGCGCCCAATGATGAAATAAGAACTACTGAATATATCGGCTTCATTTTTATCCCTGAGATTGTTTGCATGTGGAACGGCGCGGCCGGGTGGTCGGGTGGCGGGCGGTTGCCTCGCCACCTGTCTCATGAATCCGCACTCGAAGGTGCGGACGAATTGCGCGATATTGCTGGTGCGGCGGGTGCGGCTGACTTACTTCGATGCGGCGACGCTTCGATTGGCGCTGGCGTCGATCCGGTGATTCGTCTGGTCGGACGCGGCGCCCGGATCGTCCGCGAACTCGATCGGCATGCCGGTACGATCTTTCAGCCGCGTGGTGCACACGACGCCGATCAGCGCGCTGCCGGCGACATAAAACGCAGGTGCAAGCGAGCTGCCCGTCACCCAGATCAACCAGGTGACGGTGAACGGGGCAAACGTGCCGAACAAGACGATCGACCCGGTGTAGACGACCGAGATCGCGGTCGAGCGGATTCTGCTCGGGAACATTTCGCTGCTCAGTGCGGTCGACGCGCTGGCATAGAGCGAGCCGATGACGGCGAGCACGATCTGCACGATCGTCAACGCAGCGACGCTTCTGGCCGTCGACAGATACAGGTAGAGCGGCACGATCGAGACGGCGAGCAGGATGCCGGCGATATACATCGGCAGCTTGCGGCCTATGCGATCGGCGAGTGCGCCGAACACCGGCATCAAGCCGATCACGACGGCGCACCCCACGAAGCTTGCGCGATAGGCGTCGTGCAGTGGGATGCCGAGTTGCCGGCTGGCGAAAGTGGGCATGTAATTCAACAGCACGTACGCGAATACGCTGGTCGGCACGATCGACCCTGCAACGGCGAGAATCAGGCGCCAGTCGGAAGCGAACGCCGCGCGTAATGGCGATGTCTTCTTCGACACAGGTTCGACGACTTTCCTGAAGGTGGGCGTTTCCGGCAGACGCGCACGGATATACATGCCGACCGGCCCCAGGATCGTGCCCAGCAGGAACGGAATCCGCCATCCCCATGCCGCTATTTGCGTGTCGGCGAGAAACTTCGTCATCAACCAGCCAATCAGGGCCGACAGCAAACCCGCCGCGATACTGCCGGCGTTGATCCAGCTGATATAAAACGCCCGATGGCGCGCGGGCGCATGCTCGGCAAGAAACGTCACGGAACTGCCCAGTTCGCCGCCCGCGGCAAAGCCTTGCACGAGTCTCGCCAGTACCACCAGCAGGGGCGCGACCCAGCCGATCGTCGCGTAGGCCGGAAGGATGCCGATGAATCCCGTGGCCGCCGCCATCAACCCGACCGTGAGGCTTAACGCCGAACGCCGGCCCACGCGATCTGCATAGGAGCCGATAACGATCGCGCCAAGTGGTCTGGCTACGGCACCGACAGCGAACACGCCGACCGTGAGCAGCAGGGAAACCGTCGCGTCGTGGGTTGGGAAAAAGACCGGCGACAGCGTCACGGCGAAAATGGCGAAAAGCGTGAAGTCATAGAACTCGAGCAGGTTGCCGATCGTTCCGGCTGCAATCAGTCGCACGCGCATGCGTCGGGTCGTCAGCGCGGCGTTTTCGTCGTCAATGGCCATCATTCCCCCAGAAGAGTTCAGTACAGCGTCGCGAACGTCTTAGCGGCGCACGAGTGTGATCAGGTTGTCG
The DNA here is from genome assembly GCF_050436565.1 of Paraburkholderia sp. GAS42. Classification (NCBI taxonomy): domain Bacteria; kingdom Pseudomonadati; phylum Pseudomonadota; class Betaproteobacteria; order Burkholderiales; family Burkholderiaceae; genus Paraburkholderia; species Paraburkholderia sp. GAS42. Next base: position 288,773 of record NZ_JBNDML010000006.1, on the reverse strand, counting down.
TCGGTCTGCTGGCAGCGGCCTTCCTCGATGTCGGCGATGGCGTCGATCAGCCGTCTGATGGTGGTGCAGGGAATCTGATGGCGCACACCCAGTTCGAGCAGCGGCCCCAACTGATGGTGTATTTCCGTGCGCCGGCGATGCACTGCCAGATCGCGCCAGATTCCCGAATGCGTTTTCGTGTTGGTGCGCAAGAAGGTCACCATGGCTTCGATGCTCGCGATGGTGGCCGCCTCGGGCACATGGATCGAAAAGGCGTCAGGATCGTAGCCGTCGAACGCGTGCGGATGAATTCCCTGCGCTGCGGCGAGCGCTGCGATTTCCGTGCCGAGCGCGCGCCACAGCGGCAGCAGTTCGGGTTCCCGGAAGCACTCGATGATCGGCCGCTGCCCGAGCGCCTGTGCGGTGAGCATCAACGCAAAGCCGAGCTTGCTCCAGACATAGGACCAGATGTCCGCGGTAGCTTCGATCGTCGGATCGAAGTCACGCAGGATTTGCGCGAGCTCACGCGCCCGCTCACTGACGCCGCCGCTGAACTCGCCGATCATCAAGGTACCTTTCGCGCCCAGCCGGATATGTCCAGGCGCCAGCATGTCGGCCGCAACGTTGACGGAAGCGGCGAGCGTGCGCTGTCCTCCCAGCGAGCGCTCGACCACGGGCGCGAGAAGGCCGTTTTGCAGCGACACGACGCAGCCGTCTTCTGCGAGATGGGCGCGCAGCGCAGTGGCGGCGGCCTCCGTGTGTTGGCCCTTGACCGCGAGACACGCGTAGCGCCACTGGCCCGTCAGTTCGCCGGGTAGGAAGGCCGGAGCGGACACCGCGAATTCCTCGCCGGACGTGCTGACGCGCAGGCCGCGTTCGGGGTCGTTCATCGCCACCACGTGCTCGGTGGTGACGTCGACAAATGTCACGTCGTGTCCCGCACGCTTGAGGTAAGCGCCGATCGATCCACCGATCGCACCCGCTCCCCACATCAGAATCTCACTCATGCCGCGGTCCCCTTCAGATGGCCGATGTGCGCCGCAACGTGCGCGGCTCGCTGGAAAGAAAGGGCAGGCGGGCATGCGCGAGCGTCAGGTTGTTCCAGATGATCATGTCTCCCGGCTGCCATTGATGGATGTAGTTGATTTCCGGAGTCTCTTCGGCGATCCGCCAGAGTTCCTCGAGCAGCGCTTCACCTTCCTCGTGGGACACGCCGCGATAACCCACCGTGCTGATGCGAACCATCCAGAGCGCCTGTTGTTCCGTGCGCTCGTCGCGCCATACGAAGGGATGCCATGCACGCTGCGCGCGGGGTGAATCCTTGGTCGGATCCTGACGCGCCGTGTAGTTGTCGTCGTAGTTGAAGAAGTGCTCGCACTGGACCGCTTCGGCGCGGGCGCGCAGTGCCGGTGGCAGCTTCTCGAGCATCGCGCTCATGTTTCTGAAGCGCGTACGGCTGCCAGAGGTCGGTACCTCGATCGCATACAAAAGCGCTGTCTTTAGCGGCTTCTCGTAAAAGAGCTGGTCGTGATGGAATTCGATTTCACCGACAGGCAGTACGCCATCGGGTCGATTGTTGGAAATGTAGTGCGCTTCCTTGCCATGCGAGCCGTCGTAGCTGTTACGCACGAGCAGTTCGCCGAACAGGCGGGACAGGCGAATCTGATCCTCCTCGGTCAGACCGGGCTGACGGATCATCAGCAGGTGATGTTTCCGATAGGCCGACTGGATCGCCGCAGCGACATCGGGCGGCAACGGCCTGCTCAGGTCGACACCCTTGATTTCGGCGCCCACGTAGTCGGACAGCGCAATGACTTCAATGCTCATGGTGATTTCCTTTGTGGAGTCTTGTGATAAGTGCCGATCAGTGTTTAGCCGGCTTCGACAATCAGGTTGCCGAAGCGATCGATACAGCCCGTGTAGCCCGGCGGAATGACGGTCGTGCAGTCGAGTTGGGCGAGAATGGCGGGCCCCGCCATCGTTGCGCCACAACCGAGCTTTGCGCGTTCATAAACCGGCGTCTCGTAGACGCAGCCATCGAACCATGTCTGCTGGCGGCCGGCCTCGGCCGCGCGTAGATCGGTCCCTTCCGCGATCTCCTGGAAAACCGGATGCGGCAGGTGTCCGATGGCTTCGACGAGCACCGCGACAATTTCCAGCGGCGTATCGGGCTGCGCAAATGTAAACGTGCGTTCGTGCTGCGCGTGGAATTGCGTGGCGAGCGCCGCGAGGGACGCGTCATCCGCCTGCCGGCTGCTCCACTCGACGCGCAACTCGGACCCCTGGCCGGCGTAGCGCAGATCGGCCCACCAGCGAACTTCGGCGTTGCCGGATGGGATGGCCTCGGCATCGAGCAAGGCCCGGGCTTGCGACTCCAGCGCAGCGAAGGTTGCGCCCAGTGCCTCCACATCCAGCGTGTCCGAACGTTGCAGGATCACATGCCCGAATTCCTGCTTCAGATTGCTCGCCAGAAGGCCGATCGCGGAGAGCACACCGGGGCTAGGGGGCACCACGATGCGCGGAATCTCGAGCAAACGCGCAAGGCTGACGCCGTGTAACGGGCCCGCGCCGCCGAACGGCACCAGTGCGAAATCGCGTGGATCATGCCCGCGTTGCACGGACACCAGCCGGATGGCGCCCACCATGTGGTTGTCCGCAATCGCGAGGATGCCTTCCGCGGCGGCTTCGACCGTGAGGCCGAGCGGCTGCGCGATGCGTGCTTCGATGGCCTGTCGTGCCGCCCGGCGGTCGATCCGCATCGCGCCGCCCAGCAGATATTCGGGCAGTCGACCCAATACCAGGTGCGCGTCGGTCACGGTAGGTTCGACACCGCCGCGACCGTAGCAGACCGGTCCGGGGCTGGCGCCGGCGCTATCGGGCCCGACGGCCAGCCGGCCATCGTCGGTGACGCGCGCAATCGAGCCGCCGCCCGCACCGATCGTGCTGATGTCGACCATCGGGAACTGCAATGGCCAGGCGGCGATTTTGCCTTCGGATTGCAGCGTGATTTCGTTGTCCGCGATCAGGCAGATATCGGCGGAGGTCCCGCCGATATCCACGCCAATCAGGTTTTCGTAGCCCGCGAGCTGACCGATCAGGCGGCAACCTACCGCACCGGCCGCCGGTCCCGACAGCGCGGTCTGGACCGGCGCGCGGCGAATCGTCTCGACGCCGGCCACGCCGCCGCTCGATTTCATCAGCAGCAGGCGCGATCCGATCGCGTGCTGCTTCAGCCGGTCTTCGAGACGGCCCACATAGGACGACACGAGCGGCATCACATACGCGTTGAGCAAGACCGTCATGCTGCGTTCGTATTCCCGGAAGGTGGGCAGCACGTCGGACGATATCGTGATCATCACGCCTGGCAGATGCGTGTTCAGCACCTCCTCCACGCGCCGCTCGTGGGCCGGATTCGCATACGAGTGGAGCAGGCACACCGCGACCGCGCGCACGTCCATCTGTTCGATCTGCTTCGCCAGCGCGACGATGTCCGCGTCGAACAGCGGTTCAACCTCGACGCCTTTCTCGTCGAGCCGGCCGCCGATCTCCAGCACACAACTCGCGGGGACCGGCAAGGGCGGTTTGACGTACGCATAAAGATTTTCGCTGCGCGGAATATCGTGGCGGCCGATCGACGTCACGTGACGAAAACCTCGCGTCGTGACCAGCACGGTAGCGGCGCCCTTGCTTTCGAGGATTCCGTTGGTCGCCACTGTCGTGCCGTGGAAAACGTGACTGACGGAGCGCGCCGCGATGGCCGAGCGCTCCAGCACCTGATCGATGCCGTCGATAAAACCAATCGACGGGTCGGTCGGCGTCGACGACGTTTTGGCGCTCCACAATATGCCGGTGGAGCGATCGAGCAGGACGATGTCAGAAAATGTACCGCCGGTGTCGACACCGATCGAGCAGGCGTCGGCGTCGTTGAGTTGAGCTTGGTTCATGCGCTGATCTCTTTTTTGTCGAATGCCGCGTACCACTCGCCGGCGTCGTAATAGCGATGACGATGAAATAGTTTCGTCGGCCATCGGTGGGCGTCGCGATAGATCCGTGTGGCGTTTGCATCGACGCGCGTATGCGCGGCGTCGAGCACGACGCCATAGTCGTCGCGAGCTGCTCGCACGCTCACAAAGCCGTTGGCGACGTCGGCCAGCACACGCTGCGGCTCCCTGTCGAACGGATGCCCCCAACCGCCGCCGCCCACCGTTTCGATGCGCACGATATCGCCGCGCTTGAGCGCAATGCCGTCGACGAGTCCGGCGAACGCCTGCTGATCCGGCTTGCCTGGATTGATGGTGACGCGGCCCGAGCGTCCGCACATGCCGCCGTTGACGCCCCACGGGGGATTCTTCACGTTGTCCATGCGCACGCCGAACTGGCAGTCATCGGCCAGAATCTCGACTTCGCGGATGATCCCGCAGCCGCCGCGCCACCGGCCGGGGCCGCCGGAGTCGCGGTTAATCTGGTAGGCGCGCACGCGGATCGGGTACGAATGCTCGACGTATTCCACCGGATAGTTTTTGACCGAATGGAAATACACGGCGTCGTGACCGTCGCCGTAATAGCGCGCGCCGTGGCCTACGCCGAGGCCGGATGCCTTGTTGAAGATCGCGCGCGTAGCGGGATGGCGGCCGCGCACGTTGTAGATGACATAGCTTGAACTCGATGCAAGGCTGCGTTCCGGATTCGCCTGCGCGAACAGGCCGGCGCAGGCGCTCAGGGTGCGAATGACCGTCAACATGCGCTGGCCTAGGGGCGCCGGCCACTCCGGCTGAATGATGCTGCCGGGTCGGGTGAGCACTTCCTGAACCGCGTTGATCGCGCCATGATTGAGCAGCAGCGACGGTTCGTCGGCGATCGCGTAGACCCCGAACATGAGCTTCAACACCGTATCGCGCATCAGAAAGTTAACGGGGCCGCGCGCCTGGTCATCGCTGTCGCGTGTGTCGATGCTCAGGCCGCGCTCGTTCGCGGTCATCGTCAGACGGATCGAAAACGGACCGAGCCCGTAGCCGTCGTCGTCGATCGTATCGACAAAACGGTAGGTTCCATGGGGAAACGTCTGGGCGAGGCGGTCGCGAACCGCGTTACCGGTCTGATCGATCAATAACGCGAACGCATCGTTCAGCGTCTCTGCGCTGAAGCGGCCGGCGATTTCAATCAGGCGCCGCTCGGCGAGCTTGACCGCCGCCACCAACGCGCGGATATCCCCTCGCACCATGTTCGGAAAACGGGTGTTCTTGAGCAGGATGCGCAGCAGTTCGTCGTTGAACTGCGCGTCGCGCACCAGTCGCACCGGCGGGATAACGACGCCTTCGGCGAGGATGTCACGCGCTTTGGGTGTCGTGGAACCGATTTCCGCGCCGCCGATATCGACGAAGTGCGCCCATGAGAATGCGAACGCCATGATCCGTGAACCGGCAAATACGGGGCTCACAAATACGATATCCGGCGAATGGCTCACACTGCCGTGGCTGCCATAGCAATCGTTGTAAATGAACAGGTCGCCGGGGTTCATGTCGGCAAGGCTGTAGTGATCCAGGACGGGGTCGAGAATGGCGCCGAACATGGGCTGCTTGGTTCCGACGACGAGCCGGCCCGTTGCGTCCAGCAAGCCCACAAAATAGTCGTTCTTTACCCGGATGACGGGTGACATCGCGGTGCGCTCAAGCAGAGCTTCGCATTCCTCCTGAGCCGCGGTCAGTGCACCCTTGATGATTTCCAGAGAGACCGCATTGAGCACGGACGGTGGCGTTGCTACGACAGTTCCGGGCACTGAGGTGACGTGACAGGTCATTCAAAAACTCCTTTGCGCGCTGCGTTGGGGCTCAAGTCCGCTCGAACCACGCGTTGACGACTTTGGCGAACTCTTCCGTTCGCTCCCCCTGATAGGCGTGCGCGGCGTTCTGAATGATGTGCAGCTTCGCGCCGGGAATCCGCGCATAGACCTCGCGTGCATACTCGGGTCCGGTTGGACGGTCTTCGAAGCCGCCGCAGACAACAAGGGTAGGGCAGGCGATACGGGGCAGGTAGTCGGTCGCATCGAAACTCGTGTAGGCGTCCAGCAGCCAGCCGTAGATTTCGGGGCGCGAGAACGGGTCGTCGTTGATGCGGCCAGCCAGGGCTTTCTCGATGATCTCCGGCCTTTCGTTCCAGGTTTCACGCGTATAGTCGGAGAGCGTGATGTCGCGCGCCCATAGCTCGGGACTCACCTTGTAGAGATCGCGCCAGTAGTAATAGAGGCTGCGCATGAAATTGTCGGCCTTGACACTGGGTGCACCCAACACTAGCGAGCGCACCCTTTCCGGGTAGGTGGCCGCGAGCGCAATGCCGACCAGTGAGCCCATGCCGCCACCGGCAAGCACCCGCAGATTGCGCAGGTCGAGATGCTCGAGCAGGCCGTTGAGATCGTCGGCCAGTTGCGTGATCGAGTAGGGGCCGTCGGGTGCATCGGTGCTGCCCATGCCGCGATGCTCATTGCGAATCAGACGGTACTGGTTGCCAAAGATCTTGCGGTAACGCTCTGTGGCGGTCGCGATCTTCGACCAGCCCGAGGTTACGAGTAGAGGTTCCCCATCCGGATCCCCCATTTCTTCGTAGTACATCTGGATATCAGAGACTTTTACTTTCGGCATCGCATGGCTCCTTTGGGTGACTGAGCTTCATTCTTTCCAGACGAAACTCGCCGCGCAATTGAATTCGAGTGCGATGCACATTAACCAAATGGTTATAAGTGGAGTGTCTCGCTCCATAGGAGGTGCGGGTTTCTGCGAGCGGCAAGGGGATGCATCCGGATGCTGCCGATGGGCACGCACGCCGGACGGTTCGCGGCAGTTTCGCCAGGCGCGAGGCTGAAGCGCAGGCTGCGATGGCCCTGCGCTTACGCGGGGGGAGGGCGGATTCAGTCGCGCGCTGTCAGTACTGCCTTACACCCTGACTGATTTGCGCTCTTGTACAGATTCGAGCGCGCATTCAGCCAGATGTAGTGCCTTCAGCCCGTCCTTCACCGACGTAGGCAAGGGCAAATGCATCCGCAACGCGTCGACGAACGCTGCAAGTTCCGCCTTGTAGGCCTCTTCGTATCGTTCCAGGAAGAAGTTCAGCAAAGGTTCGCGCGCGTCGGTGGCGCTCTGGGTCCAACGACGAATCGTCGAGGGCCGGAGGTTTTCCTGTAGCAGCATGCCCTTCGAGCCAAAGACCTCCAAACGCTGGTCGTAACCGTAAACTGCTTCACGGCAGCAATTGATGTGGCATTGCCTGCCTGTCGCCGTGCGCAACTGCACCATGACCGTGTCGTAGTCCTGCACATCGGAAAGGGTCGGGTCGACGAGTCGGCTTGCCATTGCCATCACTTCCACGGGCTCCTCGCCGAGAAGCCATCGAGCCATGTCAAGGTCGTGGATCACCATGTCACGAAAAATGCCGCCCGAATGCGATACGTATTCGCGTGGGGGCATGCCTGGGTCGCGACTCGAAATGATCACTTGGCGGACGTCTCCAACTTCGCCTGCGTCAATTGCCTTGCGGAAGGCCTGGGAGGTCGGGTCGAAGCGGCGATTGAACGCAAGCATTACCCGCCCTCCGAGTCGCTCGAGTTCGTTCGCTGCCGCCAACGACTTTTCCATATCCAGGTCGATTGGTTTCTCGCACAACACAGCTTTGCCTCGCTCCACCGCCTGCAGCATGAACTGGATATGCGTATCGGTCGGTGTTCCGATGACAACTGCATCGATATCGTCGCGGTCGATGGTAGCGACGCAGTCTGTCGACGCTTCGCAGCCCAGACGCTCAGCGAGCGAACTCGCCGCGCTCTCGATGGGGTCAGCGACTACCACGAGCCTGGCATTCAGATTCGCCACGATGTTGGCGGCGTGAATCCGCCCAATACGTCCGGCGCCTAGTACTGCGAATCGAATCATAGTCGTCTCCTGAAGAAATTTTCGTGGCCGGACTACGGTTTGCGTAGCGGTCTGACACAGATTGAGCCGTTGTCGCGCTGAGGCGCGCGATTCCGCGCGATGATTCCGGCAGATGACAGCAATTCAATCGCCGCTCCGCGGCCAGATAAGCGCTTAGCCGGCTGTTGAAAAGCGCACGTCATGACGACCGGGAGCTGCTCGGGAGATTTTCGAATGCAATGTTTTACTGAATTCCGTATCCGCCAGGCGGCGCGCCGACACGGCTCGTGTTCCTGGATGCGCTTGCGAATGATCTGGCTTACCCGATAGCCCGCGTGCCGCGAAGTGCGGCCATCAATCGCGCTACCGCCGCGGCGATCATGATTACGGGCGACCTGAGGCGTGACGTTGCGCACGCGGCAGCCGTCGGCGAAGTCATTCAGATGCTTTTGGCCTTCGTCAGCGTTAGATTCAGTGCTGCTGCCACAAGCTTCATGGTCTGTCCAAAATGCTCGGCGAGCAGCAACGAAGCAAGCTCCACGTCATGGGATAGAACGGCCTGCACGATCGCGTCGTGCTCTTTCGCCAGGTTACGGTCGTGGGCGTGGGGTGCAGTGGCAGAGAGATGCCGATAGCGCGCTGTCTGGTCACGCAGCATGGATGCGAAATGCGTAAGCCATTCCGAGTGACAACCGGCTGTCAGTACTTCGTGGAATCGATTGTGTGCCCGTTCCCACTCCGGGTTAAGGCGGTCGCTGTCTTGCGACTCATAAACTGAGAGACGTTGTAGCTGATGATGCGCGGATAGGAGTTCACCTTCCCACGTCGGGTCACGACGTCGCATCGCCCGCACGATCGCAAGGCGTTCGATCTCCTGCCTGGTTTCAGTTATATCTGCCAGTTCTTCAAGGGAGATATCGGCCACACGGAAGCCTTTTTGGTCGACCGCAAGCACGAAGCCGGTGGCGCACAGGCGAGAGAGTGCCTCTCTCAGCGGAATGGCTCCAGCTTCGTATCGCTCACCCAGTTCCTTGACGCGAAGCCGGCTGCCCGGTACCAAGGCGCCCGTGATGATGTCCTGGCGGAGCATATCTTCCAACGTGGACGCCATCGTACGGGGTGATATGAGGCCGTTGGGAGTGATCGGTGTAAGCATCTTTTTTTAATCGCCGAATAATACGTAACGCAAGTTTATATATATTTTTGCGATTAAGCTAGCCCGTGAGGGAGACTCGCTGGACGGAGCGCCCCTGGATTGACCTGATGCTCCTCGGCGACGACGGCAATGTTGACCTTCGTGCCCGGTGCCGCCACGCCTTCGATGACATTGCGCCGAAGCCTCTCGAACACGAACCGCGTCTGTTCGAAAGCTTTTTGACCATCTGCCATCGCAAGTTTTTCCTGATGACGAGCTACCGCAGGCAGGTAAACCCTAGTAGACATCCTGCAATCCAGAAACATATAGTTCTAAGCATAATATATTTAATGTAAATTTATCGACAAAAACAATGCCAGACGAGGGAGCGTGGAATCCCTTGCCGGAGACGACGTGACGGAAGCAAAGATCGAACTGATTGCCTCTTACTGGACCCTTGCCGGCAACGTATGGCCGGGAGGACCCACAGAGGTAAGCCCTCATCCGCTCAAAGATCGCGCCGAGGCCGCTGCGAAGGAGGGATGGAAGGGACTCGGTATCGTTCATGCCGACATGTGCGATCGCGCCGCGCCGTATGGAATCAATGTTGTCGTAGAGTTCATTCCTTTTTCAAGCTTCAACACCATCGATCTCGCAGTCGAGCTGGTAAAAGATAGTAGACCTAATGGTGGCGTGATAGTCGATATCTGGCATGTAGACCGAGCCAGGCGGTACCGCCAGATGAAAACCATCCCTCCGGCGTTGCTTAAGGCCGTTGAGCTCAATGGCGCAGCCACGTCGGTCATCGGCACGTTGCCACAGGATTCACCGTTACGAACCTGCCGGTAGATGGCGGACTTACTGCTGGTTTTGAGTTTCGCAATCTGAATATGCCTGGTGCCGACACGCACCATGGTGGCAAGGGTTAGTTGCGCGCTGAATTGAGTCACCCGGAAGTAGATATCAAAACCAAAATTGGAGACACTGCAATGTTCAATCGACGCCTATGTATGTTTATCACCGCCGGCACCCTCGTAAGCTCCCACGCAATGGCTGAAGACGCCAAGACGATCGCGCTTCTTCTACCCAATACGGCCGCCGTCCGCTTCGACAAGATTGACGGACCGCAATTCGAAAAAGAAGTGAAGTCTCTTTGTCCGACCTGCAAGGTCATTATTTCGAACGCGCAAGGAGATGCAAGCCGCCAGCAATCTCAAGCGGAAGCTGCTCTGGCGCAGGGGGCTACCGTACTTGTCATCGATCCTTTCGACGGCGGGGCGATGCGCAATATCGTTGTGACGGCCAAGTCGAAAAATATCCCGGTCATTAACTACGACTCGCTAATTAGTGACGCCCCAATTTCCTACTTTGTCTCGTTTGACTCACACCAGGTGGGCGAACAGATCGCCCAGAGCCTGGTCGATCGGATGAAGCAGCTCGGTACCTCGGACAAATGCGTGGTGGCGATTCGCGGCGATGCGTCTGACAAGAACGAGGGGGCGTTCTGGGGGGGATCGCTTCCCGTGTTCCAAAAGGCGGGGATCAAACTTTGTTACGACGTTTCGACTCCTGGCTGGTCTTCGTCAAAGGCCCAGACGTCGATGGACCAGGCCATAACCAAGATTGGCGTGGTAAACATCGGTGGTGTCTATGCCATGGCAGATGAACTGTCTGCAGGAGTTGTTGCATCGTTTGTCAATGCGGGCGCGAAGAGTTTCCCGCCGATTACCGGGCAGAATGGGGATCTGGCTGCTCTGCAGCAAATTCTTGCAGGGCGGATGTATATGACCGTCTGGAAGAACAGTATTACGTTGGCTCAACTCGCGGGTCAGATGGCAGTCTCGATTGCACAAGGCAAGACCCCGGCCACCACGACTACGATCGGCAGTGGTGGGGAACGAATTCCGACCAACCTGGTGAAGACCGTCGTGATTACACGGGACAACATCAAAGATACCGTGGTCAAGGCCAAATATGTTGATGTTGCCGCACTGTGCAAGGGCGACTACGCCAACGACTGCAAGTCTATCGGAATCACTCCGTAGCGTCAGAAGGTGCATAACTGAGGTAACGCGATGAATGTCCATACAGCGGGTAGATATCCAATGGCATGGATCTTCTCAACCTTCCCGCGGGACCTACGCGATTTCCAGATTTTGGAGCACGTTGTTTATGCGTGGGTCCCTCTTACATGATTTATGCCTTGGCCCGTGCGTCCGAGGTCGTGCGTTCTTCATAGCCCATGCGCTACCACGTTTTCGCGCAGGCAGGGCGCGCCGACTTCCATTGAGTGACTCACCTTTGATACTACACGGAGAAATGTTATGAAAGCCCTGATTGTTGGCAGCGGCGAGATGGCCGTCATAAGACTTAAAGGTCTGCGCGAAGCAGGCATAGAGACGACCGTGGTTAGTCGTTCGCCCGACTTTGCGAAGCGACTTGAATTGCCTGACTTGGTCAAGGTGCGGCCGATTCAGGAAATCGACAACGTCGATGCAAACCTTGTCTTTGTTTGTAGTGCAACCGCTGATCACGAACGAGATCTTGATGCCGTAGTCGACCGCGGTGTGCCACTCCTCTGTGAGAAGCCGATTGCAGCAAGCGTCATGGAGGCATCAGCGCTGGCGAGACGGGCAAAAGCCGCAGGCACCCCGTTTTATGTCGCCTTCATGAGACGCTTCGATGCGGGTTTTCGGCAGTTGCATCAGTATGTCGCTGACGGGAAGGCGGGTACGCTCTACCATTTGCGCGGTGCACACTATGACCGTCATGCGAAAGGTCGAGACTTCATCGCGAGCAGCGGGGGACACTTCCGGGACCTGCTGGTACATGATATCGACATCGCGTTGTGGTTGACCCGACAGCGAGTGAAGGAATGTTACGGTTGGGGTTCTGTTCGGATTAGCAAGGACTACGCTGACTTCGAGGATTGCGATGTAGCGTCGATTATGCTCACTTTCGAAGACGGACTAACGGCATCGATTCAATCCACTCGGGCTCAACCCTTGGGACACGATGTCAGGTTCGAGGTAGTTGGAAGTGAAGGCGCGTTTTGTACGGGCATCGATGATCGAACGCCGCTTCTGGATTGCGAGCCCCGCGACCCAGGCCTCAATGTGAATCCCCCCCCACACTTCAGCGTGCGGTTCGCCGACGCCTTCACTACCGAAACACGAGAGTTCATCGATTTTGCCACTGGCAAACGTGTGTCGTTTGGTGGGTGTACAGCAGACGAAGCCATTTCGGCACTTGAAGTGGCCGAGGCCTGCGATCGTTCATGGCGGACGAAACGCCCCGTCGTGCTTTTCTAGCCTGCGTGCCGATTTTGCTTCGATGTAACGTCTTATCTCTATGTTCGAACGGGTGCGCGTCAGCGACCGGTCTCCACATCGAAGCCTTTTTAAACCGAGTAGTCCAATACCGGGTTCGAGCGCAGCACACGCTGGAAGAAACGTTTGGCCGCAGCTTTGTCGCGCCGCTTTTGTAGCAGGATGTCGAGTTCGACGCCATGCTCGTCGACCGCACGCCACTGCAGGAACGGTTCGTCAAGCAGTGTGACGAACATCTCGTCCAGGTGCCATGTGCTACCCGGTTTTTCGCTCGCAGCACTCCCACGCAGTTTGCTTCTGCGAGCAGCGTCTTACCCAATGCAGGTTTTCACCAGCCAACGCATTTGTAGATCGTTGGCGCGAGCGATGAATTTGTCGTGCCTGCCGTTGATGCGGCGGTGCTGACGAATAACGCCTTCAGGCGCGGTCCGGATGGAAGAGCCGGCAAGTCGATTGCACCAGTCCCGTAGAAGGCTGGTTTTTGAGGTTTGGAGACTTTTAAGTTTAGGAGAGCGAAATGAATAATAGCATCCTGTGTGCAACACTCTTGGCGGTGGGGGTATGTAATGCGAACGCTCAGAGCAGTGTCACTCTGTATGGGCGCATAGCTTCGGGGTTTGATGTCGTTACGAATGTAGCGACGTCGAACGGACAGTCGGCGACTAACTATCGCTTCGGCAGCAACCAGTACGGCATCAGTTGGTGGGGCCTGACTGGCAAGGAAGACCTGGGGGGAGGGCTGCAGGCGGAATTCAAACTCGAAAGCATGTTCACCGCTGGAACGGGTCAGTTGCCGGGACAAAGCTTGTTCAATCGATACGCGTACGTCGGGCTAGATAAGGACGGTTGGGGCGGTTTGTGGGCGGGTCAGGTAATGAGTCTGACTGACGAGATTGGATTTTACCTTGACCCATTTGGAGAGCAGGCGACGGGTATCGCCAACTTTGCCAAGGGTCGAGCATGGGGTTCGCGTTCCAATACCTTGACCTATAACTCACCAAAATGGGCTGGCTTCTCTTTCCGCTTACAGAATGGCTTCGGGAACCAGGCCGGCGATTTCCGCGCAAATCGTCAGGCTAGCGCGAGTGCTACTTACTCTATTGCTGGCTTCAACGCGTTCGGCGTCTATGAAGAAATTCGCGATGCCAACGGTAAGTTCTCAAGTCTCTATAGCGCGTCGCGCGAATACATGATTGGTGGCACGTACCAATTCAGCGCGCTCAAGTTCTACACGGGCTATCAGCTTCTGGTCTCATCCGGAACGGATACAGTCGCTGACGCGACCAACCCGACTGGCGCGACGCGGAACCAGCAGGAATGGTTGGGGGCAACATATCAGGTCAACCCTGCTCTTGCTTTCCAGGTTGCGTGGTACCACGGCAACGTCAATCACGGTGGCGGCAGCGGCAATCTGGGTGTCATCGGCACGACGTACAACCTGTCCAAGCGCACGTTCCTGTACGCGACGTTCGGCGCGATGTTCAACGGCGGTAACGCTTCGTTTCCTGTTGAAACAGCCGATTCGTTGCCGTTGCCGGGGCACAATCAGCAAGGTGCCTACTTCGGCATGATGCACTATTTCTGAGTCCCGGCATTTCTTGGCTCCGACCCGCGAGCCCATAACGGCTGGGTTTCGCGGGCGGTTGCTGTATGGGTCGGGGTCAGCATTTCCCGGATAAGAATATATTAATATATGTTTGATATATTTATTTGGAATATTACTGGCGACGCCTGCTTGTATGAGGCGACAAGCTGGCCGCCACCCCAACACTCCGGACTTTCGCCGATGAACGGACGTCATTTTCAATCCTTGCGGCCACGGAAGCGCATCCTGCGCGGCAGTCGGCGGGCGGTTATCGCGGAGTTAACTCGCAGGCGCTTCCGACGCACGGACCAGACGATTTGCTGTTTCCTGCAGATGGCGACTTATCCTGTCAGTGGCCGCTTGAATGTCCCGATCGAGAACGGCGTCGACCAATCCTTTGTGTTCAGCTAACACGTCGCGGGCAGCGCCGGGCACACGCACGGAAAGGTACCGGTAGCGCTCGCTCTGTTGATACAGCATCCGATGTAACCGTAGCAACCACTGGTTGGGACAAGCTGCCACGAGCGCATGGTGGAACTGGGAGTGACTGAGGACCCATTGGGCATTCAAGTGCTCTGGGGCATCGCGGTCGCGCTCGGGTATGCGGGAGAGGTGATGGAATGCCGAAACGATGCCGCCTTCCCAGGCCAGGTCCCCATGACGGATAGCCTCAGCTATGCATAGTTTCTCCACCTCAATGCGCGCCTGAACAAGATCGCGAAGATCGTTCTGGGAAACCGGACTCACGCGGTAGCCGCGCGCCGGCTCCGACACAACCCACGACTCCGCCTCCAGCATCGCCAAGGCTTCCCGAACCGCGCCAGGGCTAACCTTCTGTTCCTCTGCCACCGAAGCGATGTTTATCTTGGCGCCTGGCTCGCAACTGCCCTCGATGATCGCGCTGCGCAATTGCTCGAACACAAGTCGCGTCTGTCCGGACGTCTTTGGGCTATCAGCCATACCGCTCCTCTCCTTTGAAAGACTTCGGGCTCGTAAACCCTAGTGGACACTCACTAACGCAAAACATATAGTAGCAAGCATAATATATTTTTGGCAGATTTGAAGATGAATTGAAAAAATAGCACATTTTTTCAGATTCTGCGAATCGTCGACATCGACAAGTCAACAGCGTGCGGGTTGCGCCTCGCTTACGGAGACAACGTGAAAACACCGAGTATCGAGCTGATCGCCTCTTACTGGACGCTCGCGGGCAATGTACAACCCGGCGGCGTAACGGAAGTCAGTCCCCACAGCCTGAAGGACCGCGCCGAAGCAGCGGCAAGGGCAGGTTGGAAGGGATTGGGGATTGTGCATGCCGATGTTTTGGCATCTATCGAGCGCTATGGTGTTCCTGCGATTCGCAGCATCCTGAAAGACAACGGATTGATACACAACGAAGTAGAGGTTCTGACGAAGTGGCATCGCGATGGCGAAAAGCTAATCGATTCGAACCGCATGCGCGATGAGTTGCTCGAGTTCGGTGGGGAGATCGGTGCGCGCAACCTCAAGGTCACCGCTGGATTGTTCGAGGAAGGACCGCCGGACATGGCACTGTTTCGCGACCGGTTCGCCGACATGTGTGCACGGGCTGCACCCTACGGCATTAACGTTGTGGTCGAGTTCCTACCATTCTCGAGTTTCAACACGATCGATCTAGCCATCGAGCTGGTGAGCGGCAGCGGATCGAATGGCGGTATTTGTATGGATATATGGCATGTGGCGCGAGGCGATCAACATGGCCATGTCAAATCGATTCCTTTCGAGCTGCTCAAAGCGGTAGAGCTCAATGACGCGGATGCAGTGGTCGTCGGCACCATGCTAAACGATTCCACCAACCACCGCAGGCTGTGCGGGGAAGGCGACATTGACGTGCGGGGCTTCGTCCGCGAAGTGATCGAACTTGGATACGAAGGGCCATGGGGCGTCGAAATAATCTCTGAGGAACTGCGCAACATGCCGTTACAGCAAGCGGCTGAGCGAGTTTTCAAAACGACAATGGCGCAGTTTCAAGGCGTACCGGTTTCCGACCAACCCGACTCGATCGACTAGGGTAACCCCATTCCGTTTCATGCTGGAAAATTACTCGCACGCCGATAACAAAGATAAAACGATCAGTAATACATGGCATTTCCATTGTAAGAATAATTGTTTGCCGACTTTACTCATCCCGGAGACATAGAAATGAACTTCACCCTGCCGGATTTAGTGGTAGTGACCGGAACTGCAAACGGGCTTGGTAGGGCATTGGCCGCAAAGCTTGTCAAATCGTCTGTTTCAGTGATCGGTGTCGACCTGGCGGACGCGGCAACGGACATGAGCGACTTGTCTGGCTATACGCACGTGAGCGGTGGTGTCGATGCAACGCAGACTTGGGACGCAGTTTCGAAAATAATTGCCTCGAAAAAACCCAAGCTGATTGGTCTTGCCCACTGTGCAGCGATGCTCGTGCAGGGGACCGTGGAGGAAGTGTCCTCAGAATCATGGCGCCGCATCCTGGACGTGAACGTAGTGGGTGCCGCGAAAGCCATGTCCGCGCTTGCGCCGCTTATGACCGAGTGCGGCAAGGGCTCAATAGTCCTGGTAGGAAGCGTCACCGGTTTCCTGGGCGAGGAAGCGATGTTTGCCTACGGCGCTACGAAAGGGGCGGTGCTTCAAATGGTTCGGGGGGGCGCCCTTGACTTCGGTCGCAGGCAAATTCGAGTCAACGCGGTATCGCCGGGCCCGATGGCGACAGAAATGTTCTATGCGCACATGAAGGCGGCTCCTGATCCCGCCGCCTGGTTGAAGCGACGGGAAGACCGTCAGCCGTCGGGGTCTGTTCTCGAGCCGGAGCAGGTCGCGAACGCGATTATCTATTTCTTATCTGCGGAAAGTGAAGGTATTACCGGTGTGAATCTTCCGGTTGATGGGGGGCTCACTGCCGGGTTCGAGTTCCGCAACATCAACATGCGAGGCGCCAACAAGCATCACGGAGGTTGACGCGAACTAGTCGGCGTATCCGCAGAAGCTTCTTTTAAATATTTTTAAGAAAACAGACTTGGAGACAGTCAAATGTTCACCAAATGCATAGAGATGCTGCTGGTCGCGACTATTTTACCCAGTTCTAACGTGATGGCGGCCGACGCAAAGACTATCGCCATGCTCTTGCCTAACACTGCGGACGTACGGTTCGATCAAATCGATGGTCCGCAGTTTAAAAGGGAAGTGAAAAGGCTTTGTCCAAGTTGCAATGTCATCGTTAGCAACGCTCAGGGCGATGCTAGCCGTCAGCAGTCTCAAGCTGAAGCAGCAATGACGCAGGGAGCTGATGTTTTGGTGATTGACCCGTTTGACGGCGGTGCGATGCGTAATGTCGTGGTCACCGCCAAACAGAAAAACATCCCTGTGATTTCGTATGACTCACTGATCGGCGACGCTCCAATTTCTTATTACGTCTCGTTCGACGCGAAGCAAGTCGGCGAGCAACTGGCGCAGAGTCTCGTGGATCGGATGAAACAGATTGGCGCGTCCTCCAAGTGCGTCGTGTCGATCCGCGGCGACGTGTCTGACCACAACGAAGAGGCCTTCTGGGCAGGATCGCTCCCTGTCTTCAAAAAGGCTGGATCCAAACTTTGCTTCGATTCGACAACGCCAGGTTGGTCCTCGTCAAAAGCCCAGGCGGCTATGGATCAAGCCATTACCAAGATCGGCGTCAAGGAGATTGGTGGGGTCTATAGCATGGCTGACGGACTCTCCGCTGGCATAGTCGCCTCGTTGGTCAACGCCGGGGTGAAAGACTTCCCGCCGATAACTGGCCAGAACGGTGACGTCGCGGCGCTTCAGCAAATCCTCGCTGGACGAATGTATATGACGGTTTGGAAAAACAGCATCACCTTGGCCCAGACCGCAGCCAAAATGGCCGTAGCGGTAGTTAAAGGAAAGACACCCGAGACGACATCCTCGATCGAAAACGGTGGAGATAAAGTTCCTGCAACTCTCGTCAAGACAGTTGTGGTCACTAAGGAAAACCTCAAAGATACGATCGTTAAGGCCAGGTACGTCGATATCGCGACGTTATGCAAAGGCGACTATGTCAAAGACTGCCAGGCTGCTGGGATATCTCAGTAACACCTTCGATATACATGTGAGGTAACGCTATGAATGTCCAGACGCCGAGCACAACCAATGGCACTGCAGCCGTCCCCAATGCACCTCGCAAGGTCGAGGCTTTGCGAACGAGTCCGTTGCTCGAATTGCGATCGGTCAGCAAAAGCTTTGGGGCCGTGAATGCATTGCGCAATGTGTCTCTCTCGCTTTACGCCGGCCGCGTGACCGCACTTGTGGGTGACAACGGGGCAGGCAAGTCGACGCTTGTGAAGACCTTGACGGGCGTTCATTCGCCAGACTCGGGGGAAATTCTCTTCGACGGCAAAGCAGTTCGCTTTTCTTCCCCGAGGGAGGCCGCAGAAGCGGGAATTGCGACGGTGTTCCAAGACCTTGCGGTTTGCGGCAACTTGTCTGTCGCAGAAAACCTGTTTCTCGGGCGCGAGCTAACCGCGGACAGCTGGAACCCCTTGCGCGCGCTGCGCCGGACTCGAGTAGCCGAAATGGAGCGAAAGTCCCGTGAACTGCTTGCGTCATTGAATGCGAAGGTTCCGTCTCTTCGAAATGCGGTCGAAACGCTCTCAGGCGGGCAACGACAAAGCGTTGCAATTGCGCGAGCGTTGCTAGGCGAACCTCGCATCGTCATTCTGGATGAGCCCACCGCGGCTCTTTCGGTGGGACAAACCGCCGAGGTACTTGCGATGATCGAACGGCTTCGCGATGCGGGAATGGCGGTCCTTGTCATCAGTCACAACCTGGCTGACGTGTTTCGGGTAGCGGATGACATTGCGGTTCTGAGACTTGGAGCGAATTCAAAACTGTTTGAAGCCGAGACTTGCTCTCAAGAACAGGTTATTGCCGCCATCACTGGTGCGCAGTGGGCAAACTGATCACGCTGCAAACGGAGAAGTTTATGAAAACTAGCGTAAATCACCAGGACGGAGCGTCTGCGCTCAACGATGCGAAAGCCAACATGTCGATCGCTCAGCTTCGTACGAAGCTCGAGGCCTTGGGTTCCAGTTCGGCGCTCGGCGGAATGCTTCCGGTACTGATTAGTATCGTCGTATTAAGCATCGTTTTTCAATCGCTGAACGGCAAGTTCTTAACAGCGACCAACCTTACGAATTTGATGTTGCAAGTGTCGGGTACCGGCACCATTGCAATCGGTGTGGTGCTGGTGCTGTTGCTAGGCGAGATCGATCTTTCTGTCGGCGCGTTGAGCGGGACGGCTGGCGCTCTGCTTGGCGTCCTGTACGTAAACAACGAATTGAACGCAGTGCTCGCAATTGTTCTCGTTATCGTGGCGGCGCTGGCGTGGGGCGCAGCTCAAGGGCTGATCGTGACGTTCTTCAGGCTCCCGGCCTTTGTCGTCACTTTGGCTGCGCTCCTTGCGCTACAGGGCGTTCAAAACCTGTTGTTAGGCCCGACGATTACCATCAACTTTCCCTATTCCGGCGGCGTTGCAAAGCTGACGTCGACCTTCCTCTCACCTCTGCAAAGTTGGGTGGTTGCTGGCGTAATCGTGGCGTGCATTGTTGTTACGCAATTATTGCGGGCACGCGAGCATGCCGAAGCGGGAACCGCCGATTTCCGACGAGCAATCCTGAGGATCGTGATCACCAGCGCGGCGACGATTGCTGCAGTAGCCGTTTTGAATAGTGATCGCGGAGTCCCTCTCGTGATGCTTCTGTTCATCGGTATCGTCGTATCGACTGACTGGGTTATCCGTCGGACAGTCTATGGCCGGCACGTGATGGCCGTGGGCGGCGATATCGAGGCTGCACGCCGGTCTGGTGTGGCGGTCCAGCGTATTCGGATCAGCGTATTCGCCTTGGGTGCGGGATTGGCGGCTTTCGGCGGGATCCTTTCGGCGTCCAGGCTGATAGCGGCCACCGGATCCGCCGGCGGAGGGGACATCCTGATCAATGCGATCGCTGCTGCCGTAATTGGCGGTACCAGCCTTTTCGGGGGCCGCGGCACGGTCTACTCGGCTTTGCTTGGGATTCTGGTTATTGGCGGGATCTCGAACGGCATGGACCTGCTTAATCTTTCGCCGGGCGTCAAATTTGTGGTCACAGGTGCCGTACTGATGCTGGCAGTCATCACTGACGCGTTGGCTAAGCGTGGTCGCTCGACTCGATAACAACGAAGACAGGCTCGAGAAAACGCATCGCGGACAGGATTTTGTCCATGCGACTAAAGCACCGCTGTTTAAGCGTTGACCGGGTCGGATTGGCGTGTGAAGAGCAAAGCGGATCGCGCGTGTTCAGTTGTCAGGAAGCCCGCGAGCGGACGTGTATGCACCTGACAGAAGCCGCACTGATGTTGAGATGGTGGAGGGCGAGAAACCGGTAGCTGCTGTGTGGTGGCCGAAGTTAAATGACTATGTTCCACGTTGCAGTAGTGGGGCGAACAAAAGGAGAGGTAAGAATGCGATTTGTACAATTCAAAAAAGGGGGGGCTCAATGGCTCGGTCTCCGCGTCGATGACGACCGCGTTCGTGTGTTGGGCAAACACTCACTTGATGAGCTGATCGCGACGGGAAAAAATCTATCTGAATTTGTCGCGAGTTTGCCTCTGGAAGAGTATGTGTCCCTTTCTGAACTGCAGTTTCTGCCGCCGCTGACCCGACCTGGCAAGATCATTTGCGTAGGACTGAACTATACCGACCACACTCGCGAGAGTAACTACGAGCAACCTGCGTATCCGACGTTGTTCCTTCGGGTGACGACAAGCCTGGTCGCTCACAATGAGCCAATCGTTCGCCCTAAGGTTTCCGACTGTCTTGACTACGAAGGGGAGTTGGCTGTTGTATTAAGCGGCGGGGGCCGCCATATCGCAAAGGCAAATGCACTGAGCTTCGTCGCCGGTTATGCACTTTTCAACGATGGCTCCGTTCGCGACTATCAATTCAAGTCTCCGCAATGGACAGTTGGGAAAAACTTTGACGGCACCGGTGCGTTTGGCCCCGAATTCGTGACGCCAGACGAAGTTCCGGCGGGAGCGAAGGGGCTTCGTCTTGAAACGCGTCTGAATGGGGAAGTCGTGCAGTCAGCTTCTGTCAGCGATATGGTGTTCGATATCGAGACGCTTATCTCCACCATTAGCCAGGCGATGACACTTGAAGCTGGCGACGTAATCGTAACCGGTACCCCTTCCGGAATTGGTTGGGCTCGTGAACCGAAACTTCTTATGAAGCCGGGTGACGTCTGTGAGGTGAGCGTTGAACGATTCATGACACTACGCAATCCAATCGCCCAGGAGTCTTCGAATCCGTCGGTCCAATGAATTGAAGCACCAGTTTGGCGGCACAGGGAGCGCGACAAGAAGGACCGTCTGCCGCTTTACAGGAGAGAAAAATGCGAGAGCAACTTGGGGAGTCGACGCCTGTCAGCTCGGTCCACTCGATCGATCATTTTGCACTTAATGTGCCCTCAATCGAAGCCGCGCGACATTTTTTCACGGCGTTTGGCCTTGATGTTCAAGTGGTCGAGCGAGCCGGGGGATCTGAGCTGGAACTGCGTGCACTCGACGGCCATCGCTGGGCGCGAATCCTGCCGTCGAGTGAAAAGTCGTTGGCATACCTCAGCTTCAGTTGCTACGAAGGCGATCTCGAAGCAATCGAGGATCAAATTCGTAGTGCGGGGGGGCGGCTCATGGTGGATGTTCCTGCCGCGATAGGGGCTGAATACTGCAGTCCGAGTGGACTATGGTTCGCGGATCTTGACGGGAACATCATTCACGTGGGCGTAGGTCCGAAGACAACACCATCTGCGAAAGAGGCGAACGTTAGCCCAGCCATACCAGCCGACGTTCGTGGAGCTTACCCGCGGTCGGCGGCAAAACTTGTTCGCCCGCGCCGAATGAGCCATGTGCTGTTATTCACTCCTGACGTACCTCGTGCGGTCGACTTCTATCAGCAGGCGCTTGGTCTACGTCTGAGCGACAAGTCAATCGACATCATCGCTTTCATGCACGCCGTTCACGGCTGTGATCATCACTTGCTGGCATTTGCTAAAAGTACCGCGAAGGGTTGGCATCATGTTGCATGGGACGTGAAAGATATCAACGACATTGGTGTCGGCGCCACTCAAATGGCTGTAGCTGGCTACGGCCAAGGTTGGGGTACCGGACGGCACGTTCTCGGTTCCAACTATTTCCATTACGTCATGGATCCGTGGGGATCGTTCTCCGAGTATTCCGCAGACATTGATTTTGTTTCCGAAGGAAAGCCATGGCCAACAGGAGATTTTCTTCCGGAGGACTCGCTCTACCTATGGGGGCCGGAAGTGCCTCCCTTCTTTATACATAACACTGAGGCGTGACGCGGCTTACAAAGCCAACGCGCCGGACAGGGAACGAGATTAGCGTATCCGAAAGAGGCGGGCCGGATAAGTTCGAGATGGTTAAGCAGGTGTTCTAGTGGACTGCCATGAGCGCTCAAGCACCTTTTATTGCGTTAGGTGTTAGGGCACTGCGAGTCAAACGAAATGTGGAGACAGAATCATGAGCAAAACGGGCACAGGGGAACAAGACATTGTTGGTTTCGGTTGCTTGGGAATAACCCATCCTCACACATCAGGGCGGGTGAAGGCTTTGCAGCGGAGGACCGACGTGAAAATCTTCGGGGCAGCGGATGATAGCGCTCTACTTAGTCCCTTCGCTGCAGAGTTTGGCCTCGAACGGCGAACCAGGGAAGCTATCCTTTCCGACGACCGCATTCATGCCGTTCTTGTTCACTCCAAGAGTGAAAAGATGGCGGATCTCACCATTGAGGCGTTAGAGGCGGGAAAAGCTGTGCTCGTCGAAAAGCCGGCCGGGCGTAGCGCCGCAGACGCGCGGAGAATAGTCGACGCCGTACAACGAACGAAGGGATTGGTGCAGGTTGGATATTGTTGGCACTTTTCTCCGTCTGTCGATGCGATGCAATCCGCCATCGAGAACGGCAGATTAGGAAAGATCCTTCAGGTACGCGCCCATGCCGGTTGCTCTCATAACGAAGCAGCTACTAGTCACTTGAATGATCCTGAGGACATAGGCGGCGCCGTTTTCGTCATTGGCTGTCACATGATCGAACGTATCCTGAATCACTTCGGATTACCTAAATCGGTAAATGCCCGAATCACCAAGTTTCCCGGATTTCGCGGAACTGAATCTCGTGAAGATGCGGCCGGTGCTATCCTGAACTACGACGACAAGGTCATTAGCATCGACTTCATGTCGTGGGACGTATTGCCATGGGCGGAAAGCTGGGATCTGACAGCATATGGCACGGAAGGGATCATGAGCTCGCGCGTGCTGCCGACCTCTTACAAGGTGTTCGACAGCGGCCGGGGCGAGCTGCCAGAGGGTTGGACAGAATGGCGGGAGACAAGCTTTCCAGAAGTATGGGCCGCAAAAAAGACAGAGTACTCACCCGAACTCGCCGAGATTGACAACACTGTGTATTTCGATCGCGAAGCGGCTTCGTTCTTGAATTCCTTCCGCAACGGCACGCCGTCCGCCATTCCGGCAACGCAGGCATTGAACATCAACCTGGTTATTGAGGCCTTGTACGCTTCATCGGAATTAGCGGGTGCAGAAGTCCCCTTGAAGGTTTGAGGGCTTCTGACGGCGACCTGAGAGACTGCCAGGTTGGGCGGGGTGCCTTACCGCAAACAGCGGAGGATGGATGGTTCTTTTTCTGAGCTTGCTTGGGATTTTCGCCGGGGCGATGCTCCCTTTGCAGGCAGCGATCAACGCTCGGTTGGCTACCGCAGCCGGATCGCCAATTTGGGCGGCTGCAATCTCTGGGGCCGTGCTTACACTAGTCTTAATTGCAGCGGCACTCACCGGGTTGCGCACTGGGCCGCGTCTAGCAGGCAACGAACTACCTTGGTGGGCATGGACAGGTGGGTTTTGCGGTGCGGTCGTGCTGTCTGCCACTACTGCCATCGTTCCGCGTCTAGGTGCCAGCACAATGATCGCGCTCGTAATGGCAGGCCAAATCCTCTCGTCGATTTTGCTCGATCAGTTCGGTTTGCTTGGCTTGTCCGTACACGAAACAAGCACCAAAAGGATGGCCGCTTCGATATTACTGATGGCCGGTGCCGCGTTGATGCGTTAGCGACCAACTCCGCTAACCGCGATCCAATCAGAACCGTAGACATCGGAAACGCAGAGGTTCAACAATCACTTGGAAGCTATTGCGAGCTCTTGCCGCTGCGTTATCTGCCGCGATCCGGATAAAGTCCTTGCAACACTTCTTCTCTCGATCGCTTTGCCAGGAATAGAAAATCCCGATGTGGGTGCCGTGCCGCGGGTCCTTTGGCGCTCGATTCGACATGGTGCTGACCGCTCAGGCGTGGCTCAGTTGCCACAGCAGGAGGATGTTGAGGGCGAGCACCAGTCCGGTTGCGATGATGGCCGCTACGGTCGTCGACCGGCGGTTACGGTAGTCGCCCATCAGCCCGCGATGGGAGGTGGACCAGACGAGCGCGATCATCGGGACGGGCAGCACGATGCTCAGGACGACCTGACTGGCGACGAGCGTTGAGGTGACATCGCATCCCGATGCGATGACGATAACGGCAGGCACGGTAGTCACGATCCTGCGTAGCCACCATGGAATCCGGAAGCCCACGAATCCCTGGACGATCACTTGCCCCGCCATTGTCCCCACCACGGAACTCGATATGCCGGACGCGACAAGCGCGACCAGGAACAGGGTTCCGACCCATACGCCGGACAGCGGTGTCAGGAGCCGGGTTGCTGACGCAATGTCGGCTGTATCCGGATGCCCGTGGTGAAACGCGACCGACGCGACGACGACCATGGCCACGTTGATCAGGGCCGCCGCGCCTAGCGCAAAGGCTACTTCGATGTTCGACAGACGTATCAACGCGCGGCGTTCGTGGTCAGTGCCGGTTGGCATGCGGTTCTGCGTCAGCCCTGAATGGAGAAACAGCGTGTGCGGCATGATGGTGGCCCCAACGATGCCGACCGCAAGGTTGAGCGCGCCGTGATCGGCGAAGCGCGAAGGCAAGGTGTGCCGCCAGACGGACGACCAGTTCACCGGCATGATCGACAGTTCGGCCAGGTATGCCATCCCTATGACGCCGACGAAACCGGCGATCACGAGCTCTAGCGGGCGGAATCCCCGCTTTTCGAGTTGCAGGAGGGCATAGGTCGCGATGATCGTGATCACCATCCCGTCGAACAGCGTTATGTGCAAAAGCAGGGATATGCCGATGGCGCTACCAAGTACCTCGGCGAGATCCGTGGCCATGGCGGCCGCTTCGCAGAACAACCACAGGGCAATAGCGTAGCGGCGCGGCAGCGCATCGCGACAGATCTCGGCAAGATTGCGTCCTGTGGCGATTCCGAGCCTGGCTGACATGGACTGGAACAGCATTGCAACGATACTGGCAAGGAGGACGACCCACAGGAGGGTGTCGCCGTATCGTGCGCCTGCCTGCAGGTTGGTGATGATGTTGCCTGGGTCCAGGTAGGCCACGGAGGCGATGACGGCAGGCCCCGAGGCGGCGAGGAGGGTGCGCAGACCTCGCACCCAGCTGACCGTGAGGGTGTGCTGCCCGTTCAGGCACGCCTGGGTAAGGTCTGGATCGGCGACGGTCGTTCTGTTCATGGGGGACGCGTGATGGTCGTGTGTCGGTGCGCAGCGGCCCGCGGACTGCGGGCTTGGCGCTAGCGCCTGGCGGGGCGCATGGCCCCGGGTGGCTAGAAAGTGGTCGCCATTCCGATTCGCGCCAGGATCTGTGAACCGGTGCTGGAGGGTGCGAGCAATCCGTTGATCCACGCTGTTGCCGGACCGTTGCCGCCGATCGCGCGCTGGTAGATGCCCTCCGCGTACAGGGTTGTCCGCTTCGACAGCCAGTACATCACCGATGCTGTGACTTCATGGGCCTTGTTGCTGGAGAGTTCGGCGTTTCCCTTCATGTATTGGTAATCCCCACCGAGTGACCATTCCGGGGTGATACGCCAGTTTGCGCCGAGCTGTATCGCATTGATCTCCGCACCCGTGAGGGTGTTTCGGGTATTGGTGTAGAGGACATTGGCGAGGACTTTGCCGGTGTCGTACTTGGTGCCGACTCCCCAGTTGCGAATCCCCTCATGGCCGTTATCCATTTGCGGGTATTTGACGTCGGTGTAGGCCGCGGCGATGCCGAACCCGCCACGCTTATACTCCAGCGCCGCACTGACCGTGTTATCGGTCGATACGGCGCCGGCTACGTTGCCGAAGCCGTACATCAGGCCAAATGAAAATCCGCCATAGTCGATAGACCGGTACCTGACGGAGTTGGACACGCGCGACGATCCGCCGACGCGATCGAAATCCCATGATCCGGTCGCGTTGCTGGGGATCTTCAGCGCCTGAAACGGGCCGTCGCGAAAATTGTAGAAACCGCCTGTATAGAGCGACGCGTCGTACTCGAGCAATTGGTCCTTCATGAAGTCATACTGGGTACCGAACGTCAATCGTCCGAGCGTGCCGCTGTCGAGGCCAACGTAGGCTGTCCGGTTGAAGAGCCCGTCTGCGTCAGGAATGGTCGAGCCGTTGGCGAGTGAAAACTGGTTCACGAGTTCGAACACGGCTTTGGTTACACCACCAAGATCTTCCTGCCCGAGGAAGCCCAGCATGTTGGGATAATAGTTGCCGTCGTCGAAGAAGAACTTGTTCTTTCCGCCTGAATTGTTCACGTATGTGATGCCGGCATCCATCATGCCGAAGATGGTCATGCTGCCCTGTGCCGATGCCTGGTCGCATGCGAGCAGCGCGGTGCAGATGAGTAGCGTTCGCTTGAACATGTTTGTCTCCTGGATATCGCTTGTTTTTGTTTGATCGGTGCTGGCCAGGGGCTTCGTCCCCTGGCCTTGATTCAATGCGCGGCGAATTCGGCGCGATCCGTTGCATGCACGGTGTTGAGGCGTCCCATCATCAGCATCACCAGTGCTGCGCCGAGCACAGGAGCCGCGATCACGATGAAGGTCTGGGCGACCGGGAACCCGGCGGCGACGAGAGCTCCGACCACGACCGGACCGGATGCGCCACCGAAACGTCCGGCCGCGAGTCCCCAGCCCACACCGGTCGAGCGGATCGCGGTCGGATAGGCGATCGTCGCGATCGCGATCAGACCCGAGGTGGCGCCGCCCACGAACAGGCCGGTCAGACCCGAGCACAGCGCGACCGAAGCAGTGTGCGGCGCGCAGATGCCGGTCAAGGCCAGCGCGATCGCGCCGACGGTGTAGATCAGTGCAAGGAAGCGATAGGTGCCGAGCCGTTCCATCACAGCGCCGGCTATCGCAACGCCTATGGTTCCGCCCACGTTGTTCCAGCCAATCACCGTCGCTGCGTCTGCCACCGGCATGGCAGCGCTGCGCAGCAGCGTGCTGGTCCAGGCCAGGGTCGCGATCAAGGCGAGGAAGTTGAGGAAGAAGGCGAGCCAGAGCAATGCGGTGAACGGCGCGCGGCCGTCCATGAAGAGATGTTTGACCGGCAGCCCCTTTTCCTGATGCTCGTGCGTGGCGTAACGCACCGTGTCTCCGAACGAACGCGACGGAGCGAGCCACCTGATGATGCGCTCGATGCGCTGCTGCGGCGCGTTGGACAGGATCAGCAGCCGCACCGATTCGGGAACGAAGAGCAGCACCAGGATCGCGGCGACGATGGGCACGATGCCGCTCAGGTAGAACATCGACTTCCAGCCGTACTGAGGAATCACGACGCTTGCCGCGAAGCCGGCAATGACGCCGCCGGCCGGCCGCGGTAGCGCTGCGACACGTATTCGGTTGCGAGGCTCACGAGGCATGGCGCCGCGCCACCGAGTCCGATGCCGGTCACGACGCGCAGCGTGAGCAGCGCCGCGAAGCCGGGTGCGGCAACGGTGCCGAGCGAGGCCAACCCGAACAGCCAGGCACACGCAACCAGTACGGTCTTGCGGCCGATCCGATCTGCGAGCGGACCGAGCAGCAGCGCGCCCATCATGAAGCCGAATTCGGAGCCGGCGAAGAGCGGGCCGAGCTGGGCCGGCGTGAGTTTCAGATCGACGGCCATGAGGGGCGCGCTCAGACCCATGACCTGGACGTTGGCGCCGTCCATCAGGGCGATCAGGAAGCAGATGGCGAAGATGCCAGCCTGGAACAGGCCGAAGGGCCGCTCGTCAATGAGATCGTCTACCAGTACGGTATTCATTTTTGTCTCCTATGTGTCTGGGTCGGCTATCGGTGCCGCTTTTTTCTGTTGTGTGAATGGCGCGCCGAGGGACGTCATTCGTACGGTGTCGGGCTGCCGCAGGCGCGACAAACCCACCGCTACGCCAGGAGCGATCCAGGCGCCGCGGATACGTCAACTTCAAGGAACGACGGATATGGCTTAAGAACGCAACGCGTCAGCTCGCCGGGCGCGCGGCGAAATGCGGAAACAGGCGCAGTGCGTTATTGCGCGCGATCGCCTCGTGCTCGTCTGCATCGATGCCTTCGAGGCAGCGGAAGTTGTCAATATTCCGTGCCACGTTGGCGGCCGGCTGGAACGGGAAATCCGTGCCGACGAGGATCTGCGAGATCGGCGCGAGCGTGCGCAGCACGTCGAAACCCGGCTGATTCGCGGACATCGCGAGGTCGTAATACAGGCCCTTGAATTCGGCAATCACTTCTTCCGATGCCTTGGGCTGCGGTTTCATCACTGGCATGGGTGACAGCAGTGCGATCCGGTGTGCGATCGCAGGCAGGACGCCGCCCGCGTGCGGCAGGATCAGCTTGATGTCGGGGCAGCGCTTGAAGGTGTTCGAGAACACCAGGTCGATCACCGTACGTGCCGTGTCGCACGGGAATTCGAAGAGCGGCGCAGGTCGTCCGAGGCCGACCGCCGAGAAGCAGGCCGGCGCGGTCGGATGCAGGAAGATGGTGGCCTGCCGTTCGTTGAGCCGGTCGAAGATCGGCGCGAGCGACGGGTCGCCGAGATATTTGCCGTCGCTATTGGTTTCGATGACGATGCCGTCGAGATCGAGCTCGTCGAAGGCGTAGTCGATCTCGGCCAGCGATTCGGCGACGTACGGCAGCGGCAAGGTCATGAAGCCGCCAAAGCTGCCGGGATGATCGCGCCGCAACTGCGCGATATCTTCGTTGATGGTGCGCGCGAGACGCACGCGCGCTTCCCGCGTGGGCAGGAAACTGACGCTCGGCGAGGACACCGACAGCATCATGGTATCGATGCCGTTTTCCGCCATCACTGCGGTGGCCTTTTCAGGCGTCCATTCGGGAACCGGATAACCGCCGTCGAGCGTGGCGAGGCCGGCTGCGTCGAGCGCCTTGCGGTAGGCGGGCGGCAGGCAGTGGGCGTGTACGTCGATCAGGCCGCAGGTGCAACGGTAGGGTGTGTTCATGATGCGATGACCGTAATGTGGATGAGGGTGCGCTCAGGCGCGTTCGAGCTGGATTGGCGAGGGCAACCAGTCGTAGCCACCGCCGTTGCGCCGCAGATGGCCGCGTCCCGGGAAAGGAAAGTGATACGACAGCACCTGGTATTCACTCTTCTCGATCCAGTCGAGGACCTTCACGCGGGTCGCCGCGGCGGCTGAACTGTCGTAGTCGAACAGGAATGCCCAGTCGGGGCGTTGCAGCAGCAGCACCTGGTGATGGCACAGATCGCCCCAGCAAACGAGCGTCTGGCCTTCGCTGGAAATTTCATAGATCGTATGGCCGGGGCTGTGGCCCGGCGTGGCATGCGCCCGGATGCCCGGCACGATTTCCTGGCCATCCTCAATGAAGCTGATTACATCGCGGTAGGGCGCGAGGTTCTTGTGCGCGCCGTAGAAGTGATCCTTCATGTGGTCGGACATCGACGGTCGGATATTGTCGAGATTGGTCCAGTAGTCGACGTCGGCACGGCTCACCACGATGCGCGCGTTCGGAAACAGCTTGCGGTCGTCGTCATCGACGAGTCCCCAGCAGTGGTCCGGGTGCGTATGGGTGAGCGCCACTATGTCGATTGCCTCGGGTTCGATTCCGGCGGCGCGCATGTTGGCGATCGCCTGGCCGGTCAGCGGCCCGAAGGTCTTGACGCCGAGATCGGCATTGATGCCGACGCCGGTGTCGAACAGGATCAGTTGTTTGCCGGTGTTGACGAGCAGCACGTTCTGATCGAGCGCAATCGATTCGGTGGGCAGGAAGGCGCGAATCAGCAGATCGTCGAGCTCCTCGACGTCTGCCTCCGGAAACGTGGTGCGTGGCGGCCCGAGATGCAGGAGACCATCGGTGACGACCGTGCATTCGAAGGCGCCGTGATCGAAGCGGGTCCATCCCGCCTGCAGCGCGTGCGCCCGTGCGTCGGTTGCGTGAATACTCATGTTTATCTCCTTGCTTGATTTTTGTATCGGGCGAACGCTTGATGGCGCTCGCCCGGTGGCGATTCGCTGTTCAGATCGGGAAGTGCGGTGCATCTGATGCCACCGTGATCCAGCGCAGCTCCGTGAACTCCGCGATCCCGGCTTTGCCGCCAAAGCGGCCATAACCACTGCGGCCGGTGCCGCCAAACGGCATCTGCGGTTCGTCGCTGACGGTCGCGCCGTTGATGTGACAGATACCCGAGCGGATGCGCTTCGTGACTGAGAACGCTCGCTCGATGTTCTGGCTGAAGACGGCGGCGGACAGGCCGAATTCCGTGTCGTTGGCTAGCGTCACCGCATGGTCGTCGTGGTCGGCGTGCAGCACGCAGACGATCGGGCCGAAGGTCTCTTCACGGTAGATATGCATGTCCGCGGTGACGCCGTCGAGCACCGTTGCCGGCATAAACACGCCTTCGGCCTTGCCGCCGGCCACCAGGGCGGCGCCCTTGCTCAGCGCATCGTCGATCAGTGCGTTGATGCGCGCGCCGGCCGCGGCGCTGGCCAGTGCGCCGAGCGGCGCGTCGCTCACGCGCGGATCACCGACGGCGATGCTATTGGCCTTGTCGCCAAGGCGCCGCACGAACGCGGCGGCGATACCGGGCGTAACGACAATTCGCTCGGTCGACATGCAGATCTGCCCTTGATTGAAGAACGCACCGAATGCCGCGGCTTGAACGGCGCGTTCCAGGTCGGCATCGTCGAGCACGATCAGCGGGGACTTCCCGCCCAGTTCGAGCAGGACCGGCTTGAGTACGCGCGCGGCCTGCTCGGCGATCAACTGGCCGACGCGGGTGGAACCCGTGAAGTTGATGCGCCGCACGGCCGGATGCTCGATCAGCGCGCCGACCACTTCACCTGCTGCGGCGGGCGCATGAGTGATCAGGTTGACCACGCCATTGCCGAGGCCGGCCTCGACCAGCACCTCGGCGATTTTCGCGTGGGTTGCCGGGCACAGTTCTGAGCCCTTCAGTACCACCGTGTTGCCGCAGGCAAGCGGCATCGCGATGGCTCGCGTGCCGAGCACGATCGGTGCGTTCCACGGCGCGATGCCGAGCACCACGCCGGCGGGCTGGCGCATCGCGAACGACAGGCGGCCTTCATCGGAGGGAATGACTTCGCCGCTGATCTGGGTAGTCATGCTCGCGGCTTCACGCAGGATCGCGGCCGCGGCGAACACGTTGTGCTCGGCCCAGACGCGCGTCGCACCGGTTTCCGCCTGCATGATCTCGACGAATTGGCCTTTCTGCTGTTCCATCAGGTCCGCGGCACGCAAGAGCTTGGCGCGACGCTCGGACGGGCCGGTCTGGGACCATTGGGCAAAGGCGGCTTCTGCCGCATCCGCGGCAAGCCGGGCATCTTCTATGCTGGCCGCGGATGCTTCCGTGACGGCCTGATTCGATTGCGGGTTGATGCGCGCGAATGTGGCGCCGGACGCGGCCGGCTGCGCACGTCCCCCAATGAGCAACTGGACAGATCTCAAGTTAAATGTCTCCATTGGAAATACACTGTGGCGCCGAATGTACGGGAACGGCAGAGAGATCTCTTGCCTGACAGTGCAATTTCGCGAGGGAGATTTGCTGCCGGGCCAACACTGCACTTTCAGGCAAGACGTAAGCGTCGTTCTGCGAATAGAGTTGGGCCATCCGGTGCCGCAGAGTCGGTGCCAGGGAGACAACTCAAGGAGATGACGAGCATGTCGTTGCAAGGTAAAACCATAGTGATAACTGGGGCAGCTTCGGGAATTGGCGCAGCGTGCGCCGCAGAAGCGAAGTCGTTGGGTGCGAAAGTGATCGCGGTCGATCGCAACGAACCGACGGCAGGTTTGTGTGATCAGTTCATCCGCGCCGATCTCTCGCGCGCGGATTCGATCGATGCGGTCGCGGGAGAAATTCAGGGCGGCGTGGACGCACTGTGCAATATCGCGGGTCTGCCGCCGACCAGGGGCGGCGCGCTGGTGTTGCAGGTGAATTTCGTCGGCCTGCGTCGTTTGACGCTGTCGCTGCTGCCGAAGCTCAACGACGGCGCGTCGATCGTCAATCTGGGCTCACTGGCCGGTTTCGGCTGGGCCGAGCAGGTCGACCAGGTGCGCGCCTTGCTCGACGTCGACAGCCTCGACGATGTCGCGACGTTCTGCACGCAGCACGGGGTCGACGATGCGCGCGCATATTTCCTGTCGAAGGAAGCCTTGATCACGTGGACGCTGCAGAGGCGCTGGCAGTGGCGCGCGCGTGGGATCCGCATGAATGCCGTCAGCCCCGGGCCGGTGGAAACGCCGATTCACCAGGATTTCCTGCAGACACTCGGCGAGCGTGCCGAGGAGGATATGCGGCTCCTGGAGCGCGCGGGACAAGCGGAGGATATTGCTCCTCTCGTGGCGTTTCTTTGCGGCGAGGGGAGTCGCTGGATACGCGGGGTGAACATCCCGTGCGACGGCGGGATGGCGGCACATATCCTGTGTCAGCAGGCGGGTATCGACTGAGCCACGCTCGCCCTGTAGTCGCGGGGCGTGATGCCGAACGTTTCCTTGAAGGTTCGGCTGAAATGGCCGGGGCTGACGAAGCCCCACTTCATCGCAAGCTCGGTGATCGAGCACTGTTGCAGCGATGGATTGCTGAAGGCACGACAGACGTTCGTGAGTCGCAGTTGCAGAATGTAGCGCCCGAGCGTGTTGTCCGCGGTATCGAATACCGTGTGCAGATAACGTTTCGAACAGTGCAGGTCGTGTGCGATCCGGTCAACGGTGAGTTCCGGATCGGACAGGTTCTGTTCGATGTATTCCACGATGCGAGCCCGTAGCATCCTCGGGTGCAGGTTCCTTCTCGTTTCGGCAATCTGGTCCTGCAAGGCAACCTTGATCTGGCTTGCCAGTTCCCATTCAATTGACGGGGCGGTTTCGACCGCGTCACATCCCGCCGAGATTTCGAGTTCGTCCAGGCGATCAACGATGTACTGTCGAAGTTGACGGCCTGCGCCGCTAAGGGAAGTCAGGGGCTGCACGAGCGCACAACGCTCGGCGAGCGTGAGGCGAACGAGTTCCTTCGGAATGGTTGCGATGGCCACGTGAATGGAATGTGGCGCGCTCATCAGATACGGTCTCGCCGTATCGTAGATGGCCCACTGGCCGGGGGACAGTCTCGCCCTCAACCCATCCTGCTCAAAGTCAGAGTGACCCTCAAGCTGGAGGGTGATCTTGTAGTGGCTGGCGTGAATACTGCTGCTTCGCGGCGCGTTTTCTACCTGATGTCCTTGCGCGGCAAGTCGGCATAACTGGATCTGTCCAATGCGGGCGTAACCGATCCTGCCGGTAAAGGGTTCGCCGCTGGCGGTACGGCGACGCTGTTTATCGAAGCATTCGCTGAAGCGCTCACTAATTGTGCGAGCCCATTCGGCTGCCTGCCCTTCGGGTGGGATCGTCGCCGTGGAGACGGTAACGAAGTGCGTCATTCTATATTTCTCGAATTGTGCTAATCGGACAATCACATACTGTCAATTATTATCAAAATACGGGTTTTTTGTATAGGTGTTTACCGGTACGATTCCTTGGTCAATAGTTAAAGCAAATGAAACAGTGATGGCAAAACATTGCTAATTATCTTTGTCGCGATGTCGGTCAATATCCTGCTCAGGTTTCAACCTGAATAGGAGATTTTCGATGAGTGCAGCAAATCAATCCGGCGTCGCGATCGTGACCGGCGCTTCCCGTGGCATCGGCGCAACCATCGCGCGTCGTCTCGTCCGTGACGGTTTCGCGGTCGCGGTCAACTATGCGTCGAGCTCCGCCGAGGCGGACAAGCTCGTCGCCGAGCTGGCACAGGCCGGTGGCAAGGCGGTGGCGGTTCAGGGCGACGTCTCGAAGGTCGAAGACGTGCGCCGTCTGTTCGAAACGGTCGAGCAGCAACTCGGCAAGATCGACGTGGTGGTGAACAACGCCGGCATCCTGAAGACGGTGCCGCTCGCGCAGACCACCGACGAGGTGTTCGCGCAGACGTTTGCGATCAACGTTGGCGGCGTGTTCAACATGCTGCGCGAGGCAGCGACGCGCCTGAACGATGGTGGTCGGATCATCAATCTGTCGAGCACGACGCTCGCGCTGAACCTGCCGGGCTACTCGATTTACAACGGCACGAAGGCGGCGGTGGAAGCGTTCTCGCGCGTGTTCGCGAAGGAACTGCGCGGCCGTCGCATTACGGTGAACTGCGTGGCGCCGGGTCCGGTGGCAACGGACCTGTTCCTGAACGGCAAGACCGACGAGCAGATCGCACAGTTCTCGAAGATGCCGCCGCTCGAACGTCTGGGCCAACCGGAAGACATCGCGAACGCGGTGGCGTTCCTTGCCGGCCCGGATGGTGCATGGGTGAACGGCCAGGTGCTGCGTGCCAACGGCGGCATTGCCTGACGTACCGGCGAGCCGATAGTGGAACCTGACATGGTGACCTTTCAGGCTCCGGGAGGCGCGGCGCGTTGGCGCCTGCGTCTCTCGACCTCCATCCTGACGCTGATCGCAGTATTGGGATTGGCATCATGCGGCGGAAAGCGGGAGCCGGACGCTGCACAGAAGATGACGATGAGACCCTCTGTTACGTATTTGCACCTTCTGCGGCATACGCCGTTTTTCACTGCACTGTCCACGGCGCAGCTCCGCTGGGTGATCGACCACTCGCGCGAGTGGGAAGCGGATGCCGGTGCCGTGATCGCAACGTGCGATCACGGTGTCGAGCCGGATGCGCCGTACTGGATCCTGCTCGACGGTGGTTGGCAGGTCGAGCATGCCGGACGCACCGTAAGAAGTGGCCATGCGGACCCGGGCAAGTGGTTCAGTGCTGCTGAGGCGCACGGCGAATCGTGTGTGCTTGTGACGAACGAGCACAGCTATGTGATGCGCATTGAGCGTGCCGACATGTTGGCAATGCTGGATCAGCAGTTCGGATTCCGCACACATCTGGATAGCGGGATTGACCTCTACCGGTCGATTTTCGGCGATCGCACCGGAACAGGCCGGGTCCGGGTGGTCCAGCCTTCGCAACCCGTAGTCGGACATTGAATCCAGGAGATAACTCATGACGTACACCATTCTCGTGACTGGCGCATCATCCGGTTTCGGTTTAATGACGGCCCGCGCGCTGGCCGAAGCGGGCCATACCGTCTACGCGTCGATGCGCGAAACGCAGGGCCGCAACGCGCCTCGCGTCGCGGAAATCGCACAGTGGTCGAAGGAAAAATCGCTCGATCTGCGCACGGCCGAACTGGACGTGCAGTCCGAGGCGTCGGTTGCCGACGCCATTGCGCACATTCTGAAGGACTCCGGCCGTCTCGATGTGATCGTGCACAACGCCGGTCACATGGTGTTCGGCCCGGCCGAGGCGTTTACGCCCGAGCAAATGATCCAGCAGTACGACGTCAACGTGCTCGGCGCGCAGCGGGTGAACCGTGCGGCGCTGCCGCATCTGCGCAAGCAGGGCAAGGGGCTGCTGGTGTGGGTCGGCTCGTCGTCCACGCGCGGCGGCACGCCGCCGTTCCTCGCACCGTATTTCGCGGCGAAGGCGGCGATGGATGCGCTCGCGGTGTCGTACTCGACGGAGCTGGCGCGCTGGGGCATCGAGACGACGATCATGGTGCCGGGCGCGTTCACCAAGGGCACGAACCACTTCGCGCACTCGGGCAAGCCGGCCGATGCGCATATTGCGGCCGAATACGAAAACGGCCCGTATGCGGGCGTGACGGATCAGGCGCTGAAGGGGCTGGCAAGCCTGGAGCCGGCGGATGCGGATCCGGCGGAGGTCGCCGCGGAGATCGTTCGCGTAGTGGGTTTGCCGTTCGGCAAGCGGCCATTCCGCGTGCACGTGGATCCGTCGCAGGACGGCGCGGAGATCGTCAATGGCGTAGCGGACCGGATGCGCCGCGAGATGTACTACGCGATCGGTCTGCAGGACCTGCTTTCGCCGAAGCTCAACGGCTGATCGTTTGAGGATGGCCCGTCGGGAGAACCGGCGGGTCGTCTGGATAAGGACTGCGAATGGCTTTGTCAGGTCGGCGACGGTATAGTACCTGTCTGGCTAGAGCGTAGTTATCCTTATTAGATAGTTTCCTGAGACGCGGCAGTGACAGTCCAACCATGCCATGTGACGAGGCGTTCCTGGAGTACGGCACGATGACATGCCGCATTCATCCGATGTCTGGGCAGCGCGAAGTGCTGCCGGATCGGGCCAAAGCATGAGAGAAACGCTTGCGTGCGACGCGCATCGCGAAAGCCGCACATCTGGCGTTCGCGCCTGCGGGTCGGCTGGTGGCTGTTCTCGGCACGGTTGTTCACACGTGCAGCCGCCTTGACGAAAACGTGCTTCACATGAGCGAGCTCAGGAATGTCAGCCTTCGCCGCCGGATAGCTGCGTAACTGGTCGGTCACGATCTTGCGCGGCACCGGGTTTGAACGCAGCACCCGCCGGAAGAAGCGCTTTGCCGCGGCCTTATCGCGCCGCTTTTGCACCAGCACATCGAGCTCAGCACCGTGCTCGTCGACCGCTCGCCACAACAGATACGGCTCGCCGCGCAGCGTCACGAACATCTCGTCCAGATGCCATATGCTGCCCGGTCCGGGCCGCGCCGCTTTGGCGCACCGGGCGAATCCAGCGCCGAATTTGTCGCACCAGCAACGGATCGTTTCGTACGTGACCACGATACCACGCTCGAGCAACAACTCCTCGACGTCGCGCAGGCTCAGGCTAAACCGGAAATACCACCGAACTGCGCAACTGATGACGACAGCAGGGAAGCGGTGACCGTGATAAAGCGATTTCGTTTTCTTCATCACTTCATTCTACTGCCGCATCCCCATCAACCTGACAGTGCCTCTGGCAGCACATTCCAATCTGACGCGGGTTGGGGCGCTGGCGGATGGAAGCGGGAGCGTGGGTTTCGGGCACATAGCGGGACCGGGTCTTTCAGTCGTGACTATCCGCGTCCAAATGGGGGCGGCCCAGATTTACTATCTGGCCGACGCGAGCTGCAGGCAGCTATGGACGGTCATCGATACGTGGCGCGGGAACCGGCAGGCGCCTGTCGCGTTGATTGAGGATGGCCAGGTACTGTATTCGGTTCCTGAAATTGACTGGACGCCCGGAAAAAGTACGAGTGGCATTGATTACCTGCGGCGGGAGTGTGAAAGAGACATGTCGGTGCCCTTTATGGAGTTCTGTTCGAGCCTGGCTGCAAGCGGGATTATCGAGCGCCAGGCCACCAGTGACCTGGAAGGTATCAAACTTTCCCACGTTGAGGTCAACATCCTCATGCCGGAGCGGTTGACCCAGTACTTCGGGGCGCCTTTGTCGGCGGGTGGTCCTCCCGTCATTGTGCTGCCTGACTCACCTGTCGGCGGCGAGCTTCATTGATGGCGTGAGAGAGCCGGTCATGCTGTCGGGCTCCAAATGGGGTCTCTGCGTGGCGAACTGATTATCAGCAGTGGTTCGGAGGCGTTCAGATTGCCTGACCATGACCGGCACATTATTAGTAATCCTATATGAATATGGTGACGTAGACGTTATCGATTCGTGGAAATCCCACGGCGTTGAAGCGCCGGCGCGCACCAATTTTGCTCGCGCTGGTCCACAACGCTTCCCGTTACCCCAAACCTGATGAAGACCGGAACATGAACCTGAAGAGAAAATTTCCCCCCAAAGACCACGCGCAAGCGTGTCCTGGCCGGAGCACCAGCTCTCTGGGTAGTACCACGGGGCCGCTATTTGACCTGCCGCCTGTCCAGGGCTCCCAGCAGGCCATATGCATGCGGCTGACAACCGGCTTCAGTACACGCGCCGAGCATCCGGATGAGCTGGACCTGCAAACAGTGTTTGAAGTGCTTGAGTCGGTCTACGAGCCACGGCGACGATTCTGGCGTGAGCTCGAATCGAACACCGTGCTGGAGGCCATCTACTGCTACGCGCCCAACTTGCGGATTGCGCAGGAGCGGACTGAGTGTGGCAGTCACACGGAGTTTGTCTGGCGCATCGAGGAGGGCATGTTCATGCTGCAGTCTCTCGAACGTTGCGCCGAGCTGCTGCTTGACGCTTCCAGTGATTCACGGCCGGACGGTGTGGCCGGTACCTATCAATGGCTGCATGCCGAACTTTTGCGACGGGGAGAGTTTTTTCCGTTGAGTAGCGTGGAATCCGGCGGCAAAAGCGCAATCGCCCACATCCATCGGATGGTTGCGGCCCTTGGTTCCAGTCCTTCCATGCCGCCTGAGTGCGTGCCCGAGCGTGCCCGCCGTGGCCAGCGTCGTCAACGTATTTCCTGATGGAAATGCATCCTCTTTTACTCTCCTTCAACCCCATTGCCTCGAGGTTAATCGCCATGCAGATATCAAATCCGTTTTCGCTGGAGCCTTCCCAGCTTGCCCAACTGCTCAACCCGTTCGAAGACGGTCTTCTGGCCGATTTCACGTCGGGGCCGGCGCTCAGCGCGTGTTTGCCGGCGCATATGCCGTTGCCGCCGGATGCGACTGATGACCTGCACCTCTGCCTGACATCAACGGGCGAACAGAAAACCTCTGTCATTGTTGTGACGGTTATCATCGGAAAGGCGTTTGCCCTTCACTGGTTTCTGGACGCGAGCGACGTGGTGACCTGGAACGTGCTTGACGCCTGGGACGAACAGGGCGGATTCCAGGTTCTGGTTCACCACGAAGGCGAAGACGCAACCGTGCCATTGGTCCAGCGCCTGCCTGAAGGAGTCAACCTGGGCTCCATGTTCGCCGATATGCGCCGCACCGGTGGACAGGACAGGACGATTAAGTTCCTGGCGCTCGCTTCCCTCGCATGCGGTAACCGGGAAATGGAAAAATCGGTTCGGGCTTATTTTCCATATGTGGTTCATCAGGGCTCTTTCATTGTTGCGACGCCGAAAGTGGCCCTGTGCGCGGAGGCGTTCGCGATGACGCACGACGTCTCGTCAGAGGTGTTGCACTAGCGCCTGCATCGCCTCGCTGCTGTCTACGACGGGGCGTATCAGGTCTGCGTCTGTGGTAGTTCCGGTTACCGGGCCGCCAGCTTCTGGCTGGCGGCCAGCGTGCGGGCGTCTGCTACGGTCTCCCATCAGTACAGGAAGTTGCCTCAACGGCCACGTGACCGCGATCGGCGAAGCGCGCGAACCCTGTGTGGGCCGTTGCTGCCTTTGCAGCGGCCCGCATGGATAAAACCGGTCGCTCTACTTCCCATCACATCAGCAATGGAAAGCATCATGCAAACACTGGATAAACCGGCGGTCTGCGAGCAGCTCGCCATCTCCGAGCGGACCCTGGACGGATGGGTTCGTGAGGGGCGGTTTCCACCGCCGGTACGGTTGGGCAAGCGTTGTTACTGGGCAGCCGAGGCGGTTCAGACCTGGTACGCAGCGCAGTTTGCAACACAGCTCGCCTTTAACCCTTCCCTCGGCCGCCGGCCGACCGGCGTTCCTGCGAGTACAAAGCGGAAGACGCGGTGAGTTGCGTGGGCCCGGCGTCAGACTGCACGCCGGATTTCGCCAGACTCCAGAAAAGTTTCAGCGCTGAAACTGACAATCAGTGAGACGTCGGCGCTATCGCTATCCAGTTCTTCCAGAAATTCGTCAAGGTCACGAAAGTCGCCGGCGCGGAAGTCTTTTTGTCCCAACTCCAGAATCTGCAATAAGGCCTCGCGCTGCTCCACCAGCGCGCGCCGCTCGTCGTCCTGCGCCGAAATCCCGGGTGGCTCGGCGTGAGATGGTTTCACTTCGACTCCGCATATGCAGGTTGTTGACGTGACAATAGCGCCCTGGTCAGGTCTGGTCCAGACGCGCGGCGGACACGCCGGAATCAGGCGAGCCATCCGACACGCCTGGACGCACGGCCCCGATTTTCCGAGGCCGTGCAGAGAAGTGACGCGCGTCAGGCTGCGCGCCGGCGGTTGCGGAAATCGACCGCCACGATACTTCCGTTTGTCTCCGGCAGATTCCCGATGGGCGGGGTGGGTGATGCGTCCGGTATGGGGGCGGCTTTACCGGGCACGGAAGCGTCCTCTTCCGCAGGAAGACGCGCATTAAGCCGTCGCGCCTGGGTCGCTGCGCGCGCTTTTCCCGCTGACTGCCCGCGCAGGTCGGGCGGCAGGGGCGGGGTCAACAACGGCTCGGTGGCATCGAGTGCATCAAGGACGTCGTCCACGAAGAGGTGCGTGTAGCGGGCGAGCATCGCGTCCGTCTTGTGACCGGTGATGCGTTTGAGCATCTGCGGATTGCGCAGCCGCCGCGCATGACGCGTGGTGCCAACATGTCGCAGGTCGTGAAAGCGCAGGTCCGGCAGTCCCGCCTCGGTGGTTGCGCGATCCCAGGCGGAGTCGAGCGCGTCGGCGGTCATCGGGAAGACGCGTCCGTCGTTTTCTTCGCGCGGCAGGCGGGACAGGATTTCGACTGCGCGCTGTGTGAGCGGGACAATCTGGTTTTCGCCGGCCTTCGTGAGCCGCAGTGTCGCGGTGCGCCCAGGGAGGTCGACATCGCGCCAGCGCAGTTTCAGCAGGCTGCCTCGCCGGCTGGTGGTTTCAATCGCGAACTGGACGATGGGGAGGATAAACGGGTTGTCGCACCGACCCAGCGCGTCGAACAGCGCCTGCTCGGCGTCTTCGTCGAGGACCGCAGAACGGCCCGGGCCGCCCTTTGGAACCGCGACG
This sequence comes from Paraburkholderia sp. GAS42, assembly GCF_050436565.1. Lineage (NCBI taxonomy): Bacteria > Pseudomonadati > Pseudomonadota > Betaproteobacteria > Burkholderiales > Burkholderiaceae > Paraburkholderia > Paraburkholderia sp. GAS42. The sequence goes on along the minus strand of NZ_JBNDML010000006.1, from coordinate 247,711 downwards.
CTTGACATCGGGTTTTCGAATCCCGCCCAGTTCCAGTGTTTCTGCGCGCAGTTGAAACAATGCTTGAGCAGCGCCAGTTCCTTCTGGCTGGTGCTGTCAGTGAGCCCATCCTTGCGCATCGCGGACATGAATCTGAGCATCGTCTGTGCGCTCACCTGCGCGACTGGCAGAAGGGCGAGCCCGGCACGAAAGGCGTTGGTGCTTTCACGCGAGGCGGCGCGCTTTGCCCGAAGGCCGGCGAAACTGAAAGGCAGTTCCGTCGCAGGCGGCGCATCGGTCAGGTCGACACCGCCCTGTTCGGTGGCCTGCAACTGCAGGGTCGGCAGGCTGGCTGCCGAGAGGTAGCGGTTGATGAGGTTGATTTCCTGTTTCGCGCCGCGTTTGTGGATGGTGTAGAGGTGCGCGTATTCATAGAGCGTGCGGCCCACGGTTGCCTTCGCGGGACCGCCGGGCAGTGGTGCGTGAGCGTTCTGGAGTTCGCCGTGCAGTTGCGCGGCCCAGGTCTCGGCCTCCTTGCGGGTGCGGAAATTTTTCTTGTGGTTGGCGCCAGCGACGGTGACGCTGGCCTGCCAGGCGTTGCGGTGACGATAGATGCTGGCCATGTCACGCCTCCTTGTGGGGAACGGTGACGACGGCAGGACGACGGACGGGATACGGGTGGTAACGGCTCATGGGCTGCTCCGGTAGTGAGTGGAGCAACGTGTAGCCCTGGGTTTTATTCGCGGCTTCGCGACCGGCCACCACACGGAACGGCACGTACCTCGTGACGTCGTGGCGGCAATTGGCCCGGTGTCGGTTGGCCGGATACCCAACGGACCGGAAAGCGGATCACCAAAAAAAGTGTCCGCATCCGGCAGCAGGGGGGCGCAGTCAACGGTAGCGTGATGCGGTCGACCGAAATGGACCGCAGTCATTGCTGCCTCCCAATCTGCCTCCCTCGCGCACCTGAAGCGCAAAAACAAAGGGCCTGCTTGCGCAGGCCCTTTGATTTACTACAGGAATCTTTGGTAGGCCGTACGGGATTCGAACCTGTGACCAACGGATTAAAAGTCCGCTGCTCTACCAGCTGAGCTAACGACCCAAAGAGAGCGAAATTATAGCGACGCAGCGGCGGTCATGTCAACCCACGGCGCCATCGGCATTGTAAAGAGAAAAGCCCGGAGCAGTCGATGCTCCGGGCTTTTCAGCGAGAGGCGCGCGTGGCGTACGACAGGTGCTACGCACTGTACTGCAAGCAGCTGCGTCTACTTGATCTGCGACAGCTTGCTTTGAGCCGATTGCGCTGCGTCCGAGCCGCCGTACTGCGCGACGATCTGCTCCAGGGTCTTGCGGGCGGCTGCCTTCTGCCCCTGTTCGAGCTGATTGTTCGCAATCGCGAGCAACGCTTCCGGCGCACGCGGATGCTGCGGATAATTCTTCACGACGCCCTGCCACGTCGCCGTCGAGCCCTTGTAGTCGCGCAATGCGTAAAGCGCGTTGCCGAGCCAGTACTGCGCGGTCGGCTGATAAGGGCTCTGCGGATACTTCGTGATGAACGCACGGAACGACGCGGCCGCGTTCTTGAAATCGCCGCTGCGGAACTGCTGCGAAGCGGCGTTGAACGCGTCCGTTTCACCCGGTTGTACTGCGCCCTGCACGCCATCGACGGTCTGCTGCTGCGGCTCGAACTTCTTCAACCGGCCGTCGAGGTCGGTGTAGTAGTCCTTCTGCTGCTTCTGCACCGTAGCGAGCTGGTTGGCCATGTCCTCGTTCTGCCCACGCAGCGTCGCGACCTGCTGGTTTAGCTGGTCGAGACGGTTGGACTGATCGAGGATCGTGCGCTGTGCAGCGGATAGCTGACTCGACAGGCTGTCGGTCTTGGTGCGCAGATCGAGGATCGCCTGACGGGCCTGGTCGTCGTCAAACATACCTGCGTGCGCCGGGCCGGCCATCAGGGCCGTACCGGTGACGCAGGCCGCTGCGGCAACCCGCAGCCAGGAGAAACGATGCGTCATTCGGCTCATCATCCGTTACTGTTGGTACACGAGGTCTGCGCGGCGGTTTTGCGCCCACGACGACTCGTCATGACCCGTTGCCTGCGGTTTTTCCTTGCCGAGGCTCACGGCTTCCATCTGCGAATCCGACACGCCCAGCAGCGACAGCGAACGACGCACAGCTTCAGCACGCTTCTGGCCGAGTGCCAGGTTGTACTCGCTCGTGCCACGTTCGTCGGTGTTGCCCTGGATCAGCACGTGACGATCCGGATGGCTCTTCAGGTATTGCCCGTGCTGGCTCAGCAGCGATTGATAGTCGTCCTTGACCGAGTAGCTGTCAAAGTCGAAGTAAATGCTGCGCTTGGCGAGCGGGCTGTTCGGATCGTTCAGCGGATCGACGTTCACCTGGGCAACCGCGTTCGGGTTCGGTTGCGTGCTGACTGCGCCGCCCTTGTTGGCGTTTTCGTCGAGCTTGACACCCGAATGACATGCGGCAAGCGCGCCGAGCATCAATACGGCAAATGCGATACGAAGTTTGGACATCATTTGTTACTCTCCTTGTGTGTTATTGCATAAACGGGCCCCAGGACGGCTCGCGAACATTGCCGCCCTGAACGGACAGGACCTGCCGGGTACGACCATCGGTCGACACCGCGGCCAAGACGCCACGGCCGTTCACCTCTGTGGCGTAAAGAATGTACTGACCGTTCGCCGCGAAGCTGGGCGATTCGTCATGTGTTGTGTCGGTGAGACCTGTTGCCGAGCCGGTCTGCAAATCCAGCAGATACAGCTTGAAGCCACCACCCGTGCGCGAAATGTACGCGAGTTCCTTGCCATCCGGGCTCACGCGCGGGCTCGTGTTGTAGCTGCCCGAGAACGTCACGCGCTGCGCGCCGCCACTGCTTTCACCCTGAACGGACATCTTGTAGATCTGCGGTGCGCCGCCGCGGTCGCTCGTGAAATAGATCGACTGGCCGTCAGGCGAGAAGGCCGGTTCGGTATCGATCGAGCTGCCTTGCGTCAGACGACGCAGACCGCTGCCATCTGCATTGACCGCGAAGATCTGCGTGTTGCCGGTGCGCGAGAGCGCAACCGCGAGCGTGCGACCATCCGGCGACCAGGCGGGCGCACTGTTGTTGCCCTTCTGATCCGATACGACGACGCGACGACCCGTGGGCAGGTCATGGATATAGACGATCGGCTTTTTCTTCTCGAACGACACGTAGGCCACCTTCGTGCCATCCGGTGACCATGCCGGCGAGATGATCGGTTCCGGGCTCGAGAGCGCGATGTGCGCGTCCTGGCCGTCCGAATCGGAGACCTGCAACTGGTAACGGCCGCCCGTCTTGATGACGTACGACAGGCGCGTGGCGAACACGCCGCGCGAACCCATCAGCTTTGCGTAGATGTAGTCCGCGATCTTGTGCGCGCTCATGCGCAGACCGCTTTCCGGGCTCACGAGTACGAGACCGCCGAGGCTCTGCTGCTTGACCGTATCGTAGAGCTTGAAGCGCACTTCGTACTGGCCATTGGCGAGGTGGTTCACGCTACCCGAGACGAATGCGTCGGCACCCTTGGCCTTCCAGCTGCCGAGGTCGACGGAATCCGTTTCAGCGACAGGCGTGGCGCCCGCATCGATGTTGGTGAATTTGCCGCTACGCTGCAGATCCTGGCGCACGATCGTGCTGACCTGCTGGGGGGAATTCGCTTCGCCAGCGAAATTTGCCGTAGCGATCGGAAACTGGGTGGACCCCACGCCCGTAACGAGGACGTTGAGTTGCGCGTGTGCGCTGCTGCCCGCCGCGATCAGGCACGACGCCAGGAGCACCCTCAGGCCTGACTTGATCATCAAACTCATGCTGTATGGATTCTCCAAAATCGGGTTTTCTACCACATTACGACAGCAGACAGACCCGGAATCGCTCAATTCGTTCCCGGGCGGACTCCTTGTAGCACAAGGGCGTCGCGTCTGCCATCAACCTGCCGGCCGCAGCGTAATCGTAAAGCTGGCCGGCGTTTTGCCATTGGTGTCGAGCGGCATCGGATCGGAGCGCTGGACGGCCCGAAGTGCTGCATCGTCCCACTGGGCGTTGCTGCTCGCGCGCGTGATCGTTGCGCTCAGAAGCGTGCCCGTCGGCGAACAGCGAACGGCGACGACCGTTTCCAGACCTTGCGTATCACCCGCCCAGACGATGTTCGGACGCACGCGCCGCTGCACTTTCTCGGCATAACCCGCCGATGCCGCGTTGCCGCCCGCACCGCTGCCGGTGCCGCTCTTCGCGAGACCTTCGCCGGTCGAACCTTCGCCGCCGGCCATGCCCTGCATCTGCGCAAGACGTGTGCGACGCTCGGCATCGAGCTTCTTCGCCTGCGCATCGGCCTGCGCCTGAGCCGCCTTCGCCTTTGCGGCCTTCTCGGCATCCGCTTTCTTCTGCGCGTCGGCCTGGGCCTGCTGCTCTTCCTTCTGCTGCTTCAACTGATCCTGTTTCTGCTGGTCGGCGAGTTGCTGCTGCCTGAGCTTGTCGGCCTGCTGCTGTTGCTGCTTCTGTTTGAGCGCTGCGGCCTTTTGCGCGGCGAGATCCGCGGCCTGCTGTTGCGCCAGTTGCTGCTGACGTTTCGCTTCCGCTTCCTGCTGCGCCTGCAGCTTCTGACGCTGCTGCTCGGCGAGTTGCGCCTGACGCGCGGCTTCCTGCTGCTGGCGTTTCTTTTCCTGCAGCGCAATGTCGGCCTGCTCGTCCTGGACGGGTGGGGCAGGGGCAACCGGCACGGGCGGCGGCGGAGCCGGACGCGGCACCGGCGTATCCGGCACGGCGGTCCACAGTTCGGCTTCAGCGCCAGCGGGCGTGCTGTTCTGCCAGTGAATGCCGTGGTACAGGAAGAACCCGAGCAGCACGTGCATGACCAGCGCGAGCACGAAGGCGCGCCACGTGCCACGTTCACGCGGTGGTCGGACTGGAGCGGCAGAGGTCTTCCGGATCATTGCGATTTAACGAGCAATCCAACGCGTTTGACGCCGCGAGCTTTCAGGTCGGACATCACGTTCATCACGACTTCATATTTGACGGTCTTGTCGGCGGCGATCACGACCGGCTGATCGGGATGCGTCTGCGCGCGGTCGGTGACGAAGCCGTTCAGGTCGGCCCTCGTCATGTCTTCCTGCTGCTGCGTGCCGGCGTCGTCCTTGTATTTGACGCTCATGTTGCCGTCGGCACGGATGTTGACGATGACGGGCGGCGTCTGCTGCTGCGGTGCTGCGCCGCCGACGGTCGGCAGATTGACGATCGATGGCGCGACGAGCGGCGCGGTCACCATGAAAATCACGAGCAACACAAGCATCACGTCGATGTACGGCACGACGTTGATGTCCGCCATCGCGCGGCGTGAACGGCTGCCGCGCATGCTGCTGGAACGGGAGGAACCGGCCATCGTGGACTCCTTAGTGCGCCTGGCGCTGCAGGATGTTCGAGAACTCTTCGATGAAGGTTTCGAAGCGGATCGCGAGGCGGTCGATGTCGTGCGCGTAGCGGTTGTAGGCAACCACTGCCGGAATCGCGGCGAACAGACCGATGGCGGTTGCCGTCAGCGCTTCGGCAATACCGGGCGCAACGTTGGCGAGCGTGGCCTGCTGCACGTTCGCGAGACCGCGGAACGCGTTCATGATCCCCCATACCGTACCGAACAGACCGATATACGGGCTGACCGAGCCGACCGACGCGAGGAACGCGAGATTCGCTTCGAGCACGTCCATTTCACGCTGGAATGCAGCGCGCATGGCACGGCGTGCGCCGTCGAGGATCGCGCCCGAATCGTTGAGGCGCTTTTCCTTGCCCTTCAGAAACTCACGCATGCCGGACTCGAAGATCCGCTCGAGCGCCCCAATCGTGTGACGGTTGTTGGCGGCGCTCTGATAGAGCGCCTGCAGGTCGCCGCCCGACCAGAAATCGCGTTCGAAACGTTCAGTCTGCGCGCGGGCGCGGCGGATCGCAAACCACTTGCGGAAGATGAAAGTCCACGACATCAGCGACAGCAGCAGCAACAGCGCCATCACTGCCTGCGCCAGCAGGCTCGCATTAAGAACGAGGGAAATGATCGACAGATCTTGTGTAGTGTTCATATAGGTTCGCTGTAACGTCCCGGGAGGGGCGTCCGGCTGAAGGGCTTATCGAAGCTTTTCGTCGGAAAACGGAAAGCGACAGCTAAGCGCTGGCCGAACCATGCTTTGTGTTGCCTGATCAATACGAGTTCACTGGCCCCGTAACAACGGTACTCAGATAGCCGCCGTTGACACACCGGCTCCGGCTGGACCACGCCGCAATGCAGCAAGCACAGATGGAGGAATGGCGGTGGGCCTGAGCGCCGTACGCTCGACGCAACCGACCCGGATGCTTCCCGTAGCAAGCAGCGTCCCTTCGCGCCATGCTTCCTGCGCGAAGTCGACCGACGCGCGGCCAAGCCGCTCGATCCGGCTGACGACGGTGATCAGATCGTCGAGGCGGGCCGGCGCGCGATAGTCGAGCGCGGTGCTACGAACGATGAAGATCGCGCCGGCTTCATCCGCTAGCCGGGTCTGGTCCACGCCGCACGCGCGCAGCCATTCGGTACGCGCCCGCTCGAAAAACTTCAGGTAGTTTGCGTAAAAAACGATGCCACCGGCGTCGGTATCTTCGTAGTACACGCGGATTGGCCACATGAAGCCGATTTCCGTGCCGGGCTGGCTGATAGACATATCCATGGCGCGCATTTTACCGGAACGCGCGCCGGTATCCCGATTTTGGGTGCACGTTCCACCTGGTACCGCTCAGCCCCGATGGATGCTAAGGCCCGCAAACGACTGCGCGACGGGCATCAGTTCGATCGTGTTGATGTTGACGTGAGCGGGCCGCGTCGCGATCCAGTAGATCGAATCGGCGATGTCTTCGGCGGTCAGCGGCTGCACGTTCTGATAGACGTTGGCCGCCTTTTCGTCGTTGCCGCGAAAGCGCACGTTCGAGAATTCGGTGCCGCCGCACAGGCCCGGTTCGATGTCCGTCACGCGGATGGCCGTGCCGGCGAGGTCGGCGCGCAGGTTCAGACTGAACTGGCGTACGAAGGCCTTGGTTGCGCCATACACGTTGCCGCCCGGATACGGCCAGCTGCCGGCCACCGACCCGAGGTTGAACACGTGACCGCGATTGCGCTCGACCATGCCCGGCAGCAACGCGCGCGTAACCTGTACGAGGCCCGTGCAGTTGGTGTCGATCATCGTCGTCCAGTCGTCGAGTTCCGCGCGCTGCGCCGGCTCGAGACCGAGCGCGAGCCCGGCGTTGTTGACAAGTACGTCGATGGCGGCGAATTCCGCCGGCAGCGACGCGGGCGCGGCTTCGACGGCTGCGCGATCGCGCACGTCGAGTTCGAGCGGAAGAAGCGCGTCGCCGAGTTCGCTGGCGAGCGCGTCGAGGCGATCCTTGCGGCGGGCCGTAGCGACGACCTTGTGGCCGCCCTTGACGAAAGCCCGGGCGATGGCGGCGCCAAACCCTGCGGAAGCCCCTGTAACAAAGACGATCATTGCTGCTCCCTGGTCGGTGGAGAAAAACGGAAGGTGCCAAGCCTACTTCCAATGCGGCGCGGCGGCAAGGGAAGACCCTGGGCCAACAGCTGCCGGGGTGCGCGGCGGTCAGGGGCGGCCAGCGCCGGCAACAGCACCCCGTGGGGCCTGTCCCGACGGGGCTTCTCGGGCGGTTGCCTATTCGATGCGCTTCAAATAAACTAACGCGCTCACCCCTGCGTGACTGGCGATAGAACCCTTTTGGGGTTCAAGGTGGAACAACCCACCGTGAAGCGCAGGGTGCCGTTTTTGCCGTTCGCCTGGGCAGCCGTGATCCGCGCGCCATGTTTTGCGCTGCCGGTGGCTGTCCTGCCTCGCGTGTACGGTACTTCTTCATCCGCCACGTCATGGCTGGCCCAGTCGCCAGCAGCGCCGCGTACCCGCTACGCTTTCCGCACACAATTCGGCGCACGATCCGGTCAACCTGAACACATTTAACGGAAACCGTATGTTTGACAGAGCCAAAAGCACCATCGCCAACGTCGATCCCGAACTCTGGAACGTGATCGAGCAGGAAAACCGCCGTCAGGAAGACCACATCGAACTGATCGCGTCGGAAAACTACACGAGCCCGGCTGTCATGGCTGCGCAAGGCTCGCAACTCACGAACAAATACGCGGAAGGTTATCCAGGCAAGCGCTACTACGGCGGCTGCGAGTTCGTCGATATCGCCGAGCAACTGGCGATCGATCGCGTCAAGCAACTGTTCGGCGCCGAAGCCGCGAATGTGCAGCCGAATTCGGGTTCGCAGGCGAACCAGGGCGTGTTCTTCGCGATGTTGAAGCCGGGCGACACGATCATGGGCATGAGCCTCGCGCACGGCGGCCACCTCACGCACGGCTCGCCCGTCAACATGTCGGGCAAGTGGTTCAACGTCGTGAGCTACGGCCTGAACGAAGCCGAAGACATCGATTACGACGCAGCTGAAAAGCTCGCCCAGGAACACAAGCCGAAGCTGATTATCGCGGGCGCCTCGGCATTCGCGCTGCGCATCGACTTCGAACGTCTGTCGAAGATCGCGAAATCGGTTGGCGCGTATTTCATGGTCGACATGGCGCACTACGCTGGCCTCATCGCCGCGGGCGTGTATCCGAACCCGGTGCCGCACGCCGATTTCGTCACGACGACCACGCACAAGAGCCTGCGCGGCCCGCGCGGCGGCGTGATCCTGATGAAGGCCGAGTTTGAAAAGCAGATCAACTCGGCAATCTTCCCGGGCATTCAGGGCGGCCCGCTGATGCACGTGATCGCCGCCAAGGCTGTCGCGTTCAAGGAAGCGCTGTCGCCGGAATTCAAGGAATACCAGCAGAAGGTGGCCGACAACGCGCGCGTGCTGGCTGAGACGCTCGTGAAGCGTGGCCTGCGCATCGTGTCGGGTCGCACCGAAAGCCACGTGATGCTGGTCGACCTGCGCGCGAAGAACATCACGGGCAAGGCTGCGGAAGCGGCGCTCGGCGCAGCGCATATCACGGTCAACAAGAACGCGATTCCGAACGATCCGGAAAAGCCGTTCGTCACGAGCGGCGTGCGTCTCGGCTCGCCGGCCATGACGACCCGCGGCTTCGGTGGGAAGGAAGCGGAACTGGTTGGCAATCTGATCGCCGACGTGCTCGACAACCCGGAAGATGCGGCCACGATCGAACGCGTGCGCGCGCAGGTCGCCGGGTTGACGAAGCGCTTCCCGGTGTACGGCTAACCAGCCATGCGCTGCCCCTTCTGCCGGCACGACGACACGCAGGTAGTGGATTCGCGCGTGTCCGAAGACGGCGCCGCGATTCGTCGGCGCCGTCGCTGCCCGGCCTGCGACAAACGTTTCACGACGTATGAGCGGGTCGAACTGGCGTTGCCGTCGGTCGTCAAGAAGGATGGCAGCCGCACCGAATTCGATCGCCGCAAGATTATCGCGAGCATGCAACTGGCGCTGCGCAAGCGCCCGGTTGCTGCCGACGCAGTCGACGCGGCGGCTTCGCGCATTGAATACCAGCTGCTCGGCAGCGGCGAACGGGAAGTGCGCAGCGAGCGCCTTGGCGAACTCGTGATGAACGAGTTGCGCGAACTCGATACGATCGCCTATGTCCGTTTCGCTTCGGTCTACCGGCGCTTCGAGGACGTCTCCGAATTCGAAGACGTGATCGAAGAGTTCCGGCGAATGGCCGCCCCTCCCGCCGCCCCAGGCAAACCCACCCGCAAGCGCTAGTTTTTCGCGCGTCCGCATTTCTCTCCCCTTGAATTTCTGTCACGCCTGAATTCTGGCGTGATGTCGTGCGCTTCCGCTAGCTGGCCGTTTGGCAGATTGCTGGCGCGCGGAGCGCCCGGTAGATTGTCTGCATTCTTCGAATCAATCAGGGATGCAGATGAAAACGGATGTCCTCCCAGCTCCACGCAGTGGTGGCTTTACGCTTGTTGAAACCCTCATCGTCATCGCGATGCTTGCGGTGATTGCCGTGCTGGCCACGCCGTCGTTCTTTGCGTGGCATGTGCGAGATCAGGTCGATGCGCGGGCGAGGGCGCTCGTTTCGACGCTGGCTTTCGCGCGTGGTGAGGCGCTTAGACGGAGCGCGCGTGTCACGGTATGTCGTGTCGACGCTGCGCGCCACTGTCTTGCGGCCGGCAAGCCGTGCCCTGCGGGCACAGCGGACTGGTCATGCGGATGGGCGGTGATGTCAGAGCGGGCGGGTGCGCAGTCACTTCTGCGTGTACAACCGGATCTGGCGGCTGTCAGCGTAACGGGAACGTTGACCGACGTTGCCTTCACGCCGCCGGCCGGTCAGGTGATCGGCAGCTTTCGCAGCTTCGAGCTTGCGCCGCGTTCTCCGTCGGCGGCGACACGAGGCGACCGGTGGCGACGTTGCGTGCGAATTGCGGCGGGCGGTCGCGCGCGTATGGTCGAAGGCGCTTGCGGAGCGTCGTCATGAATTCACATCGCTATGGAAATCCTCCGGGTAGCACGTTGCTTGAAGTGATGATCGCCGTTGCCCTGGTCGCGGTGACGGCGCTCGGCCTGGTCGCCACGCAGCTATGGATGACACGTCATGCCAACGCGACAGCGGCGCGCGAACGCGCGGCTTTCGTGGCCGATTCGCTTGTGGAAGCTGTGCGAGGATCCTCGGCGACGGGGACGGATTCGGCGCAGTGGAAGTCGCGCGTGGCGAGCATGGTGCCGAACGGCGAAACATCGATTGCCGCGCAGGCCGCCGGCATGGCGACAGCGCGTGTGACGTGGGCAGCGCTGCCTGAAACGCACGGCGTCGTGCCGGCCAATGTGATCGATATGCCCGAGTTTTGCGGTGACGTCGCAGTCCCGAAGGGCACCGCCTGCATTGCGATCGCGTTTGCGAAATGACACACCGCCGACGCTTTCTGCATGGTCACACCCTGCTCGAATTGATGATCGCGACGGGGCTCGGGCTCGTGGTAACGGTTGGCGCAGTGTCGCTCTACCGGTCGCAGCGGGCGGCTTTTGTGAGCGCGAGCGACGCTGCCCATATCGAAGAAACGGGCGTTGGTGCATTGACGCTGCTTGGTCAGCAGATCCAGATGGCCGGATTCACGGCCGCCGATGCCGTATCTGCTACGGCTACGGCTACGGCTACGAACGCGAATGCAGCGCTCTTCGGCTGTTCAGGTGCGCGTCCCGTCGGTGCTAACGAGGCTCCGGGCTGTGAGGCACTTGCGAGTCATTCGGACGGTATCGTCGTCCGTTATATGGGCGACAACGTGTCGACATGGCCGTCGGCGACCGGCCAACCCACGGATTGTCTCGGCCAGGCCGTCAGCGGCGTCGCGGGGCAGGGCGCGGCGGCGGGCGTGCCGGTTACGAACCGCTTTTATGCGAAGCCGAGCGGGTCGAGCGGGGAGCCGGAACTGTACTGTGAAGGCAACGGCAAGACGGGATATGGACAACCGCTGGTCGAAGGGGTCGAGCGCCTGCGCATCCAGTACTGGCCGGGGGGCGCGTCGCAACCGCTCGATGCGTCCGCGCTGACGCTGGACCAGTGGGCTCGCGTGGTGGCGGTCGACCTGTGCGTCCTTGTGCGCGGCGCGCCGCTCGGACGGCGCATGCGCTATGTCGATTGCGACGGTGTCGTGAGCATGGGTGGCGATACCCGCGCGAGACAGGCGTTCTGGAGAAGAGTGGCACTGCGCAACACCGCGGGAGCATCACCATGACGCGGGTCTTCCACCGACGATCAGCATCGCGATCCACCGGCCTCGTTGCGAGCATGCGCGGCGCAGCGTTGCCTCTGGTGTTGCTGATCTCGTCGATGATGCTGGCGACGTCGGCAGCCTGGTTCGAGACATCGTTCACGGCTGCGCGCAATACGACGAACATGCGCGACTACCTTCAGGCTTTTCATGCCGCGGACTCCGCGTTGACGCTATGCGCGACCAGGGTGCTCACAGGCGCCGCTGTGTCGACACCGCCTGTCACAGGCGAGCCGACAGGATGGAAGCGCGAAGCGACCTTCGCAGCCGGCGCATTTCCGGCTGTCGCTCAATGGCCGGGATCAGGGCGGTCGCCGGAGTGTCTCGCCGAGGGATGGCGATTGACGAATCGTCCTGAGGCGCAGGCGTTCCTGCTGACCGCGAGAGGCTTTGGCGCGACGTCCGACACACAGGTATGGCTGCAAATGGAAATTGTCATCGACGGCGGGAAGACGGAGCGTCACTGGCGCCGCGTCGCCGCTCGACCATTCTGAACAGAGGCGACACACAACATGAACTCAGGCGCGACCGCATTCACGCTGCTCGAACTCGTCATCGCTATCGCTATTGCCGCGACGCTGGCGGTATTCGCCGTCCCGTCGTGGCATGCGCAGGTTGCGCGCAGTCATCGGGTCGACGCCGCTTCCTCGTTGTATCGTGCGGCGCAGTTCCTGGAGACCGCTACCGGCAAGGATGCCGGCACGTTGCCGGCCGGTCTCGATCAGGCGCCGCCCTTCGGCTCGCCCGTTTATCGTCTGCGCGTCCTGGGCGGCGACGATACGAACGGCGGATATTCAGTGGAAGCGCGGCCGGTCGAAAGCGGGCCGATGCGTGACGATGCGTGCGGAACGTTCGTCATCGAAGCGACGGGTTTGCGGAGAAATCAGAATGCTGGCGACACCGCAGTGGCGAACACGAATGAATGCTGGAACACCCGATGAACGCGCGTCCAACGATGAAATCGCCATCGCGGCCGCTGGCACCATCACCAGCACAGCAGGCCGCAACCCGCGCGCAGCCACGAGCACTGCCCGAAATTCAGGCGCTCTTACGTGACCCACGTCCAGCCGCGCTGGTGTCAGAACCCGCGCCGGCTTTTGAACCACCCTCGCTGTCTTTAACCTGCCGCCAGATCCGATACGCTTCCCATGCCGCGAACGCGAGACTGCCCCACTTGATCGCGGGCTTTGCGCCAGCGGCGACCGTCGCGCGAAGCGGCCTGGCCAGCAGCAGCGACGCGAGTGAACTGAGCAGCGGGTATTGCTTGAGCAGTCCGGCGATGCCGGCCGCGCTGCCCTTCGGCGCGCCCCAGCGCATACCGCCGAAGCCCGGCACGAAGAACTTCAGCCAGCTGAAATGCGTCACGGCCCGCCGCAGGTCGACCGTCGCCTGCACGAGTTCCATGCGCTCGACCTCCGCTCGCACGAGCAGCAGTTCCTTGCGTAGCGCGCGCAGATGCGGCGCGCTCAGTTCCTTCGAAGGGCGCTTGCTGCGAAACGCGTGACCTGAATGCACCTGGCTCATGAGATATCGGCTTCTAAAAGTCGGAAACGAGGTGCGCAGCAATGAAGCCGCGCTCGCCTCAGTGTTTGCGGAACATCTCGCGGTCTTTCTCGAACTCGTTCAGCGTGGCTTCGAAAATGATCGGTGCATTGTGCAAACCATGGCGCGCCTTCAACGCACAGAAGAGCGCGGCCAGCGCATACACTGCCGTTATGGCGGCCAGCGACTGCCAGCGATACGTATCCCAGAACGTGATGGCAATAAGTGCCGTCAGTGCGATGAGCGCCATCGTTGCAAGCATCATCGCCGCGAGTCCGAGGAACAGCACAGCCAGCAAGCGATCCTTTTCCTCGGCCAGTTCAATGCCGATCAGTTCGAGCCGCGTCTGCAGAATCGCAAACACGGAGCCGATGATGCGGCGTACGGGACCGTGATCAGCGCGCTGCGATTGGTTGTCGATCGTCATAACTTTCGCGCGATGCGCATGGGGAGGCTGGAGATGCGCCAGAAGAGGCGGACCCGCCAGACGTGCGCCGGTCCGCCCTGTCGGAAGGCCGCCGGACATGAGCCCGGCGACGACTGCCGTGACTGCTTACTTGCGGTTGATCAACAGGCCGACCACCACACCCACGCCCGCGGCGATACCGATCGACGCCCACGGATGCTCGTGCACGTAGTCGTCCGTTGCGCGCGCAGCCTTTTTGCCCTTTTCGACGACGACGACCTGAACATCGGCCGCCTTCTCCTTTGCCTGCTTCAGGCGCGTGAGCGCTGTTTCACGGAGCTCTGACGCGCGTTCGCCCGTTGCGCTCGCGGCCTGCTTGAGCAGGTCCTCTGCGTCCGCGAGGACGGTTTTGATATCCGACATCAATCTCTCCTTGTTGGCTTCCGACATTGACAACTCCGTTCGTGGCACGCTACGCGTGAATCGTAACGAAAGAATCGACGGCTGGCGAGCGCAGCGCGTTGCATACCTCAGCAGGTTGCAGGAACCGTTCCTGACACGCGAGCCGCCACAAGATAAAAATCAAAATAACGTCAGACGCCTTTCCACCTGAACGCCACCTGGCTATCCGATGGAGTTGATCTGGCCCGCCAAGTTTCGTCCAATTCGGAGAAAATTACAAAAACTCATAAAGTAGTGACGCAATGTTCGTACAGTGGGCATGGCGGGTGCCGTATGCTCCCGTGTTGCGGAGCCCCGCAGGTAGCACCGTGAGCAGAACATTCGAACTCAACAAGGAGGGATTATGAGTCTACGTCTAGGCGACGTCGCACCGGATTTCGAGCAGGATTCGAGCATCGGCCGCATCAGGTTTCACGAGTGGCTCGGCAATAGCTGGGGCGTGCTGTTCTCGCACCCGGCGGACTTCACGCCGGTCTGCACAACCGAACTCGGCCTCACTGCGAAGCTCGCCAGCGAGTTCGAAAAGCGCAATGTGAAGACGATTGCCCTGTCGGTCGACAGCACCGAGTCGCACAAGGAATGGATCAAGGACATCAACGAGACGCAGGCCGCGAGCGTTGGCTTCCCGATTCTGGCTGACGGCGACCGCAAGGTGTCCGAGCTTTACGACATGATTCACCCCAACGCGAGTGAGACGTTCACCGTCCGCTCACTCTTCGTGATCGATCCGAACAAGAAAGTGCGTCTCACGATCACCTATCCAGCGAGCACCGGTCGCAATTTCGACGAAGTGCTGCGCGTGATCGACTCGCTCCAGCTCACCGACAGCCATTCCGTCGCGACACCGGGCAACTGGAAGCAGGGGGACGATGTGGTGATCGTGCCGTCGTTGAAGGACGAAGAGGTCATCAAGCAGAAGTTTCCGAAGGGCTATAAGGCGCTGCGTCCGTATCTGCGTATGACGCCGCAGCCGAACAAGTAAGGCGAAGGGCGCCGATAGTCCTTAAGCCGCACGCGTGCGCAGACGGAAAAAACCCCGCATCCGGAGACGGATTGCGGGGTTTGTTCTTAAGGCAGCCAGCGAAACCGGGACAGCAGCAGAGCAGAATCAGAAGAACGCCTGAATCCCTGTCTGCGCGCGGCCGAGAATCAGCGCGTGAATGTCATGCGTGCCCTCATATGTGTTGACCACTTCGAGGTTCACGAGATGCCGCGCGATGCCGAATTCGTCCGAGATGCCGTTGCCGCCGAGCATGTCGCGGGCGAGCCGCGCGATGTCGAGCGCCTTGCCGCATGAGTTGCGCTTCATGATCGATGTGATTTCGACGGCAGCCGTGCCTTCGTCTTTCATGCGTCCGAGGCGCAGCACGCCTTGCAGGCCGAGCGTGATCTCCGTTTGCATGTCGGCGAGCTTTTTCTGGATCAGCTGGTTCGCGGCGAGCGGCCGGCCGAACTGCTTGCGGTCGAGCACGTACTGGCGGGCCGTGTACCAGCACGATTCCGCGGCGCCGAGCGCGCCCCACGCGATGCCATAACGCGCCGAGTTCAGGCAGGTGAACGGGCCGCGCAGGCCTTTCACGTCCGGCATGATGTTTTCTTCGGGCACGAACACTTCGTCGAGCACGATTTCGCCCGTGATCGACGCGCGCAGGCCGACCTTGCTGTGGATCGTCGGCGCGGTCAAACCCTTCCAGCCCTTCTCGAGGATGAAGCCACGGATCTCGTCCCTGCCGTCTTCCTGGAGCTTCGCCCATACGACGAACACGTCGGCGATCGGCGAATTCGTGATCCACATCTTCGAGCCGGACAGCGAATAACCGCCGTCCACTTTCTTCGCCCGCGTGACCATGCTGCCCGGATCGGAGCCGTGATTCGGTTCGGTCAGGCCGAAGCAGCCGATCCATTCGCCGGTGGCGAGCTTCGGCAGGTACTTCGACTTCTGTGCATCGGAGCCAAATTCGAAGATCGGCACCATCACGAGCGACGACTGCACTGACATCATCGACCGGTAGCCGGAATCCACGCGCTCCACCTCGCGCGCGATCAGCCCATAGCTGACGTAGTTCAGGCCAGGGCCGCCGTATTCCTCGGGAATCGTCGGGCCAAGCAGGCCGAGTTCACCCATCTCGCGGAAGATTTCGATGTCGGTCTTTTCATGGCGGAAGGCTTCGAGCACGCGCGGCGCGAGCCTGTCCTGCGAGTATGCGGCGGCGGCGTCGCGCACCATGCGCTCGTCTTCGGTGAGCTGCTGATCGAGGAGCAGCGGGTCTTCCCAGTGAAAATGCGCGGCGTCGGCCATGGTGTGTCTCTCCTGATTGCTGATTTCGCTTGATCTGTACTTGACTTAAGTTCCGCTATGCGAAACAATGTTTTGCAAATGAGACCTGAGTGTATCACTCGATGACACCTGCATCTACCCCCTCTGACCCGCTCGACGAACGCAAATTTGTCGTTGCGCTCGCGCGCGGTCTCGATCTGCTGCGCGCGTTCCGTCCAGGCGAATCGATGCTGGGAAACCGCGATTTCGTCGAGCGCACGGGGCTGCCGAAGGCGACGGTCAACCGTCTCGCCTACACGCTGACGGTGCTCGGCTATCTGCGGCTCGACGAAGCGCACGGCAAGTACGCGCTCGATGCGGGCGTGCTGTCGCTGGGGTTTGCCTTGCTGTCGGGCACGGACACGCTTGAACTCGCGCGGCCGCACATGCGCACGTTCGCGCGTGAAGTGGGCGCGGCCGTGTCGCTCGGCTGCCGTGACGGGCTCGACATGATCTATCTGGACACGATCCGCAGTGAGACCGCGCTGACGCTCGGGCTCGCATCCGGTTCACGCCTGTCGATGCTGACGAGTTCGATGGGGCGCGCGTATCTCGCCGTTCAGCCGCTCGACGTGCGCGCCGCGCTGCTGGTGGAGCTGAAGAAGGCTGCAGGGAAGGCAGGCGCCGCGCTGGTCGCGGACGCAGAGCGCGAGATCGAAACCTTCATGCAGGAGCGCTGCTGTTATTCGTTCCGCGACTGGCACGACGACGTGAACGCGGTGGCCGTGCCGTTTCGCGAACCGCGCGAAGGCCGCTGGCTGGTGCTGAGTTGCAGCGGGCCAGCTTCATCGATGGGAGAAGAGGTGTTTCGCGAAACGGTGGCGCCGCGTCTGAAGGCACTCGCACGCAGGCTCGGCGATACGGTCTGAGACTGCGCGTCACTCACCACCGCGCCATCGCAGAATCAGAAAATCACACCGCCCGATCGTGCGCCGCGAAGAGCGGACCCTGCACGAACCGCACGTCATATTGCTGCAGAAGGTCGAACTGGTTTTCGCCGGTGACGTGATCGAAGATCAGCGGAATCTTCAACCTTCCCGCATAACCGACGAGCGGCTTCACGGTCGCTTCCCGGAGCGCCGTGCCGGCATCCATCTTGATGAAGTCGAGCCGCGCCATGTCTGAAACCGTCAGTATCTGGCCGGCATTCTGCAGATTCCCCGCCACCTTGAAGCCGTAGCGCTGATAACTCTTCGTGAGGTAACCGAGGAAAGTCCGGTGCGCGACCGCAGCCGAAGGCAGTTCGATCACCACGCGCGCCGGGTTCAGACCAAACGAGATGAGCACGCTCGAAAAGTGCCTTCCGTGGTCGTACTTCACGCTCTTCAGGAGCCGTTCGTGCACACGCAGAAACAGCAGCCCGTGACGCTGCGCGCCAAAAAAATTGATCGCATGCAGCGCGCGCGACATGCGGTCAATCGCGACGAGTTCCTGGTCGTCGATGATGTCGTCGAACGGATCGAACGGCGCGCCATCGAGGCGCTGCGTGACCGCCTGAAAACCCAGCTCATCGCCGAAACGATCGACGCTTCCCGGCACCGTCGACAGCGACTGCGCGAGCGCATGCACGCTGATATCGAAGATCGGCTCGTAGCAGCTGCCGAGCGCAAGGCTATCGAGCCGGGCGATCGCGTGGTCGTGCTGATCGCCGGTTCCCATCGCGAGATGCTCACCGAGGAAGGGATGTTCGGCGGCGCGGGCGACAAGCTGCGTAATGGTCGGCGGAATCATGAGTTCGCGTGGGGGCCATGACGGCGGGGCCGCAACGGCTGGTCGATAGCGCGGCGCACGGCCGCATGCCCTGATGGTAGCAGCGTGCGCGGGCGCGGCATGAACAAAATGCGTATATCGATATTGCCCCGGCGATCTCTCGGCAAGGGTTTACGTCAATTTCACTATTCGTAATTAGTTTTACCATTCGTAAATTGCGAGATGAAACGCAGCGGCGGAGCGATGCACAGCGAGCCCGTCAGACCTGACGAAATCCGACAAACGGGTCAAACGGTTCGCTCTTTCACGCGGCAACGCGGCATGGCTGCGCCAGGCGTGGCCTGAGCATCAGGCCACTTCTCACGCATCAGGCATCAACGGAGAATCTGCATGAGCACATCCACGCGACACGAAATCGAGCCGGGCTATCAATCCGGCTTCGGCAATGAATTCGCCACCGAAGCGCTGCCCGGCGCGCTGCCGCAAGGCCGCAACTCGCCGCAGCGCGCGCCCTACGGCCTGTACACCGAGCAACTGTCGGGCACGGCGTTCACCGCGCCGCGCGGTCACAACCGGCGTTCGTGGCTGTACCGCATCCGCCCGGCCGCGGTGCATCAACCGTTCACGCCGGTGCCGTCGCACAGGCTGGTCGCGAACTTCGCCGAAGTGCCGCCGACGCCGCCCAACCAGCTTCGCTGGGACGCGCTGCCGATGTCGTCCGAGCCGACCGATTTCATCGACGGCTGGGTGACGATGGCCGGCAACGGTTCGGCAGAAAGCATGAACGGCTGCGCGATCCATCTGTACGCGGCGAACCGCTCGATGGAAGACCGCTACTTCTATACCGCCGATGGTGAACTGCTGATCGTGCCGCAGGAAGGACGTCTGCATCTTGCGACCGAACTGGGGCGCATCGATCTCGAACCGTTCGAGATCGCGGTGATCCCGCGCGGCGTGCGCTTTTCGGTGACGTTGCCCGACGGAAGGGCGCGCGGCTACATCTGCGAAAACTTCGGTGCGCAGATGCGTCTGCCGGATCTCGGCCCGATCGGCTCGAACGGCCTCGCGAATCCGCGTGACTTCCTGACGCCGCATGCCGCCTACGAGGACCGCGAAGGCGCGTTCGAACTCGTCGCCAAAATGAACGGTCATCTGTGGCGTGCGGACATCGGTCATTCGCCACTCGACGTGGTCGCGTGGCACGGCAACTACGCGCCGTACAAGTACGACCTGCGACGCTTCAACACGATCGGCTCGATCAGCTTCGACCATCCGGACCCGTCGATCTTTCTCGTGCTGCAGGCGCAAAGCGACACGCCGGGCGTCGATACGCTCGACTTCGTGATCTTCCCGCCGCGCTGGCTGGCTGCTGAAGACACGTTCCGGCCGCCCTGGTTTCACCGCAACGTCGCGAGCGAATTCATGGGTCTCGTGCACGGCGTCTACGACGCGAAGGCCGAAGGCTTCGTGCCGGGCGGCGCGAGCCTGCATAACTGCATGTCGGGGCACGGTCCCGATGCGGATACGTTCGAAAAGGCATCACACAGCGATACGTCCACACCGAAGAAAGTCGGCGACACGATGGCGTTCATGTTCGAAACCCGCACCCTGATCAAGCCGACACGTTTTGCGCTCGAAACCGCGCAACTGCAGGCGCACTACTTCGAGTGCTGGCAAGGTCTCAAGAAACACTTCAATCCGGAGCAACGATGAACGCATCGAGCGATCTCCAGGCGACACTCGATCCGTCGCGTAAAAGCTGGGTCGAACCGGCAAACCGCGCTGACTGCGACTTTTCGATCCAGAACCTCCCGTTTGGCATTTTCAGCGATGCGCGCAACGCAACGAGGCGCGTCGGGGTGGCGATTGGCGATTGTGTCGTCGATCTTTCCGCGCTTGAAAAGGCCGGCTTGCTGAAGCTGGCCGGAACGGGTGACGGCAACGGTGTGTTCGAACGCGGCTCGCTCAACGATTTCATCGCGCTCGGCCACGACGCATGGCGCAGCGTGCGTATCCAGTTGAGCACGCTGCTTGCACGCGATACGGCTACGCTCCGCGACAATGCCGCGCTGCGCGAGCGCGCGCTGATACCGCGCGCTAACGCCACGCTGCATCTGCCTGTCGAGATTCCTGGCTACACGGACTTTTACTCCTCGAAAGAGCACGCGACGAACGTCGGTTCGATGTTCCGCGACCCGAAGAACGCGCTGCTGCCGAACTGGTCGGAGATGCCGATCGGCTACAACGGACGGGCGTCGTCCGTGGTGGTGAGCGGCACGCCAGTACGGCGTCCGAACGGGCAACTGAAACTACCTGATGCGGAACGCCCGGTGTTCGGTGCGTGCCGCAAGCTGGATATCGAGCTGGAGACGGGCTTTGTCATTGGACGCGGCAATGCGCTGGGTGAGCCGGTCGCGTGTGAGGATGCCGAGGCGCACATCTTCGGCATGGTGCTGCTGAACGACTGGAGCGCGCGGGACATCCAGCAATGGGAATACGTGCCGCTCGGTCCGTTCAACGCGAAAACCTTCGCGACGACGATCTCACCGTGGATCGTCACCCTCGATGCGCTCGAACCGTTCCGCGTCGCTCACCCCAGGCAGGAACCGGAGCCGCTGGAGTATCTGCGGCACGCAGGCGAGCACGCGTTCGATATCGCGCTGGAGGTGAAGCTGCGTCCGCACAAGGCGCAGCAGGCGACCACGATTTCGCAGACCAACTTCAGACACATGTACTGGACGATGGCGCAGCAGCTCGCGCACCACACGGTGTCGGGATGCAACACGCGCGTCGGCGATCTGATGGGTTCGGGCACCATCAGCGGACCGACCGAAGATTCATTCGGCAGTTTGCTGGAACTGACCTGGAACGGGAAGAAGCCGCTGGAACTGAAAGAAGGCGGCGCGCGCGCGTTTATCGAAGACGGCGATGAGTTGACGCTAACAGGGTGGTGTCAGGGCGATGGATATCGGGTCGGGTTTGGATCGTGCGTCGGAGAGATCTTGCCGGCGCGATAAGGGGAGTCGTGATCCTGTGATCGCGTAATCGGGCATTGGCGGCGGGGTGGCGTCGGCGCTGTCGGAGACACGGGCACCTCAGGGCGCTTGATCCGGCTGCAGCGGTGCACGCTACGACGTCGCCTGCACGGCCACCCGCCGCTTTTCCCACAGCACCGCGCCCAGAAACGCGAGCGCGCTCGCCAGCAGCACGCCGACCATCGCGTCATTCCCGACGCCCTTCATGAGCGCGCCGGCAACCAGCGGCCCGCCGAAGCTCGCCGCGCTCCACGATGCGCCGACGAGCGAACTCGCCGACACCAGCGCCGCGCCGCGAAACCGCTCGCCGCATGCAACCAGCGAGAGGGTATATATCGCGCCGGCCGCCGCGCCGAGCACATACAGCAACGGCCAGCACAGCCACGGCGACGACACCGCCCACGGCAGCAACGGCAACAGCAGCACGACGACCACCGCACAGCCGATATGCACGCGCTCGCGACCCAGCCGGTCGGCGAGCCAGCCGATCGGAAACTGCATCGTCGTATCGCCGAGCAGCAGCGCTGATGCGAACAGCACGGCGACCTCGCTCGTCACGCCATGCGCCATGGCGAAGAGCGGCATCAGCGAAAGCGCGATCGTGTCGAACAGCGCGAAAAACCCGGTACCGATGACGAGCGCGGGCATCTGCGGCAGCACGTGTTTCCAGCTGTCGTGAGGTTCTTCATGACCACCGGTGTGCGGCGTGACACGAATCGTCGCGAGCATCGGCAATGCGGTCAGAAAGATCGCGCCACACAGCAGGAAGCGCCAGGCGCTCAGATGCGAAATCTGGCTCACCAGCACCGGCCCGGCCATCTGGAACAGTGTGAAGTTGGTCGCGTAGATGGCGATGACGCGGCCACGCGACGCATCGTCGGCGAGCTGGTTGACCCACGCTTCGCCGATCGTGAAGAGCAGCATCAGTGCCGCGCCGCACAGCACACGCAACACGGCCCAGGCGTAGAGGTTCGACGTGACCTGCATCAGCGCAGTCGCGACGGCGACGATCACCACCGTGCCGACAATCACCTGCCGAGCGCCGAAGCGCGCGGCGATCCAGCCAGCAAACGGGACGACGACGAGGCCGCCGCCGGCTTGCGTAGCCGTCAGCAGGCCGACGACATCGGTGCCGTAGCCAGCCTGCGTGAGTGCGAGAGCGGTAAGCGGGAGCGTGGCGCCGGTGCCGAGTCCGACCACGGCGACGCTCAGAATGAGCGCGAGAAAATCGCGCGTAAAGATAGCCTTCATCGGGCCGAATGCTACTACAGCTAAAACAGCGGTAACGCCGAAACGGCGCTCAGGCGGTGTGCGCGGGTGGCGCTCAGGTGTCACTCAAGCAGCGCTCAAGGCGCTCAAGCGACACTCAAGCGACACTCAAGCGGTGTTCAGGTGGCGCCTGGGTGAAGTTCAGGTGGCCTTTCAGGCGGCGCCGGCCGATCCCGGCAGCGAAACCCGTTGCCCCCGCCGTTCAAGCGACACGGACCACAACGTCAGCGCAAGGGCGCCGCTCGCCATCGCGACGCCGACCCACGGCAGCGACGTCATTGGCACACCCGCGCCGATCGCCATGCCGCCGAGCCACGCGCCCGTCGCGTTGCCGAGGTTGAACGCACCCTGGTTGAGCGTCGAAGCGAGATTCGGCGCGGCGCTCGCGCGATCGACGATCAGGATCTGCAGCGGCGGCACGATCGCAAACGCGAGCACGCCCCACACGAAAATCGTGATCATCGCGGGAATGGCCGCGTGCATCGTGCCGGCGAACACGGTCAGCACGACGCCGAGCGCGAGCAGAAACGCAATCAGCGAAGGCATCAGACGCCAGTCCGCGAGCTTGCCCCCCAGCGTGCTGCCGACGGTGAGCCCGAGCCCGAACAGCAGCAGCACGAGCGTGACGTTGTGTGGCGTGAAACCGGTGACGTCTTCGAGAATCGGCGTGATGTACGTGAACACCGAGAACAGGCTCGCCGAAGCCAGCACGCTGATGCCCATCACCATCAGAACCTGCGGATTCTTCAGCACGCTGAATTCGTGGACGAGGCTCGCCTTCTGCATCTCGATCTTCGCCG
Organism: Paraburkholderia sp. GAS42; assembly: GCF_050436565.1. NCBI lineage: Bacteria > Pseudomonadati > Pseudomonadota > Betaproteobacteria > Burkholderiales > Burkholderiaceae > Paraburkholderia > Paraburkholderia sp. GAS42. The sequence continues at coordinate 224,407 of NZ_JBNDML010000006.1, read as the reverse complement.
GCAGACAGACGGCGAGCGCAGCAGCCGCCAGGATGCCGATGCCCGTGACGGCCCAGAACGTGGCGCGCCAGCCGACGGCCTGGCCGAGCGCGGTGCCGAGCGGCACGCCGAGCACATTCGCCAGCGTCAAACCCGTGAACATCAGCGCGATCGCCTGCGCACGACGGTTCGGTGCAACCAGACCCGCCGCCACCACAGAGCCGATGCCGAAGAACGCGCCGTGACAGAACGCGGTGACAATGCGCGCAGCCATCAGGATGCCGTAGCCCGGCGCCACCGCGCACAGCAGGTTGCCGACGATAAACACGCCGATCAGGCTCATCAGCGCCTTTTTGCGCGGCATGTTCGCCACTGCGATGGCGACGATCGGCGCGCCGATCGTCACACCGAGCGCGTACGCCGACACGAGCATCCCCGCCGCCGGAATCGACACAGACAGATCGCGCGCGACGTCCGGCAGCAGACCCATGATGACGAACTCGGTGGTACCGATTCCAAAGGCGGCGATGGCAAGGGCGAGCAGAGGTAAAGGCATGATGGGGCGCTTCGGCGCGACAGGCACGGCGGGCGCGCGTTTTCGGGACGAAAGCGCGGGCGTCAGCCAGGGGAAAATCAGTAGGGGATTGTACCTAAGCTATTAATCGGCCGCTGTAGACCGGCTGGCCTGTTGTTTTTGCCGCAAAGGCGACGGCTGCGGCGCGCCGGCCGTGGCCGCGCGGATTTTCGGCGTGTGATATTCCGGCGGCTAGACGGTGTCGCCGTGTCGTCCGGCGCCGCCTGTGAAGCGTGCCGCGCCGGCGATGCCCTGTTCGAAGACGGCTGCGTAGCCGCCCGCGCCTTCGCGACGTAACGCTTCGGCGAGATCGTCGAGCGGGCTGTTGTCAAGCGCCGAGCGACGGTCGGCGAGCAGGGCGGCCTGCGGAAGCGCGGCCAGTTGCACGGCGAGCGACTCCGCCGTGGCGCGGGCCGTGCCGGTCGGCACGACGCGGTTCGCGAGGCCGAAGGCGAGCGCTTCGTGGGCGTCGACCGCGCGGCCGGTCAGGATCAGATCCAGCGCGCGCGACAGGCCGATCAGACGCGGCAGCCGGATCGTGCCGCCGTCGATCAGTGGAATGCCGACGCGCCGGCAGAACACGCCGAGCACCGCGTCTTCCTCGACGACGCGCAGATCGCACATCGCGGCCAGTTCCAGTCCGCCCGCGACGGCGTATCCTGAAATGGCGGCGATCACCGGTTTCGTGAACGCCATGCGCGTCGGGCCCATCGGGCCGGGACCGCTGCCGTCGGCGTGCAGTTCGTTGCGGCAGGCGTCGTCGGCGAGCGCGCTCAGGTCGGCGCCGGCGCAGAATGTGCCGCCGGCACCGAACAGGACGGCCACGCGCCATGCGGGATTCGTCTCGAAGCGCTGGAACGCGGCGCTGAGCGCGTCGGCGATCGGACGGTCGACGGCATTGCGGCGCGCCGGCCGGTCGAGCACGACCGTGGCGACCGCGCCGGCCGCCTCGATTCGCACATGTTCGCCGAAGGTTTCCGTAGTCATGTCGGTCTCCGGGGTCGGTTGGTCTGTCTGCCGGCAGAAAGAGGAAAGGCGGGGAAACGATGCGGTGTGACTATTCTCGTCGCGGCGGGCAGGGCAGCCGTGTGAGTGTCACGCCGTTTTCATATTCGCGTCGTAGCGTAAGCAGCTTTTTTAACGTGCCGGTTGCATGAGCGCCGGCGTATCGAGCCCGTACTGTCAGTGTCCATCTCATTGTCCGCATCGAATGCTGTTCCGTCGCCGTCCGAACCGTTCTGGATCGTCAAGCTGAATAACCATTCGCATTACCACCACGTGCGGCTGAAGCGCGTCTTCGCCGCCGACGGCGCGCGCCATCGGGTCGTGCTGGTCGACGCGCGACGGCTCATCACGTGTGCCGATCGCGACAATACCGACTACGTGCTGCGGCCCGTCAACGAATGGCACTCGGGCAAGGTGCGCGGTATCCGCGAATTCCTCGATCCGTCGAATGCGCGCGTTCCCGAGATGCCTTACGTGACGGTGAGCGCACGCCGAACACGCGGACTCGCGGGTTTGCTCGGCCTCGAAAAAGAAGGCGTGGTTGCGTTCCGTAACGGCCAGCATCGCGCGCGCTATCTGTTCGCGGCAGGCGCGCAGTGTTTTCCGGTCGAAGTGCACGAGCGCGAAGCGGCGTTGCTGCACCAGATGTGCGGCGCCTCCGACGAAGCCCGTGCCGCCCTCGAAGCCGCCACGCTCGAAGTCGCGACAGCCGCGGCTGCCGTCGCTGCTGCGGCGCAAACACGTTCCTAGGCAGGTTGCGCGCCCTGCACGACGTTGCGCGGCGCACCTTCGGCCCACGCCTTCGCATTGCCGAGCGTGGTGTGCGCGATTTCGTTCATCGCCTCCCGCGTGAAAAACGCCTGGTGCGCCGTGACGATCACATTCGGGAACATCAGAAGACGCGCGAGTACGTCGTCGAGCAGCGGCAGGTTCGAGTGATCCTCGAAGAAGAGGCCGCCTTCTTCCTCGTACACGTCCAGCCCGAGATGACCCAGCTGGCCGCTCTTCAGCGCGCCCACCAGCGCATTGCTTTCGACGAGACCACCGCGCCCCGTATTGATCAGCATCGAGCCGAACTTCATCTTCGCGAGCGCGCGTTCGTCGATCAGGTGATACGTCGACGGCAGGAGCGGGCAGTGCAGGCTGACGACATCCGATTCGCCGAGCAGCGTATCGATTGGCACATATTGCGCGCCGAGCGCGAGCAGGTCGTCGGCGGGCGTGCCGGGATCGTGCGCGAGCAGGCGCGTGCCGAAGCCCGCCATGATGCGTCCGAACACGCGGCCGATCATGCCGGTGCCGATCACGCCGACCGTCTTGTCATGCAGATCGAAACCGAGCAGCCCGTGCAGCGAGAAATCGCCTTCACGCGTACGCGCGACGGCGCGCGGCAGACGCCGGTTCAGCGCAAGAATCAGCCCGACCGCGTGTTCCGCGACCGCATACGGCGAGTAGGCGGGCACACGCACGACCGGAATGCCGAGCTTCGTGGCCGCGCCAAGATCGACGTGATTGAAACCCGCCGAGCGCAGCGCGATGAGCCTCGTGCCGCCTTCATGCAGCTTCTCGAGCACGGCGGCGTCCACCGTATCGTTGACGAACGGGCAGACGATCTCGTACCCCTTCGCGAGAATCGCCGTCTCGACGTCGAGGTGCGACGCCTGGAAATGCACGTCGAAGTCGAACGAGGGCTTCGCCTCGATGAATGTGTCGACGTCGTACTGACGGCTGCTGAAGAGGATCATGCGCATGGAATTCTCCCGATGCGGCGCGTGAGGCTCGCCGGAAACGGGGGCGCGCGGTTCGCCCCGTGGTCGACCCTGGCGGTCCATCCGCGGTCCACCTCCGCAGTCAGCCCGCGATCCACCTCCGCGGTCAGCCCGCGGTCCACTATACGCCCGGAATTTCGTGCAGATTCGCGAGCATCGAACCGGTGGGCGCGAGCATGGATTCGAGGTCGCGTGTCGCGACAGCGCTCCCGTTGCCGTCGGTACCTGCGTCAGCGGACTGGCCACGGCCGAAGTGTTCGAGCGTGTAGTCGATGAAGGCGCGTGTCTTCGCCGGCAGATGCTGGCGGCTCGGGTACACGATCGACACCTTCACCTCCGGATCGTCCACCGTGTAATCCGGCACGACACGACGCAGTGTGCCGGCCGCAAAGTCGTCGGCGACCAGTTGCGAAGGCAGGATCGCGAACCCCATGCCCGCGAGCGCCGCGAGGCGCACCATCAGCGCGCTGTTCACCGTGTAGGCCGGCTGCAACGTGACCTGCGCGGTGTGCCCGTTCGCGTCCGCGAAATGCCACGTCGGACTGCGCTGCTCGGACGGCAGCGAGACGAACGCGTGCTTTGCCAGTTCACCGGGCGTACGCGGTTCGCCGTGTTCGAGAAGCCAGGAGGGTGATGCGCACGTCACCAGCGTATGGGTGCCGATCGGCCGCTCGACGAGCTCCGTGCTCGTCACCATGAACGCGGTGACGATGCCGACGTCGTAGCCATCTTCCACCAGGTCGACGTGGCGCTCCGCGAGCGTCAAACGGATGCGCACGTTCGGATACAGCCTGCGATAACCGTTCAGCAGCGGCGTAAGCGAGAGCAGCGACAGCGCGCCCGAAGCGACGATCCGTAACGTGCCACCCGGTTCGCGCTCGGTATAGGCGACGGTGTTCTCGAGATGATCGAGGTCTTCCAGCAACCCGCGGCAGCCTTCCAGGTATCGGGTGCCCGCTTCGGTCAGGGAAAGGTTTCGCGTCGTGCGGTTGATGAGCCGGGTTTGCAGATGCGCTTCGAGCATCGCGACCGAACGCGTCACGAGCGCATTCGACACGTCGAGTTGCTGGGCGGCGCGGCGAAAACTCTGGGTGTCGGCAACTCTCACGAAAACACGCATGGCATGAATCTGGTTCATGGCATATAGCCTCGTATTGGCACGACAAAGCCGTGCGAAGTTAGCCGTATGGCGGGCCGAACGACGGGACGGTACGGTGTCCGCTGGTTTTCTGATTTACCGGTGCGGCAGAAATTTCATCGCTAAAAAATCATATTGACAGTTTCGGAGAATTACAATATTTAGTTAAAAACGCAACAACGTTTCGCATTGTTAAAGAGTCTATATGTTGCTATGCGGAAACAGAAAATGTTGCCCGTTTTCTGTAATCCGGAATGCATTAAAAACCGGCTTAATGCCGGACGGATAACGGTTTTCCCCGGTTGCCGGACAACTTTGCGAGGAAACGATGTCTGCCATTTCGCATAAGCAGCTTCCGCCTGGATCCAGAACGCGCGCCACGCCGTCATCATGGGCTGTACGCGTCATCAAAGTGCAATAAACGCCGAATCGAATGACGTTCGTCAAATTCCCGAACGGGAAATGTGACGGTCGTGCACAAGTCCGTTGAAAATCGTCTTTAAGCCCGTTTTGTTGCGGGATTGTTTCAGGTTTTTTGTTAAATAAACCCGTAAACCGGCGAACGACAACATGATCGGTGAATTGCTCAAGGCTCAACCTGAGATCGCGTTGTTCGCGAGTCTCGCGCTTGGATACTTCATCGGCTCGTTCAAGATCGGGCCGATTCAGCTGGGGGGCGTGTGCGGCACATTGATTGTGTCGTTGCTGCTTGGCCAGACGGGCGCACGCATCGCCCCGGATCTGAAAAATATTGCGTTTGCGTTATTCATTTTCGCGCTCGGTTTTACCGGCGGTCCACAGTTCTTCGCCAACATTGGGCGAGGCTGGCGGTACGGCATGTTGTCGATTATCGAAATCGTCTCGGTGGTGCTGCTCATCATGATCGCGGTGGCGCTGCTCGGGCTCGATCCGGGCACTGCGTCGGGATTGCTCGCCGGCGCGGCGACCGAATCCGCTGTGATCGGCACCGCTTCGGAAGCCATTGCAAAACTGGGTCTCGGCGACGCGGAAACGACTCGCCTTCAGGCCAACATCGTGACGGCGTACAGCGTCAGCTACCTTTTCGGCCTGGTCACCATCGTGCTCTTCACCAGCCAGTTCGCGCCGCTGTTGCTGCGCGTCAATCTGCGCGAAGAGGCCGAGCGCGTGTGGCGCAAGCTCGGCGGCGACGGCGCGCTCGACGAAGGCCAGCGGCTGGCTGCGCCCCCGCTCGTCGGGCGGGCGTTCAGCGTCGGCGCTGCGGCGGGCGTCACGGTCGGTGCGCTGGAGCGGCAGTATGGCGGCAACCTGACGGTCGAGCAGGTGGAGCGCGGCGGCGTCACGCTGCCCGTCGAACCGCAGTCGACGCTCGCGGCGGGCGATCTCGTGCTGGTGGTCGGCCGGCGCGAGGCGCTGGTCGAAGCGTCCGCCCACATCGGCGAGGAAGTCGCGGGCAAACAGATCGGCCCGGTGACGGGCGAGCGCGTGGACGTCGTGTTGACACTGCGTGAGGCGCATGGTCTGACAGTGGCGCAGGTGCGCGAGCGCGCCGGGCCGGAAGAAGGGCGCGGCGTTTATATCGCAGCGGTCACCCGGCTGGAGACGACAGTCCCGGCCTTGCCGAACACCGAACTGAATCGCGGCGACGTGCTGACGCTGGTCGGCACGAAGACGGACGTCGCCCGCGGTGCGAAGAAGCTCGGCTATGTCCTCGTTGCGACGCAGAAAACCGATTTCGTTTATCTGGGGCTTGGCGTGCTGGTCGGGATGGCGATCGGACATCTGGGCGGCCGGATCGGCGGCGTGTCGATCGCACTTGGCACCGGCGGTGGATGCCTGCTGTCCGGTCTGCTGTTTGGGTGGATCCGTTCGCACTATCCGCTGGTGGGCTCGCTGCCGTCGGCGGCCGCGCAGATTCTCAAGGACTTCGGCCTCGCGACGTTCATCGCCGCCGTCGGGTTGTCTGCCGGGCCGGACGCAATCCGCCTCGTGCATCAGTACGGACTCGCGCTGCCGGTCGCCGGCATTCTGATGGTGCTGATTCCCGGATTGCTGTCGTTATGGATCGGCCGCGCCTTCCTCAAACTCGAAACGCCGATGCTGCTTGGCGCCATCGCGGGCCAGCAGTGCAGCACGCCCGCGATCAGCGCGCTCGTCGGCGTGACCGGCAATTCGACGCCGGTCATCGGCTACACGATCACCTATGCGTTGTCGAACATCCTGCTGCCGCTGCTCGGCCCGCTTGTCGTGGGGCTGTCGGGCAAGTTCGGCTGACCACGCACGGTGCAGCGCAGCACGATACGACGCGAGAGCGGCAGCGTCACGCATCACGCATCACGGATAGCGCTTCACTTAAATCACAGGCGTCCGCAGGCGCCGGCAGCAGGGCAGACGCGGTGGCCGCCGCGCCCGCAGGGGACCAGACACGTCAGGCAGCAACGGCACGAACCAATGCGAGGGCACGATGGACTGGCTACATGACATCTTTCACAAGTCACCTGAGATCGCGTTATTCCTTTCACTGGCGGTTGGCTATCTGATCGGCCAGATCAACTTCGGCAAGTTTCAGCTGGGCGGGGTCGGCGGATCACTGCTGGCGGCGGTGGTGATCAGTCAGGCTGGGGTCACGATCGACAATGGCGTGAAATCGGTGATGTTCGCCGTGTTCATCTATGCGGTCGGCTATGACTCCGGTCCGCAGTTCTTCAATTCGCTCAATCGCAAGACGCTGCGTGAGATCGCGATGGCCGTGTTTCTTGCTGCGTCGGCGCTGATCACCGTGGTTGTGTGTGCAAAGATTTTCGGACTGAACAAGGGGATCGCGGCCGGCCTCGCGGGCGGCGCGCTGACGCAGTCGGCGATTATCGGCACCGCTGGCGATGCGATCGCGCGTCTCGGCTTGCCAGCCGACCAGGTTAAGTCGCTGCAATCGGATGTGGCGATTGCTTACGCGGTGACGTATGTGTTCGGCTCTCTGGGCGCGATCATCGTCTGCGTGAACATCCTGCCGAAGTTCATGGGGCAGAGCTTGCGCGACGCCGCAATCGAAGCAGAAAAAGCACTCGCAGGCGGCGCCGTCGCGCGGGGGCCGGGGCAACTCTCGGCGTTGCCGGAACTGGTCGGTCGCGCTTACCGCGTTGGGCAGGCGGCGGGCCGACAGGTCGCCGAACTCGAGTTGAGCCAGAACGACACGATCACGATCGAACGCATTCGACGCGCGGGCAAGGCGCTCGAACCGCGACCCGACATCGTGCTTCAGAAAGACGACGTCGTGCTGATTGTCGGACGCCGTGACGGCATGGTCGATGTCGCTCCGCTGATCGGCACCGAAGTCGCGGACACCGACGGCATGAGCCTCGTCATGCAGACGCGTCAGGGCGTGTTCACGCGCAAGGGCATGAATCACACGACGATCGCAGCCGTACGCACGACCGTCGATCGCGACATGCGTCACGGTGTGTTTATCGACGCTATCTCGCGCGCAGGTCAACCGTTACCGATCCTGCCGGAGACGCAGCTCGAACACGGCGACGTGATCACGTTCTACGGCTCGCCGAAGGACACCAAACGCGCCGTGAACGAAGCCGGTTACGAGTTGCCATACACCATCAAGACCGACTTCATCTACATGGGTGTCGGTCTGGTGCTGGGTCTGCTGATCGGTCTGATCGTCGTCAGGCTCGGGGGCATTCCGCTCACGCTCGGCTCGGGCGGCGGGTGTCTCCTTGCTGGCCTGCTGTTTGGCTGGATGCGCGGCAAGCATCCGATGTACGGCGTGATGCCTTCGGCCGCTTCGCGGTTGCTGCAGGACTTCGGGCTCGCTGCGTTCGTCGCGGTGGTCGGCCTGAACTCCGGGCTGCAGGCAGTGGTGACGGTCAAGCAGAGCGGCATGACGATCTTCCTGCTCGGTGTGTTCGTTACGTTGTTCCCGCTGCTGCTGACGATGCTCTTCGGGCGTTACGTGCTTCGCTATAACAACGCCGCGCTTCTGGCTGGCGCGCTGTCCGGGTCGCGCAGCGCGAATCCGGCATTTGGGGGCGTGCTCGACAAGGCGGAAAGCGCGGTGCCGACCGTACCGTTCGCGATCACGTATGCGATCGCGAACGTGATGTTGACGCTGCTCGGGCCGCTTGTCGTCGGGCTTGTCTAGCCGCTTTTCAAGGCAGTGATCTGAAGACTGATTCCGCGACGAACCTGAACGTGGATGCGATACACAGCGATACCCAGGTTCGTTATCCCTCTCGCGCCGGCGGCGCCCGGAACTGCGCGCAACATCGGCGTTTCACATCTGTTTCAACGGAGAACGCATCATGGCAAAGAGCAAAGGCGGCAATGGCGACAAGGCAGGTCTCGCCGCACTCAGCCCGTTCGAGCTGAAGGATGAACTGATCAAGGCCGCGGGCGGCGGCGCGGTCGAGCGCCCGGCCAACGCGTCCATGTTGAACGCGGGCCGCGGCAATCCGAACTTTCTCGCAACGATTCCGCGTCATGGTTTCTGGCAGCTCGGTCTCTTCGCGATGCGTGAATCGGAGCGTTCGTTTGCGTATATGCCGGAGGGCGTGGGCGGCTTTCCGAAGCGTGAGGGGCTGACCGAACGCTTCGAGCTTTTCATTCGCGAGAACCGTGGCGTGCCGGGTATTTCATTTCTCGCGGGCGCAGTGTCGTATGTACGCGATCAGCTGGGCCTGAGCGCGGGCGACTTCCTCTATGAAATGTGCGAGGGCATTCTCGCTTCGAACTATCCGGTGCCGGACCGGATGCTGAAGCTCTCGGAGATCATCGTCGGGCAGTATCTGCGACGCGAGATGATCGGCAAGCATCCGTTTGTCGGCGAGTTCGACGTTTTCGCGGTGGAAGGCGGCACCGCGGCGATGACGTACATCTTCAACACGATGCGCGAGAACCAGCTGATCAAGGCGGGCGACACGATTGCGCTCGGCATGCCGATCTTCACACCGTACATCGAGATTCCGCGGCTTAACGACTACCAGCTGAACGTCGTGAATCTCAACGCGACGGTGGAGAACAACTGGCAATACTCGAAGAAGGAACTCGACAAGCTGCGCGATCCGAAGGTGAAGGCGTTCTTCCTCGTGAACCCGAGCAATCCGCCTTCGGTGAGGATCAACGACGAGAGCCTCGAGTACATCGCGGAGATCGTCAAGGAGCGTCCTGACCTGATCCTGCTGACCGACGATGTGTACGGCACCTTCGCGGACAACTTTGTTTCGCTGTTTGCGCTCGCGCCGAAGAACACGATTCTGGTGTACTCGTATTCGAAGTATTTCGGCGCGACGGGCTGGCGGCTCGGCGCGATCGCGACGCATCGCGACAACGTGCTCGACAGGCTGCTTGGCGAGTTGCCGAAGGACGTGAGGAAGGAACTGCACCACCGGTATGAGTCGATCACGACGGAGCCGGACAAGCTGAAGTTCATCGATCGTCTGGTGGCCGACAGCCGGACGGTGGCGCTGAATCACACCGCGGGGCTGTCGACGCCGCAGCAGGTGCAGATGGTGCTGTTCTCGCTGTTCTCGCTGATGGATACGCCGGACGCGTACAAGAGTGCGTTGAAGCGGCTGATTCGCAACCGGAAGAAGGCGCTCTTCGAAGAGATCGGGATTTCGTTCCCGGACGACGATGAGAATCAGGTCGACTACTACACGATTCTTGATATGGAGTTTCTCGGCGAGCGGGCGTTCGGGAAGGAGTTTGTCGAATGGCTGTTCAAGAATACGGAACCGCAGGAACTGTTGTTCAGGCTGGCGCGCGATGCGCGGGTTGTGCTGTTGCCTGGGCTCGGGTTTGGGACCCAGCATCCTTCCGGGCGGGTTTCGCTTGCCAATCTGAATGAGTCTGACTATCGGGCGATCGGGCGGGCTATGCGGAAGCTTATCGAGGAGTATGTCGAGAGGTTTAATGCGGCGACGGGGAAGAAGCTGGATAAGGGCAGGGTTAAGTAGGGGGTTTGGTTTTGGTTTTGGTCTGGGTTTGTTGGTGGGTGCCTCGCGATTGAGGTTGTTTTTTGTGCGAGGCACCTGGCTGGGTCTTTGGCCTTTCCTTGTAATCATGTCGGTCTATTTGCGTTGCCCCTGTGCGGGGCAGCGCCTGCTTTTCTTTGTTCCTCAAGGGGAATTCGTTCGGGGCGTCCTTGCCGACCGGCGCTTCTTCCTGCGCGTCTTGAGCCTTTTGTTGGCCTTTCCTTGTATTCACGTCGGTCTATTGGCGTCGCCCCTGTGCGGGGCGGCACCTACTTTTCTTTGTCCTTGCCAAAGAAAAGTAGGCAAAAGAAAGGCGCCGAAATGTCGTCCATTCCGGGTTGTGTCGCTACCGGGGAATGGCACCCCATGAGATGTCGCCCTCGCACTTCACGCGGCATGGGTCCGCGCACGATCTGATCCCCCGCACAGTACTGCCCGTGACACAGGGCTCATTCACCCGGCTCCGCGCTTCGCGCGTCGCCGTTCGGTGTCGGCGCCGTTAGCGCGGCGTTCGTGCCGTCAGTTCCGCTGTACCACTTCCACTCTCAATGAAACTTGCGTCGCCAGGTTCTGGCGCCCAGGCATCCACACCAACACCGAGCCCAGCCATGCGCTCCGCGACGCGCGTAGCGCGGAGTGGGATGAATGACTGCCTTGTCACATGCGCGACTACTGCCATGGGACCAGATCGTGCGCGGGCCCATGCCGGGTGAAATGTGGGGGCGACACTTCATGGGGTGCCATTCCCCGGTGATGACGCACCCGGAAGCGAAGAGTTTTCGGCGCCTTTCTTTTGCCTACTTTTCTTTGGCAAGGACAAAGAAAAGTAGGTGCCGCCCCGCACAGGGGCGACGCCAATAGACCGACATGAATGCAAGGAAAGGCCAACAAACCCAGAACCACAAAAAAACGAGAACCACAAAAAACCCCGCAAGCCTCTTGCACAAACCCCCATATGGGTGAATGATCAAAACCCCGCTGCAGCATGCCCAAACCGGGAAGCAAAAGCAAAAAGCAAAAAGCCAGAAGACAGAATGTCGACATCAATCCCTTGCCCCGCAGTCGAATCTCTCGACGCCATCCTCCCTGAAGAACCCTTGCTGATGATGGGCGCGGGCCCCGTCCCGATCCCTGCTGCGGTGGCGAAGGCGAACACCATCGTGATCAACCATCTGGGCGCCACGATGGTGAAAGTGATCGGCCAGGTGAAAACAATGGCCCGCTACGTCTTCCAGACCAACTCAAAATGGGTCCTCGGCGTCGCAGGCCCGGGCTCGGCCGCGATGGAAATGGCAATCTCCAACCTCGCGTGGAACGGGACCCGCGTGCTCGCGATCAAGAACGGCTTCTTCAGCGAACGGATGGCGGAAATGGGTCGCCGCGTCGGCGCTCACGTCGCCCTGCTCGACGTGCCCGACGGCGAAGTCGCAACCCTCGAACAGGTCGCCGCAGCAATCCGTCGCGAGCGCCCCGAGATCGTCACGATCGTGCAGGGCGAAACGTCGAACACGGTGTGGAACCATCACCTGAAAGATATCGCGGCACTCGCGAAAGCGGCCGGCGCGCTCGTCATCGTCGACGCCGTCTGCACACTCAGCACGATGCCGCTTGAAATGGACGCGTGGGGTATCGATGCCGTTATCACCGGCGGTCAAAAAGGCCTGTCGTCGATCCCGGGCGTGTCGCTGATCGCGTTCTCAGATGCGGCGTGGGCACGCGTCAAAGGCCGCACGCAGCCGAACGCCCACTGGTGCCTCGACGCGTCGCTCGCCGAGAATTTCTGGCACAACGCCGGGTATCACTACACGGCGCCGGTGTCGGGCGTGCTCGCGCTGCATGAGGCGCTGCGGCTCGTCTGCGCGGAGACGCTGGAGAAGCGTTTTGCGCGTCACCTGAAGTGCTCGGTGGCGTTGCAGGAAGGTGTCACGTCGATGGGGCTGAAGCTCTATGCGCCGCCTGCGTGCCGTCTGAATTCGGTCGTTGGTATCGAAGTGCCGCAAGGCTTGAGCCCTGGCGACATCTGCGGTCACATCTCGCGGCAGCATCAGGTGGAAATCTCGGGCTCGTTCGGCTTGCCGATCGTGCGTATCGGCCAGATGGGCGAGCAGTGCCGCGAACATAACCTGTTCCGCACCGTGCATGCGCTGGGCCGCACGATGGTCGATCTCGGCGTCGCCGTGGATCTGCCGGCCGGCGTCGCCGCGCTTGAAAAGTCGTTGTCGGGCGGATCGCGAGGCGCAGCCCGCGCAGCGTGAATACAAAAAAGCCCGTGCCGAAATAATCAGCACAGGCTTTTTGGGCTGGCCCGCAACGCCCGACCCTACAACGCAGCCGGCGCGTTCGATATACGCGTGTGCCGCAGATACAGCATCGTCGAAAGCACAACAGCCGCCGCCGACGCCACCGCCGCGAACAGAAACACCGACGCATAACCGAACTCTCCGGCAATATAGCCCGCGAGCGGCCCGGTAATCCCCAGCGACAGATCCAGAAACACCGAATACGCCGACAGCGCCGCACCACGGCTCGCCGGCGGCACCAGCGCGACCGCTTCGACGCCGAGCGCCGGAAACACCAGCGCGAAACCGAAGCCGGTGAGCGCGGCACCCGCCAGCGCGAAATGCGGCTCAGGCGCGAGCCACAGCATCAGCAGCCCGACGCACTCGAACGCAAACGAAGCGATCGCAACGCGAAAGCCGCCGTACGTGCGAATCGTGTTGGCAAACAGAAGACGCGATCCGACGAACAGCGTGCCGAACACGGTCAGCGAAAGCGCCGCGTTCGGCCAGTGGCGCGCCGCATAGAAGAGTGTGATGAACGTGGCAATCGAACCAAAGCCGGCCGAGCCGAGCGCAAGCCCGATGCCATGCGGCAGCACGCGCGTGAACACGCTGCGATACGACATGCGTTCACCATGCACGACAGGCACCGGCGCGATCGGCCGGGCGAGATAGAAGCCGAGCGCCGCCAGCGCGAACACGACAAAGCCAAGCGCCTCGAACCCGACCGCATGGACAATCGCCACACCAAGCGGCGCGCCGATGGCGAGCGCTCCATACGTTGCGATGCCGTTCCAGGAAATCACCCGTGCGTTGTTCGCGGTACCGACGCGCCCGATGCCCCACAGGATCGCGCCCGTGCCACACAGGCTTTCGCCGAAGCCGAGCACGAGGCGGCTCATCACCAGCAGCACGAGGCTGATCACCGGCCAGCGTCCGCACAGCACGGCAGCGAGCAGCAGCACACCGCTCACGCCGCACCCAATCAACCCGATCGTGACGGTCTTCTTCGGCCCGAGCGTGTCGGCCGAGCGACCGGCGATCGGACGCGATGCGAGCGTCGCGAAGTACTGCACGCTGATCGCGAGACCCGCGAGTATCGCGCTGTAGCCGAGGTCGTCGTGGACGTAGCCCGGCAGCACGGCGAGCGGAATGCCGATCGTCAGGTAGCAAAGAAACGTGAAAAAGACGACCGGAATGATCTGGAGCGTGGTCGCAAATTCACTGCGAGATGAGGCGGAGTCGGCGGACATGGGGAAAACGAGACTTGAAAACGCCAGAAAGCCGTGATTTTCCCATGGAATGGGACGTTCTGCAGGATTCACTTAATATTTTTGCCCCTTAAAAAACAGTGCCGTATGAGATCGGACCCATCCAGGTAGCCAGTTTTCGCGCGCATTTCCTCAAACAATTTTTCCAGCATCTGATACGTAGACCACAAACACGGCATAAATTCGCAAAACATGCCATAACGGACAGATAAATATAAGCGTTCGCGGTAAAACCCGATGTGATTTATCGCCGCAACGATATGCCCCGCATGCGACCACCGCTATGGGTTGCGAATATTGATGATGTTAGTTTTCGAGACATCAACTGCATGACCGTCCCCACGGACGCAGAGAAACCGGGAAGAGACATGAGCCAGCCGATCCGCTTTTACCACCGCAATGCAATTCGCGAAGTCAGCGACGCGCCCATCACCCGCACTGTCCTGCAGTATCTGCGCGAGGACGCGCACTGCACGGGCACCAAGGAAGGCTGCGCCGAAGGCGACTGCGGCGCGTGTACGGTCGTGATCGGCGAGCGTGACGAAGCGGGCGGCGTCAACTTCAAGACGGTCAACGCGTGCATCCAGTTTCTGCCGACGCTCGACGGTAAGGCGCTTTTCACCGTCGAAGATCTGCGCCAGCCTGACGGCTCGCTGCATCCGGTGCAGCAGGCGATGGTCGACTGTCACGGTTCGCAGTGCGGTTTCTGCACGCCGGGCTTCGTGATGTCAATGTGGTCACTGTATGAGAAGCACGGTCACGAGCATTCCTGCGCGAACAGAACGGTGCCGTCGCGCACCGATATCAGCAACGCGCTGACGGGCAATCTCTGCCGCTGCACGGGCTACCGTCCGATCGTCGACGCCGCCGTGCGGATGTTCGACGCGCCGCCGCCGAAAGCGCCCGTCGATATCCCCGCGCTGGCCCGCACGCTTTCAACGATCGAACGCGCGGATACCTTCCATTACGAGCACGCCGGCCAGCAGTTCGACGCGCCGCGCACCGTCGAAGCGCTCGCGCAGATCAAGGCCGCGCAACCGGCGACGCGCATTCTCGCCGGCAGCACCGATATCGGCCTGTGGGTCACGAAGCAGATGCGCGATCTGGGTAACGTCGTCTACGTCGGGCAGATCGAGGCGCTGCAACACATCGAAACCTCCGCCGACTGGATCGAGATCGGTGCCGGCGTCACGGTCGAAAGCGCGTACGCCGAACTCGCGAAGCAGTATCCGGAGCTGACGGAAATGTGGCAACGCTTCGCGTCGCTGCCGATCCGCAACGCCGGCACGCTCGGCGGCAACATTGCGAACGGTTCGCCGATCGGTGATTCGATGCCCGGTCTTATCGCGTTGGGCGCGCGCGTCGTGCTGCGCGGCAATGACGTCGAACGCGAACTGCCGCTCGAAGACCTGTACCTCGCATATCAGAAGAAGGACATGGCGGAACATGAGTTCGTCGTCGGCCTGAAAGTGCCGACGCGCACCGGCAGGCGCAGCAACCTGCAATTCCGCACGTACAAGATTTCGAAGCGCTTCGATTCCGACATTTCGGCTGTTTGCGCCGCGTTCTCGTTTATCGCCGATGGCGAGACGATCCGCGAGCCGCGCGTCGCGTTCGGCGGCATGGCCGCGACGCCGAAGCGCGCAACGCATGCCGAAGCCGTTCTGAACGACGCCGTCTGGCACGAGGCCACGGCACAGGCTGCGATGCTTGCGCTCGGCAAGGACTACGCGCCGCTCTCCGACGTGCGCGCCACTGACGCGTACCGTCTCGAAGCGGCGAAGAACACGCTGTATCGCTTCTGGCTCGAAACGCGTCCGCACGATCCGCTGGCGAAAGAAGCGCTCGATGTGCGCGCAGTCGTTGCCGCAGGCGCGTAACGAACAGGATACGGAGAACATTCGAATGAACCAGCAAGCTGAACCGTTCCTGAAGGACGCCCAGGCGCGTGAAGACCTCGCCGATTTCACGCAGGTCCACGTCTCGCGTCCGCACGAATCCGCGCATCTGCATGTGAGCGGCCGCGCGACCTATACCGATGACATTCCGGTCGTCGCCGGCACGCTGCACGCCGCGCTCGGCCTGTCGGCGAAGGCGCACGCGAAGATTGTGTCGATGTCGTTCGACGCAGTGCGCGCGACGCCTGGCGTCGTCGCTGTTTTCACCGCCGGGGATATTCCGGGCACCAACGACTGCGGCCCGATCATCCACGACGATCCGGTGCTCGCGGACGGCGTCGTGCAATACGTCGGCCAGCCGATGTTCATCGTCGTCGCGACCTCGCATGAGACGGCGCGGCTCGCGGCGCGTCGCGCGCAGGTCGTCTACGAGGAGTTGCCCGCGATCCTGACGGCGCAGCAGGCGCGCGCCGCGCAGTCGTACGTGCTGCCGCCGATGAAGCTCGCACGCGGCGATGCCGGTGGGAAGATCGCGCGCGCATCGCATCGTGAAGCCGGCGAGATGACGCTCGGCGGCCAGGAGCAGTTCTATCTGGAAGGCCAGATCTCGTACGCGGTGCCGAAGGACGACGACGGCATGCACGTCTGGTGCTCGACGCAGCATCCGAGCGAAATGCAGCATATGGTCGCGCATCTGCTCGGCGTGCATTCGCACAATGTGCTGGTCGAATGCCGGCGGATGGGCGGCGGTTTTGGCGGCAAGGAATCGCAATCGGGTCTGTTCGCGTGCTGCGCGGCGCTCGCTGCATGGAAGCTGCTGTGCCCGGTCAAACTGCGTCCTGACCGCGACGACGACATGATGGTCACCGGCAAGCGTCACGACTTTCACTATACGTACGAAGTCGGCTACGACGACGCTGGCCTGATCGACGGCGTCTCGGTCGACATGACCTCGCGCTGCGGCTTCTCCGCCGACCTGTCCGGCCCGGTGATGACGCGCGCCGTCTGTCACTTCGATAACGCGTACTGGCTGCCGGACGTTTCGATTGCAGGGCAATGCGGCAAGACGAACACGCAGTCGAACACGGCGTTTCGCGGTTTCGGCGGACCCCAGGGCGCGTTCGCGATCGAATACATCATGGACGACGTCGCGCGTGCGACAGGTCTCGATTCGCTCGACGTGCGCCGCAGGAACCTTTACGGCAAGACTGAACACAACCTGACGCCGTACGGCCAGACTGTCGAAGACAACGTCATTCACGAACTGATCGACGAACTCGAAGCGACCAGCGACTACCGCGCGCGCCGCGAATCGATCCGCGAATTCAACGCGAAGAACACGATCCTGAAGAAGGGTCTTGCGCTCACGCCGGTGAAATTCGGCATCGCGTTCAACGTGACGCACTTCAACCAGGCCGGCGCACTCGTCCATATCTATACCGACGGTTCGGTGCTCGTGAACCACGGCGGCACGGAGATGGGGCAAGGGCTCAACACCAAGGTCGCGCAGGTCGTCGCGCATGAACTCGGCATTCCGTTCGAACGCGTGCGCGTCACCGCGACCGATACCAGCAAGGTGGCGAATACCTCGGCGACGGCCGCGTCGACCGGTTCCGACCTGAACGGCAAGGCCGCGCAGGACGCCGCGCGTCAGTTGCGCGAGCGCCTCGCCGCGTTCGCCGCCGGGAAATTCGGCGCGGGCGAAGTGAACGCCGCGAACGTGCGCTTCGCGAACGATAGCGTCGTGGTGGGCGATACGGTGGTGCCGTTCGAAGAGATCATCGCGAAGGCCTACGTTGCACGCGTGCAGTTGTGGTCAGATGGTTTCTACGCGACGCCGAAGCTCTACTGGGATCAGGCGAAGCTGCAAGGCCGGCCGTTCTATTACTACTCATACGGTGCGGCTGTGTCGGAGGTCGTGATCGATACGCTGACCGGCGAAATGCGCGTGCTGCGTGCGGACGCGCTGCATGACGTGGGCGCATCGCTGAATCCGGCTCTCGACGTCGGCCAGGTGGAAGGCGGGTTCATCCAGGGCATGGGCTGGCTCACCACCGAGGAACTGTGGTGGAACGCAGGCGGCAAGCTGATGACGCACGCGCCGTCCACGTACAAGATACCGACCGTGAATGACACGCCGCCGGACTTCCGCGTCAACCTGTTCAAGAACCGCAATGCGGAGGACAGCATCCATCGCTCGAAAGCGGTGGGCGAGCCTCCGCTGCTGCTGCCGTTCTCGGTGTTCTTCGCGATCCGCGATGCGGTGGCGAGCGTCGGCGACTACAAGGTCAATCCGCCGCTCAACGCGCCCGCGACCAGCGAAGAGATTCTCAAGGCCGTCAATGCAGTGCGCGCGGCCAGCGCGGATCGTCGCTGAACACGGAGCGATGAAGATGCTCACGACGAACGTTGATGCCTCGATTCAGCCTGGCCGCCGCGGCACGGCGGCGGTCCCGCGGCCGGCGCTGCCGCCGGTGCACATCGTGCTGTTCGGCGCGGGGCATGTCGGTCATGCGCTGGTTGCGCTGCTGGGCAGCCTGCCGTGCGTCGTCCAGTGGGTCGACGAGCGTGACGAACTCTTCCCCGACGAAGTCCCCGTCAACGTGCAGATCGAAGCCACCGACACGCCGGACGCGATCGTCGATCAGGCGCCCGCCGGCGCCTACTTCCTCGTGATGACGCACAACCACGCGCTCGATTTTTCGCTGGCGGCGCGCATCATGCGGCGACGCGACTTCGCCTACTTCGGGATGATCGGTTCGAAGACGAAGCGCGTGAAATTCGAGCGCCGGTTGATCGAGCGTGGCGTCGATCCGGAGCGGCTCGTCGAGATGACCTGCCCGATCGGGGTCCCGGGCATCGTCGACAAGGCGCCGCCGTCGATTGCGATCGCGGTGGCCGCGGAACTGTTCAAGGTGCGCGCGCAGCAGGCTGCTGTCACGTCGTGCGAACCTCGGCGCCTGCATCTGCCGCAATTAGAGAAAGCTTGAGCGGGGAGCCGTGCAACCCGGGTTTCCAGTTGCACGCTATCGACGCGACGCGACGCCGCCCGGCCCGGGCCGTACCCGGTCTGCGAATACCTCGCCCAGCAGTTGCGCTGAAAAACCGCGACGCCTGCAGGCCGACGCTGGCGCCAGACGATGCCGCGTCTAGCGCCCACCGACGCTCGCCACGACCGCCCGCGTCTTCTTCCCCCGCCCGGCCCCACGGGCCACCAGTTCCTCCGACACCTGCGCCATCAACCCGCGCAGCCAGCCGATATCGCTCGGCCGGTCTGGCTGCGGATGCCACATCTGATAGCACTTGATGCGCGGAAACGCGATCGGCGCCTCGACAACTGCCAGCGGCAGAATGTGCGCGTAGTGCATCGCGAAGCGACGCGTCGTCGTGAAGATCAGATCGGATTGCAGCAGCACCTGCGGCACGAGCCCGAAGTAGGGCAGCGTCGTGACAATGCGTCGTTGCGCGCCGGCCTTCGCGAGGCCGACATCGATCGCGCCGGCGTTGCCGCCGGTGTACGGCGTCGGCGCCAGATGCGCGGCGTCGAGATATGCGTCGCGCGTGAGCGGCGCCTGCGCGAGCGGATGATCGGCGCGCATCAGGCACACGACAGTGTCCGAAAACAGGTCGCTCCGTTCGAAACGTGCGTCAGGCTTTGCCCAGTTGCCGATCACGAGGTCGAGTTCACCGGCATCGAGTGCGGCAGTGTGATCGAGCGTCGGATACAGCGACTCGATTTCCAGACGGGCATGCGGCGCCGCCTCACGGAACTGCGCGATCACGGTCGGCATGAAGAAATCGTTCAGATAATCCGGCGCGGCGACGCGAAACGTACGACGCGAGCGCGCCGGATCAAAATCGCCATGCGGCGTCGCGACGAAGTCGACTTCGCGCAGCACACACTGCGCCGACGCCAGTAGCGATTCCCCATATTCGGTCGGCACCATGCCCGACTTGCCGCGCACGAGGATCGGGTCGTTCAGCGTTTCACGCAGCTTGCGCAACGCGGTGCTGATCGCCGGCTGGGTCTGGTTCAGGCGCAGCGCGGTCTGCGTGACGCTGCGCTCGACCAGCAGCGTACGCAGCACGCGAACGAGCCAGATATCGAGGGAGGCGGCGGTATCGTCCATGCGTCAGCAGGCGTATCGGGCTGTCAAAGGGGATTGAGATGACGCGTCAGGCAACCCGCTGCCGGACGGCAGCGCGGATTACCTCGCATAGTCCATAACCTTAGCCCTTTGCGGCGCGCCGGCTATAGCGTCCGCGGTATGGCCGGCATCAGGTCGCGCATGCGTGGGCGGACCCGCGCGCCGCCATGACGGGTAACGATCACTCGACATGGGCGCAACCCGCGCATGCCGACCGCGCAACGACCGCGTCATGCTCTCTGGTCGCGTCACACGGCCTGCGTCAACCCCGACGGCAACGAGCTGATCCGCTTCACTTCCTTCGAATCGAGCCAGTTCGGCGTGCGTGCACAGTACAGCACCATCGGCAGCGCGTCTTCGCCCCAGAACAGCTGCTTGTTCATCCAGAAGGTGGGCACGCCAAACACGCCGAGCGTCGTCGCTTCAGTCGTGTTGCGGCGCAGTCGCTCCTTCGTCTCCTCGAGTTCGATCATCGCCGGACCGTCCGGCAGCCCGACGCGTTCGCACAGCGCGGCGAAGCCTTCGTCCGTCGAAGGATCGCGGCCGTCGCGCCAGATGAAGCGGAAAATCTCGCGCACGCAGACCAGATCGGCCTGGGCGGCCGTCGCGAGGAGCAGCGCCTTGGTCGGATCGAACGGATGCACGGGCGGCATCCGGAACGGGATGCCGAGCTGTTCAGCCCTGAAGAGCGCGTGCCGATAGATGAAAGTGCGTTTCCCGGGCACCGTGCCCGGCGGGCGCTGACCCCAATGCTTATACAACTCGTTCAGCGAGACGGGCGTGAGCGCGAACGGCACATCCGGCCATTTCTCATGCTGTTCGAGCAGGAGATAGGTGAACGGCGAGACAAAGTCGTAAAACCATCGCGGTTGCGTGGTGTCGATAGCGTGCGTCATGTCTGTCTCCCTGTTTTGGGCGCCGTTCTGCGCGTCTGGCGGTTTCACTTTGATCTTACGCAAAGGCGGGCGCGCTTGCACCTCGTCCGCTTCGAATGTTTTTTTCAGCGGACGCCGAAAGTCGTGCTTCTGGTTTCCGTCCAGGCGATAAACGTTGTCTTGTGCCGCATCCGTCACGCAGTCTGTGTCGGCGCGGCGGGCGGCGGCGCGGTGGGGTCGTCATCGTCGTGGTGGTGCGGGTTGTCGTCCTGGCTGTCGTCCGGTTTGGCGTGCGCGTCGTCGCGGGCGGCGCTGTGCGCGGCGGCGGCGGGCTCTTCGCCGGGCGTCTCGTGCGGATGATCGAGCCGGCTGCGCACGAAGCCAATATGCTCGCGCAGCACATAGAACTGGTCCGCGTACGCGAGTGGCATCTTGAGTCCGTTCACCGCGTCTTCGATTGCATCGAGCCGCGCCATCAAGGCCTTTTTGTCCGTCGGCGACGTTTCGCCCATCGATTCCCGTTCGATCGCGATCAGCGTGCCGTACCAGCGGTAGATGCGCGACTTCACGCGCCACGCATAGAGCGACGGCACGAGCCGCAGGCCCGGAATCAGCACGACGATGATCGGCACCAGCAGCACGATCAGACGGTCGGCAAGGCTCGCGAGCCAGAACGGCAGCGAGCGGTACAGAAAGCTCTTGCCCGACTTGTAGTAACGGGCGGCGTCGTCGCTGATGGGGAAATCGTGCGCGAGCGGCGCAGGAAACTCGCCGGCGCGTTGCATGATGTTGGCCTTGCCGTGCACCTCGCGCGCGGCTTCGATCAGCAGATCGGAGAGCGCCGGATGCAGCGAGTCGCGTGCGACCAGTTCGGTGGTCGGCGCGACGGTGTGGATATCGAGCGCCGGCAGGTTGCGGCCAAGATCGAAGGAACCCATCGGGAACGTGATCGCCGTCAGATACGGGAAGCGCCGGGTGTAGGCGTCGGTCTGCGTGAAATCGAAGAACTGCACGTTGGGCGTGCGGTTCAGCTTCGCCATGGTGGGCGGTTGCGCGGAGTCGCCGGTGAGAAACGCCGCATCGACCTTGCCGTCGATCAGCGCCTGCGCGGCGTCGTCGCCGGAAAGCGGCAGCAGCTTCGTCGGACCACCCTGCACGATGCCGTTCGCCTTCAGCAGCGCGAGCGAGAGCTCACGCGTACCGCTACCTTCAGCGCCGACGGCGATCCGCAGGCCCTTGAATTCCGACAGCCGCCGGATGAAAGGCCCATGGTAGAAGATCGCGACCGGCACATAAGAGACGCTGCCCAGCGACATCAGACCTTTGATCGCCGAGGGCGGCGCGATGCCGTCCTGCACGAAGCCGACATCGACCTTCGAATTCGGATCGGCGAGGCGCTTCAGGTTATCGAGCGAGCCTTCCGACGACAGCACGGTCAGCGTGATGCGGTTGCGCGCCAGGATTTCCTTGTACTTTTGCGCGGCGTTCCAGAAGGAACTGCCTTCCGGGCCGGCGCTGATGGTGAGCGTGTTGGGCGGTGCGGGCTGGATCAGGCGCACGGCGAGGTAGATCGCGGCGGCGCTGATCAGCAGGATCGGGCCGAACGAGACGGCCAGGTCGCGCCACGAGATCGCGACGAAGCGGGCCACGAGGCGCGGAGCTTTACGGTCGGTGGGGCCGGGGCGGCCTCTGGAAAACTTCATCGGGTCGACGGGGCAGCAGGACGGTGAAAAAACGCGCCGCGCGATGCCGGCAGGCAGGCGGCGCACGCTCGCGCCGATGGTACATGAGATTGACGGCCCGACGACCGTCCGGGCAAGCTGGACGCCGGACAAACGCGTAACAAATCGTGAACTGGACGTGAAACACCGGTGAACCGGACCTGAGCCGGATGTCAACAAGGCGCGACCTGCGCGTACACAACACGCATCGCCCGTCTCGTTAAACCCTTTGCGCTTCTGGCCCGGCTAGATTAAATTGTGCGTCGCTGCCGCAAACCAGCGTATGCGTAGCGCGACCCGGCCGTTCAGAAGAGAACCGGGAGCGCCCGTCATCCTGCGGCAGGCCGGTGAACGCTCCGCCTGCGGTTCGCGTCGCCGTCGCCTCTCCTGCCTCTCGCACACCGTGTCGAAGCCAAAGTCGGCCGTCGCCTGCCGCGTCCATGGACGCTCTGCGACCTGGCCGCCGGTAGTCGTAACGAAGCCGCGGGTAGATGCGGTCCAAACTGAAGTAAAAAGGAGAAGTCATGAAATCGGTCGATTTTCTGAAGGCGCTGGGTGGAGTGGTGTGTGTCGTGGTGGCGTGCAATGCGTACGCGCAGTCGAGCGAAGCCATGGCGGCGAGCGGCACGATGGCCGCACCGTCCGCACAATCCGCGAAGAAGACGGATCGCTCGCTGGGCCTCGCCGTGCGCAAGGCGCTCAGCAAGAGCTCCGTCGATGTGTCGAGCATTGCCGTGCGTGCGCGCGGCGGCGTTGTGACGCTGACCGGCACGGTGCCGGACGCCGGCCAGATCGAGAAGGCCGGCACGATCGCGCAAGGCGTTGCCGGCGTGACGTCGGTGAGCAACAAGCTGTCGGTGGAGCAGCAGTAACCGGCGCGTGTCTGGCCGTGTCGGGGCGAAGGTCCTGATAGCGCCAGTCGCGAGCCTTCAGCGCTCACGCTTCGTTCAAGCAAACGAAGCATGAGCGCTGACCCGAACGGGCCCCGGTGAAAACCGGGGCCCGTTTTCATTGTGCGTCCAGTCCGGGTGCGAATGCGATCACGGTCAGTGGAGGAGCGGTGAACGGGCCGAAGAGCGTCTGCGCACGTACCGTGTCGCCTGATCCGCTTCGTGCGCCTGACAACAGAATGTCTTCTTTGCGGCGCATACTGTGGGATCTGGCTTCCGGAGAGGCGGGGAGAAGCGACATGGCTCATCAGGACGATAGCGACCTGCCGACCGGCGAACAGGCGGCGTTCGAACTCGCGTGCGAGCGGTACGGCTTTTCGACCCGACAGTTCGAGATCACGAACTTCGTCGACGACACGAGCGGCGTGCACGGCCGCTTCGTG
Source organism: Paraburkholderia sp. GAS42 (assembly GCF_050436565.1). Lineage (NCBI taxonomy): Bacteria > Pseudomonadati > Pseudomonadota > Betaproteobacteria > Burkholderiales > Burkholderiaceae > Paraburkholderia > Paraburkholderia sp. GAS42. The sequence continues at coordinate 200,457 of NZ_JBNDML010000006.1, read as the reverse complement.
ACGGTGCGCCGCTATGGCGGCCGCGCGCAGTCGTATCACGCGGATAGCGTCGGTCAGTGGGTGAAGGAGTTCGAGGTCGACCTGACCTGCCGGTTCTTCAAATAACGCGTGGTGTGCCCGGACGGCCCGCTTCGGGCAGGCGGCCGGGGCCCGGCGCTTCAGCTCATCACCAGTTTCGCGCCGACGAGCGTGAGCGTAGCGGCCAGAAGGTTGCGCAGCAGCGCGTCCGGCGCGCGCGACGACAGATAGCTGCCCACGGCGATGCCCGGCAGCGATCCGACCAGCAGCGACAGCAGCAGCGACCAGTCGATCGAACCCAGCAGCCAGTGTCCGGCGCCCGCGAGGAGCGTCAGCGGCACCGCGTGGGCGATATCCGACCCGACGATGCGCTGGGTCGGCAGCGCCGGGTACAGCAGCAACAGCACCGTCACGCCGATCGCGCCCGCGCCCACGGAGGTCAGCGAGACCAGCGCGCCCAGAATCGCCCCCGTCAGCACGGTCAGCCAGAAGGTACGCACCGGCGCCTCCGGTCGCTCGCGGCGCGCGGCGAGGCGCGCCAGCTGCGGCCGGAACACGAGCGCCACGGCGGTGATAAGCAGCGCCGCACCGAGCACGACCTGAATCAGCGTGCTCGTGCGCGGGGTGTCCATCCCGTACCGGTGCAGCAGAATCAGCGTGATGGTCGCGGCGGGCACGCTGCCGGTGGCGAGGCGCAGCGTCACGCGCCAGTCGATCGAGCCTTTCAGACCGTGCACGAGCGTGCCGGTCGCCTTGGTCGCGGCGGCGTACAGCAGATCGGTGCCGACGGCGGTCGCGGGATGGATGCCGAACAGCAGCACAAGGAGCGGCGTCATCAGCGAGCCGCCGCCGACGCCCGTCAGCCCGACGAGAAAGCCGACACCGAGGCCGGACAGCGAATACAGCAGATTGATATGGGGTAGTGACATCGGGTCGTGGCTTCGCTGACCGTGGGCGGTCTGAAAAAAGGCGGATCGCTTCAAGGGCGTGCTTCGAGGGCGCGCTTAGAGGGCGAAAAACCGGGGTGGACACCCGCGAGCGGGCGCGGCGACAATCCACTATTGTCGCAAAACCGGCGGTCCCGCGTAATGGGCACGCGCGGAGCGTGCGTCATTGCCGGCCTGCCGGTGCAAATTCGTCTGGCAAAGCGGCTACGTAAGGTCCGCCAGAACCGTTGGCTTCCGACCTGTTTCCGGTCGATAAGTCAGTCGAATCGTCAGTCGATCAATCCGTTGATAAGTCAGTCGAAAAAATGAATCCCGGTGTCGGTTACGCGTTGCTTGCTTTTACGTTGTGGGGCCTGTTTCCGCTCTACTTCAAGTCGTTGCACCAGATTTCCGCGCTCGAAATGCTCGCGCACCGGATGGTCTGGTCGATGCTGTTCCTGTTCATCGTGCTGACCGTGCGGCTGCAATGGCGCTGGCTCGGCCCGGTGCTGCGCGACCGGCGTCTGCTCGCACGCTTCGCGGCGAGCGCCGTGCTGCTGTCGACCAACTGGGGCATCTATATCTGGGCCGTCAACGCCGGACATATCGTCGAGGCGAGTCTCGGCTACTTCATCAATCCGCTGATCAACGTGCTGTTCGGCCTCGCGTTTCTCGGTGAGCGCCTGCGTAGCGTGCAGTGGCTGGCGGTGGCGATCGCGACGGCGGGCGTGGTATGGCTCACGTGGGAAAACGGCCACTTGCCGTGGATCAGCCTTGCGCTCGCCGTGAGCTTCGCGGGCTACGGCCTGCTGCGCAAAACCGCGAAGCTCGGCGCGCTCGAAGGGCTCACGCTCGAAACCGTGCTGCTTTTTCCGGTCGCGGTGCTGTATCTCGCGCTGCTCGCCGCGCGCGGCGAGAATGCGTTTGTCAGCGCTTCGTGGGGCGTCGAGTTTCTGCTCGCGATGGCGGGGCCGATCACCGCGATTCCGCTGCTGCTGTTCGCGGCCGGCGCGCGACGCATTCCCTACTCGATGCTCGGCCTGATCCAGTACGTGACACCGACACTGCAACTGCTGATCGGCGTGGCGATCTATCGCGAGCCTTTCAGCGGTGCGCAGTTGATCGGCTATGGCGCGATCTGGATCGCGCTTGCGGTGTACTCGCTCGAAGGTGTGTGGCGCTCGAAGTTTTTGTCGCGGATGACGTAAAGCTGGCGCGGCCCCTTGCCTCACAGCGAATCCCGCGCGAAAGTGGATTTTTTGCATGCGCTGTCGAAATGCGGTTCGCTGGCGCGTCATTGCATCGAGCGGAAAATGCGCTCGCACTTCTTTGTGAGAGGACAGCCATGAACTTCACGATGCTGCTGTATGAAACGCCCGAGGGTTTCGCCCGTCGCACTGATCCGGACGCCGAAAAGCGCGAAGCCTACCATGCGGCCTGGCCGCGCTACGTGCAGGCGCTTAGCGAGGCCGGCGTGTTCGTCACGGGTGCCGGGCTGCAACCACCGGGCAATGCGACGACGGTGACAATCGGCGATCCGCGTCGCGTGCAGGACGGCCCATACGCCGACACCAAAGAGCAACTGGGCGGCTTTTTCATGATCGACGTGCCCAATCTCGATGCCGCGCTCGAATGGGCGGCCCGCATTCCGGCGGCGCCTGGCTGCGTGATCGAGGTACGGCCCAACATGGTGCCGGGCTAAGCGCTCCGCGCGCGAACCCGCACGAAAGGCTCACGCGATGAATGAACCGCATCGCACGGTCGAGCGGGTCGCGCGCGACTCCCGCAGCCGCCTGATTGCGTTTCTCGCGGCGCGCTCGCACGACGTGGCCGCCGCGGAAGACGCGCTCGCCGACGCGTTCCAGTCGGCGCTCGAAACCTGGCCGCGCGATGGCGTGCCGGAGCGGCCCGAAGCGTGGCTGCTGACGGCGGCGCGGCGTCGGCTGATCGACGCGTCGCGTCACCTGCGCGTGCAGGTGGCCGCGCTGCCGACGCTGCTCGCCGTCGCCGACGAAGCGCAGGAACTGGTCGCACACGATCTGCTGTTTCCCGACGAGCGGCTGAAGCTGCTCTTTATCTGCGCGCACCCGGCGATCGATGCCGCGGCGCGCACACCACTGATGTTGCAGGCCGTGCTCGGTCTTCCTGCCGCGCGCATCGCCTCTGCGTTTCTCGTTCAACCGGCGGCGATGGGGCAACGCTTAAGCCGCGTGAAGAACAAGATCCGCGATGCGGGCATCGCCTTCGATCTGCCGAAGCCAGCCGATCTGCCGGCACGTCTCCACGCCGTGCTCGAAGCAATCTACGCGGCTTACGGCAGCGGCTGGGATGATGTCGCGGGCGCCGATCCGCGTCGTCGCGGGCTGGCGACGGAAGCAACCGATCTCGGCCGTCTGCTGCTGCAACTCATGCCCGACGAACCCGAAGTGCAAGGCCTGCTCGCGCTGATGCTGTACTGCGAATCGCGGCGCGATGCGCGGCGTGGTGCTGCCGGCGAATACGTGCCGCTATCGGAACAGGACACGCAGCGCTGGTCGCAACCGATGATCGACGAAGCGGAAACATTGCTGATGGCAGCGAGCGGCGCGGGCCGCATCGGACGGTTTCAGCTGGAGGCAGCGATCCAGTCGGTGCATGCGCGTCGGTCTGCGGCCGGCCACACGGATTGGGAGGCAATCGCGCTTTTCTACGAAGGCCTTGTCCGCATTGCGCCGACGATCGGTGCGCTCACCGGACGCGCCGCGGCGGTTGGAGAGGCACGTGGCCCAGAAGCGGGGTGGGCGTTGCTCGAAGCGATTCCGGCAGAGGTCGTGGCGAGCTATCAACCGTATTGGGCACTCGCCGCGCATCTGCTGACGCGCATGCAGCGGATGCAGGAAGCGCAGGCCGCGCGTGACCGCGCTATCGGGCTATGCGAAGACTCAACCATGCGTGATTTTCTCGTGCGGCAGGGCGCATCGCCGCGATAACACATCGAAACGCCGCCGTTTTCGCTAACCGCCACGCGACATCCGCTGCTGCGCCCGACGGGCTTCTTCATCGGCGATATCGAGGAAATCGAGAATCAGCGGATTCGCCTCGTCCGCTCGCGAAAACCGATAGACGGTGAGCGTATCGAACCCGCCTATCGGCACGCAGCGCAGGCGCGCCGGCAGCGACGCGAACACATACGCCGCGCCCAGCATCACGCCCAGCCCCTGTTCGACGAGCGTCATGCCGACCTGTGCCTGCGTCGTCTCGTAGACAAAGTTCGGCGTAAAGCCGCTCGCCCGGCAATGTCCGACGACGGCGTCATACAGCGGCGCATTCACCTGGCGCGCGAACACGATCAGCCGCTCCGCAGCGAGATCGTCAATGCGCAGACGCGCCAGCCCGGCGAGCCGGTGATCGTCGCGCATCAGGATCGCCCAGCCCGCTTCGAGTAGAGGCGCCGAGCGAAGCGTACCGTCGACGGGCAGCGGTCCGATAGGCACACCGAAACCGACGTCGATCTGGTGCTTCGTCAACGCGTCGAGCTGTTGCGTTGCAGTCATTTCATTGCGCACGATTTTCACGTCCGGATATAGCGACTGCAGGCGGATCAGCGAAGGTGGAACGAACGGCAGGTTCGTATATTCGACGAGACCTATCGTTAACTGGAATGACGTGTGCTCCCCGGTGTCACGCGCAAGACGCAGTGATGCTTCGATCTGTGCGAAGGCTTTGTCGACCCCATCATGAAGTGCTTCACCGGCTGGTGTAAGCGACACTTGTCGCCGGTCTCGCGTGAAGAGCGGCACGCCGACGAGTTCTTCGAGCCGCGCGATCTGCTGGCTCAGCGCCGGCTGCGTGATGAACGCGAGTTCGGCGGCGCGGCCGAAATGCAGTTCCTTCGCAAGGAGCGAGAAATAGCGCAACTGGCGGAGTTCGATCGCCCTCATCGGGGCCTCGCTGATGGATGGTGAAGGGTGTCCGCGCAGGTTCTTCACGCGCGCGCTGGACGCTACATCTTACCGGGCCAACCCGCCCATTAGCCGCGCTTATCGAACGTGCGTCGATTTCGAATTGGGCATTGGGCCGCGTTGCGCACAGACTTCCTGCTGAAGCGCGGATCTCACCCGCCGTGCAACCTTCAAGGAGAATCGAAATGAAAACATGGTTTATCACGGGCGTCAGCAGCGGTTTCGGTCGCGCCATCGCCGATGCCGCGCTTGCGCGCGGCGACCGGGTCGCCGGCACCTTGCGCGACGAAGCGCAGCGCGCGCAGTTCGACCAGTTCGCGCCGGGCCGCTCGTTCGGCGTGCTGCTCGACGTGACCCGCCATGACGACGTAGAGCGGGCTGTGGCCTCTATCGAAGCAGACGTCGGCCCAATCGACGTACTCGTCAATAACGCGGGTTACGGTCACGAAGGCACAATCGAAGAAACGACACTCGACCAGTATCGCGCGCAGTTCGACGTCAACGTGTTCGGCGCGGTGTCGGTGATCCAGGCCGTGCTGCCGTTCATGCGCGCGCGTCGCAGCGGCCACATTATCAATATCACGTCGATGGGCGGCATCGTCACGTTTGCGGGTCTCGGCGTATATCACGGCAGCAAGTTCGCGCTGGAGGCGATCAGCGAGACGCTCGCGAAGGAAGTCGTGGGCCTCGGCATCCGGGTGACGGCGATTGAGCCGGGCGCCTTCCGTACCGACTGGGCAGGTCGTTCGATGACGCGCGGCGCGCAGACCGTCGCTGACTACGAAGCGCTCTTCGCGCCGTTGCGCGCCGCGCGCGCGGAACGCAGTGGCAAGCAGCCCGGTGATCCGGCGAAGGCGGCCGCAGCGATCCTGAAAATTGCCGACGAGGACACGCCACCCGTGCATTTGCCGCTCGGCACGGATGCGTTGTCGTTCATCCGGTGCAAGCTCGACGATCTGCGGAAGGAAATCGACGCGTGGGAAACGGTCAGTGCGGGTACGAACTTCGAATGAAGCTCGCGTGAAAACCGGGCGGCGTGACCGCCCGGCATCGCGATGAATTAACGCTTCTTTTGCGCTTCAGCGACGTGCGGCGCTACCTTGATCGGCGTTGAGCCAAACGGTGTGGAAGCGGGTGTGGCCTTCTTCGCCTGTTTGGGTTTTTTGACTTCGCGATTGCTGCGTAGTTGACCTTTTGCCATGACGCTACTCCCGTTGCGTTTATCGCTGACCAGATGGTTCGAGCGTCCCATGAGTGTGCGCTGATTCGGCCTTGCTGTCGCGCATCTTCCTAAAGACAAACCCTGATTGCTGCGATGAATTGCCCGCTGCTATCGTTTGCACGTCGTGTGGAAGCGCTTCCACTCCGCGCCCCGCAACGATCCGTACTAACGATTGCGCGCAGGAGAATCCGTGGCAAACAACGTATCTGCTCTTTCCGACGACGTGTTTTCGCCGCCGTCCGATTCCGCGCTCTGGCGCAGGGATTTTTTGCTGGGCGCGGCGACTGCCGCTTACCAGATCGAAGGCGCCGCGCAGGAAGACGGCCGGCTGCCATCGATCTGGGATACCTTCTCGGCGATCCCAGGCAAGGTGCTCGCCGGCGATACCGGCGCGGTAGCCTGCGACCATTACAACCGCTGGGAAAGCGACCTCGACATGCTGTCGGCGTTGAATCTCGACGCGTACCGTCTGTCGATTGCGTGGCCGCGCGTGATGGATGAAGCGGGCCGGCCGAACCAGAAGGGTCTCGATTTCTATAAGCGTCTGCTAGGCCGCCTCAAGGAGAAGGGCCTCAAGACGTTCGTCACGTTGTATCACTGGGACTTGCCGCAACATCTGGAAGATCGCGGCGGCTGGCTCAATCGCGATATCGTCTATCGCTTCGCGGATTATGCCGACCTGATGAGCCGTGAACTGGCCGGTCAGGTCGATGCATGGGCGACGCTGAATGAGCCGTGGTGCTCGGCGTTTCTTGGCTACGGCAACGGTCATCACGCACCGGGCCTGGCGAACAGCCGCTTCGCCACGCAGGCCATGCATCATCTGCTGCTCGCGCACGGCATGGCAATGCCGGTGCTGCGCACCAATGATCCCGCGTCGCAGAAGGGCATCGTTGCGAACATCGGTCGCGGCACAGCGAACGCCGACAGCCCGGCTGACCGTCGCGCCGCGCATCTGTTCGAGGTTCAGCACAACGCGTGGGTTCTCGATCCGCTCTTGAAGGGCGCGTATCCGGAAGATCTGTTCGAACTGTGGCCAGGCACTGATCCGCTCGTGCTTAAAGGCGACATGCAGACCATTTCCGCGCCGCTCGATTTCCTCGGCATCAACTATTATTTCCGCACGAACGTAAAGAGCGACGGCGCGCACGGCTTCACCGAAGTGCCGCTGGAAGGCGTAGAGCGTACGCAGATGGGCTGGGAAGTGTATCCGGATGGGCTGCGCGATCTGCTGATCCGCTTCAACGAAACATACGCCGCGTTGCCGCCGATTTACATTACGGAAAACGGCATGGCGTCGGACGATAAGGTGATCGATGGCCGCGTCGACGATCCGCAGCGTATTTCGTTTCTCAAGCGCCATCTTGCTGCAGTCGATCAGGCCATCAAGAAGGGCGTCGATATTCGCGGCTATTTCGTGTGGTCGCTGATGGATAACTTCGAGTGGGCCTTCGGCTATGAGCGACGCTTTGGCGTCGTGCATGTCGATTACGATACGCAGAAGCGCACCTTCAAGCACAGTGCCGAACTGATCGCAAAGTTTCTGAAAGAGCGCGCCGCGCGCGCCTGAGCCGGTTTTTTCTGGTTGTCCCTGTATCGGTCTGGAAACACGGGCGCAAAGCCCGGAGGAGACGGAATGAACAGTAGAAGAAAGCTACTCGCCGGCGTCATCGCGGCCATTGCGATAAGCGGTTTTGCAACGCAGGCTGCACAGGCCGCCGAGCCGCTCAAGGCCAACGTGATCCACTGGTGGACGTCGGGCGGCGAATCGGCCGCGATCCGGCAGTTCGCCGACGCCTATAACAAGGCTGGCGGACTATGGGTCGATAACGCGGTAGCGGGCGCCGACCAGGCGCGCTCGACGGCGATTAACCGCATCGTCGGTGGCGATCCACCGACCGCCGCACAGTTCAACACGTCGAAGCAGTTTCACGACCTGATCGATCAGGGCCTGCTGAACAACGTCGACGCTGTGGCTGCAAAGGAAAACTGGAATACGATCTTTCCGGAATCGATCCTGAACAGCATCAAGGTCAATGGGCATTTCTATGCGGCGCCCGTCGATATTCACATGCAGGACTGGTTCTTCTATTCGAAGCCCGCTTTCCAGAAAGCAGGCATCGCAGGCGAGCCTAAAACCTTTGACGAATTCCTGGGCGACCTCGACAAGCTCAAAGCGGCCGGCTTGATACCGCTCGCACTGGGCGGTCAGGCATGGCAGGAGAAGATCACGTTCGATGCTGTGCTCGCTGATGTGGGCGGCACCGATCTGTATCTGAAGGTCTATCGCGACCGTGACCCGAACGCGGTGAATTCCGCTGCGTTCAAGAACGTGCTTAACACGTTCAAGCGTTTGCACAATTACGTCGATCCGGGTTCGCCTGGCCGCAACTGGAACGACGCGACCGCGCTCGTGATTTCGGGCAAGGCCGGCGTGCAGATCATGGGCGACTGGGCGAAGGGTGAGTTCTCGGCAGCGAAGCAGGTGCCGGGTAAGGACTTCGGCTGCTTCCCGGGCTTTGGTCCGAAGTCGCCGTACATGGTGGCTGGCGACGTGTTCGTCTTCCCGAAGACCGACAACGCCACGACGATCAAGGCCCAGAACCTGCTCGCAACGGTCATGACCTCGCCGGAAGCGCAGGTCGCGTTCAGCGCGAAGAAGGGTTCGATTCCGATTCGTCCAGACATCGATCAGGCGTCGCTCGACGTCTGCGCGAAAGAGGGTATCGCGATCATGAAGGACAAGTCGCGACAGCTACCGAATCCGGAAATGCTGATTCCGCCTGATGTGCAAGGTGCGCTCATCGACGTGATCACCAACTTCTGGAACAAGAACCAGTCGGCCGACGACGCGCAAAAGGCATTTGCCAGCGCACTCAAGAGCTGACGGCCACTATGGTCGCCCATGCATTGCAATCCCGGCCGCAGCCCCGGTTGCGGCGCAGGCGGTTTCCGCTGGCCGCCTGGATCGCAATGATACCGATGGTAATGACGGTCGCGTTTGCGTACCTCGGCACGATGCTGTGGACCGCACGGGTTTCGCTGAGCAATTCGCGAACGTTTCCTTCGGGTGACTTCGCGGGCGTGACGCAGTACGTGCGGCTCTTTCACACCGACCGCTGGTTGCTGTCGTTACAGAACATCGTGATCTACGGCGCGTGCTTTATCGTCGCGTGCATGGTGATCGGTCTTCTGCTCGCGATCTTCATCGACCAGCGGGTCGTCGCGGAAGGCGCGCTGCGCACGGTGTTTCTGTATCCGTATGCGATGTCGTTTGTTGCGACCGGCCTCGTCTGGCAATGGATCCTGAATCCGCAGCTGGGCGTGCAGGAAGTCCTGCACAAGCTCGGCTTCACGCATGCGCGCTTCGACTGGATCGTCGATCAGGATTATGTGATCTATACGCTCGTCATCGCGACCGTGTGGCAGGCGTCCGGTCTTGTGATGGCATTGCTGCTGGCCGGGTTACGCGGCGTCGACGACGAGCTCTGGAAAGCCGCGCGTATTGACGGAATCCCGCGCTGGCGCGTCTATGCGAGCATCGTTGTGCCGATGCTCGGACCTTCGGTATCGACCGCGTTCGTGCTGTTGTTCGTGATGGTTCTGAAGCTTTACGACGCGGTCGTCGCGATGACGCAGGGCGGTCCGGGCACGGCTAGCGAAGTGCCCGCGAAATTCATCCTGGACTATCTGTTCGGACGCGCGAACATCGGGCTGGCCTCGGCGGCTTCGATCGTGCTGCTCACGACCGTACTCGCGATTCTCGCACCGTTCTTCTATATACGCAGTCGCGCCGCGTTGCGCAAGGACGTCTGATGAACGCGCCTCGTCCTGCTGTCCCCGCGCGTAAGCGGCGTTCAAATTTCACGCCGGCGCGCCTGGGTGTCTACGCGTTTCTGCTGACCGCTGCGCTGTTCTTTCTCCTGCCGCTCTACGTGATGTTCGTGACGTCGGTGAAGCCAATGTCCGAGATAAGGCTTGGCAATCTGTTTGCGTTGCCGGTTCATTTCACGCTGGAACCGTGGAGCACGGCATGGCAAGCCGCGTGTACGGGTCTTGATTGCAACGGCATTCAGGTGGGCTTCTGGAACTCGGTGCGCATCGTTGTGCCAAGCACCATTCTGTCGATTTTCATTGGCGCAGTGAACGGGTATGCGCTGTCGTTCTGGCGGCCGCGTGGCGCCGGTGCGCTGTTCGCGATCCTGCTGGTCGGCGCGTTCATTCCGGTGCAGGTGATGGTGTATCCGCTCGTGCGTGTGCTGGCGAGCGTGCATCTGTTCAGCTCGCTGCCCGGCATCGTCGTGATCCATACGATCTTTGGCATGCCGCTGATGACGCTCCTGTTCCGCAATTACTATGCGTCGATTCCGCTCGAACTGTTCAAGGCGGCGCGTATCGATGGCGGCGGCTTCTGGCGCATCTTCCTGCAACTGATGCTGCCGATGTCGGTGCCGATCATCGTCGTCGCGATCATCATGCAGGTCACCGGCATCTGGAACGACTTCATTCTCGGTCTCGTTTTCGCGGGCACGAAGAATCTGCCGATGACGGTACAGTTGAACAACATCATCAATACAACGACCGGCGAGCGTCTCTACAACGTCAACATGGCAGCGACGATTCTCACGTCGATGGTGCCGCTTGCGATCTACTTTATTTCCGGCCGCTGGTTTGTTCGCGGTATTGCTTCCGGTGCAGTCAAGGGCTAACGCATGTCCAACGTATCGAATGTGTCGATCCGCAACCTCAAGATCCAGCTGGGTGCGAACACCGTGATCGAAGCGCTCGATCTCGAAGTCGAGCCAGGCGAATTTCTTGTTCTGCTCGGACCGTCGGGTTGCGGGAAGTCCACGCTACTGCACAGCATCGCCGGCCTGATCGACGTCACCCGTGGCACTATCGAAATCGGCGGACAGGACATGACATGGGCCGATCCGAAAGATCGCCGCATCGCGCTCGTGTTCCAGTCTTACGCGCTGTATCCAACGATGAACGTCGAGCGAAATCTCTCGTTCGCGTTGCGCATCAATGGCACGTCGAAGGACGAGATCGAGCGGCGCGTCGGGCGCGCCGCTGACATGCTGCAACTGGGGCCGCTGCTCAAGCGCCGCCCGGCACAGCTTTCGGGCGGGCAGCGTCAGCGCGTCGCGATTGGTCGTGCGATCGTGCGCGAAGCGGACGTGTTTCTGTTCGATGAACCGCTTTCAAACCTCGACGCAAAGCTGCGCACGGAATTGCGTCGCGAGCTGAAGCATCTGCACAGGCAACTGGGTGCGACGATGATCTACGTGACGCACGATCAGGTCGAAGCGATGACGCTCGCGACGCGCATGGCCGTGATGCGCGGCGGCGTCATTCAGCAGATCGGTACGCCCGCGCAGATCTACGCGAAGCCGGACAACCTGTTTGTCGCGACGTTTCTCGGTTCGCCGCCAATGAACCTGTTAAACGGCAAACTGGAGCGTCGCGAAGACGGCGTGTGGTTCCGTCATCCGCATTTCGAGCTGGACGTGTCGCGCTATCCGTTCAAGGCGATGCCCGATGTGAACCCGTCGTGCGTGCTCGGCATTCGCCCGGAAGACGTGAAGGTTGGCGCAGGCGCGAGGCATCAGGCGACCGTATCGCTGATCGAGCCGATGGGCAATCATCGGGTGATCTGGTTCGACTATCATGACACCCAGATCGCTTCGATCGCGCAGGACAAGACATCATTCGCGGTGGACGAGGCCGCGAGCTTTTCGCTCGACGGTGAGCATATTTCGCTGTTTGACGAGGCTGACGGTTCGCGTCTATAGCGGGAACGTAACCACGTATCGACCAACGGAGCACGCGTGGCAACTTTGAAAGACGTCGCGGCACTAGCCGGGGTCGGTATGTCGACGGCATCAAGGGCAATTTCCGGCAAAGGCCCGGTTTCGGCCGAGGCGCTCGCACGCGTGCAGGCCGCAATCGAACAGCTTAACTTCCGGCCTTCATCGATTGGCCGCGCGATGGCGACGCAATCGCTCGGCATGATCGGCCTCTTCGTGCCGACGTTTTTCGGCTCGTACTACGGCACGATTCTCAAGCAGACCGACACCGAACTGCGCGCAGTGCGACGACACGTCGTGGTCGCGACCGGTTGCGGCGAATCATCGCCGCGCGAGCGTGCGATCGAAGCGGTGCAGTTCCTGATTGCCCGCGACTGTGATGGCGTGGTGGCCATCAGTCACGACCTGCATGATGAAGACATCGTGAGACTGCACAAGATGCATCCGCGGATCGTGTTTCTCAACCGCGTATTCGGTGATTTTCCGGAGGCATCGTTCTGCGCCGATCATCACCTTGGCGGGGCGCTTGCGGCACGCACGCTGGTTGAATATGGACATCGCGACATCGCTGTGATTTCCGGGCCGTTTTCGGCGTCGGACAATCAGGCGCGGATCGAAGGGTTCTTCGATGAACTCGCGCGGCACGGCATCAAGCGTTCTTCGGTCGCGCTGGTTGAATCGGACTTCTCGCTGGAGGGCGGTTATGCGGGTGTGCAGACGCTGCTCGAATCGAGGCGCCGTTTCACCGCGCTCTTTTGCGCCAACGACACGATGGCGGTCAGCTCGCTTGCGCGTCTTCAGCAGGCGGGCATTTCAGTGCCACACGACGTATCGGTGATTGGCTATGACGATGACTATTCGGCTGCCTATACGGCGCCGGGGCTCACATCAGTGCATATTCCAACCGGGGAGCTCACGCAGAACGCCGTGCGCTGGCTCGTCAACCAATGCTATGGCACGTCGTGGGAGATCTTCCGCGATTTCCCGGTGACGGTGACGATGCGCGCTTCGGTAGCAACGCCACGGCGAAAATAAGATCGACCGTTGTGGGCGCAACCCCAACGGTTCTTCGCTGTAACTGACGAGCGGGTTTTCACACTCGACTGTCTTCTTTAGCAACACATTCTGTCTGCGCTGTCCTCTGCTGCAACACCTGTGTGTCTCCTGACCCTGGCGCTTCAAACACCACACTGCACGCAGCGCGTGAGTCTCCGGCGTTGTGCCGTACGCAGCATCAATGGCACGCGATTTGCCTTGAACGGTGCGCAGCCTGGTCTGCGATTACCGGACGATGGAGCCGCGGCAAGGCATCGCGTCGACAACCAAACAGGAGACACGCATGAAAACACGTTTCGCTTCGACGACGCGGCCCACGGCGCTTGCAATGGGTGTCGCGGTCGCGGTCACGCTGGCACTCGGATCAGCCGTAGCTGCTGACGACTATCCATCGGTCACCTATCAGCGGCTGACCGATGCTCAAGGCGACCCCGGCTGGCTCACTTACTACCGCACATACAACGGTCAGGCGCATTCGCCGCTCAAACAGGTCGATACGACCAACGTCAGGAATCTGAAGCAGGTCTGGAGCTACAAGTTTCCCGCTGAGCTTCAGCAGGGATTCGAAGCGACGCCGATCGTCAATGGACACTATCTTTTCGTGACCACGCCGAAGGATAACGTCTACGCGTTCGATGCGGAGACCGGCAAGCAGCTCTGGAAATATGAGCCGAAGCTCGGCGCTGAATCGTTCAAGACTGCGTGTTGCGACGTGATAAACCGTGGCGTTGCGCTATACGGAAAGAACGTCTACGTGGCGATGCTGAGCGGTGAAGTCGCCGCGCTCGACGCGCAGACTGGCGCCGTCGTATGGAAGAAGCAGATGTTTGAGCCGGGCATGGGCTACGCATTTTCGCTCGCACCACTTGCACTCGATGGCGCGCTGGTGGTCGGCAGCGCGGGCGGCGAATACGGTGCACGCGGGTTTATCGCTGCGCTCAATCCTGATGACGGCAACCTGCTGTGGAAGCGCTTTACCGTCCCTGCCGCGAGCGAAAAGTATGGCGATACGTGGCCCAAGGGCATGCAGGAGCACGGCGGAGCACCCGCCTGGCTGACGGGTACGTATGACGCAGCATCGCGAACGCTTTACTGGGGTGTGGGCAATCCCGGTCCGTGGCTTGCGGACCTTCGTCCGGGCGACAACCTCTATTCCGATTCACTGCTCGCGCTCGATCCGAAGTCAGGCGATCTCAAGTGGCACTACCAGTACACGCGTCATGACACCTGGGACTATGACGGCGTGAACACCCCGGTCCTCGCGAAGATCAAGTATCAGGACAAGGACTATGACGCGATCATTCACGCAGACCGCAATGGCTTCTTCCACGCAATCGACCGCACGAACGGCAAGCTGATCTATGCAAAGCCGTTTGTGACTGCAACATCGGTCACGGGTTATACGGCCGAAGGCGCACCGATTCAGGACGACACGAAGTATCCGAAGGCAGGTACGACCATCGAAACCTGCCCGAGCTTCCTGGGCGGCAAGAACTGGTGGTCGGTTTCATACGATCCAGAAAAACATCTTGCAATCGTGCCCGCGTTGCACGCCTGCATGTCGCTGTCGGGCAAGTCGGTGAACTACATGGAAGGCTTGCCGTATCTGGGTGAGGGTTTTGAGATCAAACCGGAACCGGGCAGTAAAGGATACGGCGAATTGCAGGCGATCGACGTGAACACGGGCAAAAAGGTCTGGAGCCACTGGACGAAGCTGCCATGGAATGGCGGCGTGGCGACGACAGCCGGCGGCCTTGCGTTTAGCGGCTCGCTCGACGGTCACCTTTATGCCTTCGACGAAAACACCGGTAAGGTGCTCTGGCAAAGTCCGAAGCTCGCGAGCGGCATCGTTGCGCAACCTTCGGTGTTTGAAATCGATGGCAAGGAATATGTTGCGATTCTCGCAGGCTACGGCGGCGCCAATCCGATCTGGGGCGGACCGATGGCCAAGGCCGCAGAAAAGGTACCGCGCGGCGGCACGCTCTATGTTTTCGCGCTCAATCAAGGTTGATGCTCATGAACAGTCGACTTAAATCCATAGGCGCCGCGAGCCTTGTCATGGCCGGTGTCTCGCTCGGACCGGGTAGCGCGATCGCAGACGTGCGCGTCTGCACGTTTCCCGGCAGCCCATCGACCACGCTCGATCAGTCCGTCGCGCGCGAAGCGTTCAGAACGGCGGGCATTGCAGCTTCGTTCGCGAAGGGCGGTTTCGACAGCAGCGATGATGACGGCGTTTCCATCCACGAACTCGACAAGGCTTTAAAGCGCAGTTGCGATGTGATTGCCGGGTTCCCCCAGTCAACGGTCGCAAACGGATCCGACAGCAAGCTGCTTTTCTCGCGCGGCTATCTGCGCTCGGGATACGTCAGCGTGACGAAGAAGGATGCCGCTCCTCCGTCAACAGGAGCGGATGACGTTGTGGCTGCGACGTATGCCAGTCCGGCGCAGCTGATTGCCGTGCAGCAGCGGGACGTCACGCTTGATCTGGAGAATACGGCAGCGTTGACCGTCGACGCAGTCGCGACGGGTCATGCGCGGCGAGCGATCGTCTGGTATCCGGCGGTGGTGGCTTATGCAATCGCTCATCCGCAGCAGCAGTTCGACGTCAGCGGAACGACGTCGCCCTATGCCGACTGGCGTCTCGTGTTCGCATTTGGCGCGAACAGTGCATCGATGCGTCAGCGGATCGATGTTGCGCTCGGCAGGATGGCGTCTGATGGAAGGCTTGCGTCGCTTACGCATAAATGGACGTTGCCGGATTCGGCTTTGGCCGCCAGAAAGTCGTCGGCGACATTTGCGTTTCGCGATGGTCCGGCACGCACGACCGTTGGGTGGCGACAGGCCGCGCTTGCTGCAACGGAGACATCAGGCGGTGGCTTTCTCAAGGTCGATGCGACCGTCGCTGAGGGTCCGCCTTCATTCGATCGCGCCCAGGTCGCGCATGGCAAGAGTCTCTACTCAGGCTCATGCGCTAAATGCCATGGTGCTGATCTGCAAGGCGTGAATGCGCCGGCGTTACGCGGTCCCGCGTTTGCACCCGCCGCGAATGCACATTTGACGATAGGCGGCGTGTACGCCTATATGGCGTCCAACATGCCGGCCGATCGTCCTGGAAAGATGAAGCCGCAGGACTACGCGGACATCATGTCGTTCCTGTTGTACTCAAACGGCTATCAGGCAGGTAACGCAAAGCTGACCGCCGACGATGCACGCGCATCGGCGACACCGCTTAACGCCGGCGCTTCGCGATAGACGCACAGTGTAGAAAGCAAAGTTGTGGGGCGCGTCCTGCATTTCCTTAAGCGGAGAAGCAGGACGCGCTTTTTTGCATGTCATTCGATCCAGCCGCGCTGGCGTGCCTGATCGATAAAACGATAGATATCGGCAGCGAGATCGGACGTGCTGAAAAGCGCTTCGAGTTCATCGATGATCTCGTCGAGTTCACGTGTACCGTCACAACGCACGAGAATTTCGCCGGCGCTCGGATTAAGTTCTATCGCGCCTTTCAGCGAGAGCAACGCCCAGCCACGGGTCGCTGTTTCCCGTTGCACATGGAAGAGGGGCCGCAAACGCGGTCGGGGATTCATGCTGGTTTCTACGTTCGGCGAGCTCATGCGTCGTGCGGCTTTTGAAGGGTGTCGAACGTTGCTGTGGACGCCGCCGCAACCGTCAGGAATCGATAACGGGGCGGCAGCGCATTCATCGTCACATCAGCGGGTCGCGATATACAGGGTGATTTCGAAACCGAAACGAAGGTCGGTATAGGCGGGTGTCGTCCACTGCATGGTTGTCTCCAGGGTGAGGTTGTGTATGAAGCAAACCGCGTCTTGAGATGCGGTCGCGTACAGCAATGCAAGCTCCATGCCGATGCATCCGTGTGTGAACAGGCGCAGACGTACTGTTGCATCGTGGCACAGGGGTGTTAGAAAACTGAACAGTGGCGGAACAGTCTGGACTGGACGTCAGGTGTGGTTGATGCGCGCGCATGGTGGCTGTGTGATAGCGCGTCAGTCAGCAGGGCAGGGTTTGCCCTCATCTATAGCTGAAACTGTCGGAAGCTTGCGGTAAATCGTATTGCGTGAGATGCCAAGTGCGCGCGCGGCGGCGGACACATTGCCGCCATGTTTCGCAAGCGTGGACGCAATCGCAGACGCGGCGACATCCTGCAGGCTTGCACCCTGAAGTGCGCCGACATCGCAAAGAGCGGTAACGGGCGGCGTGGTCGCACCCAGATCGTCAAAGAAATCATCGGGCAGATGTTCGCGGCGGATCACGCCATCCTCATCGACCATGGCGGCCGCGGTGCGTAGCAGATTGCCCAGTTGCCGGAAATTCCCCGGCCATGCGCATTGTTCGAACATCGTCATGACTTCGTTATCGACGCTAAGGGGCCCGTCGCTGCCATGCGGCGACTCACATTGAAGCATCTTCTGAATCACGCATGAGAGGTCGGTTCGCTCGCGCAGCGGTGGCAGCTTGACTACGAGTCCATTGAGGCGGTAGTAAAGATCTTCCCGGAAGCGGTTCTGCGCAATCATTTTGCGCAGATCGCGATGGGTTGCGCAAACCAGCGCGATATCAACGGGAATCGCCTTGACGGAGCCGAGCGGATTGACGAGCCGTTCCTGCAACACGCGCAGCAGGCGCACTTGCAGCGGGTAAGGCATGTCTCCGATTTCGTCGAGGAACAGCGTGCCGCCGTTGGCTTGCAGCAGCTTGCCGGCCGAGCCCTTGCGCCGCGCGCCGGTAAAGGCGCCCTCCTCATAACCGAACAGTTCCGATTCGATCAGCGATTCAGGAATCGATGCGCAATTCACCGCAACGAATGGACGCGCGTGCCGGGGCGAATCGTTGTGAATCGCCTGCGCGAGCAGCTCCTTGCCGGTGCCGGTTTCGCCGGTGATCAGAATGGGAATGTCCTTGCCGGTCACCTTCCGCACCTTGGCGATGACCGAGGCCACCTGGGGATCGCCCGTGTCGAGACAGCTCAACCGTGAAAGGGGAACGGGCCGTGCGGGCGCCTGCTGCACGTTCCCGCGCGGCGTGGACTG
This sequence comes from Paraburkholderia sp. GAS42, assembly GCF_050436565.1. Classification (NCBI taxonomy): domain Bacteria; kingdom Pseudomonadati; phylum Pseudomonadota; class Betaproteobacteria; order Burkholderiales; family Burkholderiaceae; genus Paraburkholderia; species Paraburkholderia sp. GAS42. The sequence continues at coordinate 182,433 of NZ_JBNDML010000006.1, read as the reverse complement.
AGCGTCGGCATGCGTCGAAGAGGGCACGTTCCCGCCTGTCAGCGACGGACGCCTTAACTCCACGTTCGCGCACACCACGGTGCCGTTATGCAGGTCGAGCGAAAGATGCTGCCCGTGGCTTGCGGATGAACGATCGATGAGTTGCGCGCCTGTGACGCCAAAGAGCGAAGACAACGTATGCGCGCGCAACGCATTGAGTGGCAGGCCTAGCTGGAACTGCGCGCTGCGGTTAGCGGACAGAAAGCGTCCGTCGCATGTGAACGCAGCGATGCCCTCCATCAACGTGCCGAGGAATTCAGGGCGTCCGTGGAAGGCGATCCGCAAGGTCTCACGGAATGTATTCGTGAACAGATGATTTTCGATCATCTGCACGGACATCCTCGCGAGCGCCATCGTATGTTGATGGTAGCTGCGATGATCGCCCGTGACGTCGAGCACGCCGATCAGATCGCCATACGGATCGAGAATCGGCACGCTGGAGCACGTCAGGAAGCGGTTGGCCGCCAGATAATGCTGATCGCCGTGAACTACGGTGGGGGTGCGTTCGGCGATCGCCGTGCCGATCGCATTCGTCCCCTGTCTGTCTTCGGCCCAGTTTGCGCCGGGGCGCAGTGCGACCTTTTCCGCGCGCCGCAGGAAATCGTCGTCGCCGACAGAGTGGAGAATCAGCCCGTCGGAGTCCGTCAGCACGATCATGCTTTGCGTGTTGACGATCTGCTCGTGCAGCGTCTCCATCACGGGCGTCGCGTGCGCGCACAGGATGCGGCTCTGCTCGAGCTTCAATGCGAGTTCGGCCGCAGACAGCACGTCGTAGTCCGGACGCATCAGCGCGCTTAAGCCAAAGGTTTCGGAGCGTGCATGCGACTTTTGTATGGAAGGCGTAAGCCAGGCCGTCTCGCGGGACGCTAAAGGTGCCGCGCCGTGACAGATGTCATCGCGCATTGTCTCCTCCTGTCTGATGTGGGCCCGGTCGTATTGTCGAACCGTGGACCCGCTATCAAGCAAATCCTGCGCCAGAGTGAAACGTTGCGCTTTGGAGCATGTTTCGCCTAAAGCGGCTGAGCTGGATGCGGGGCATCGTCGAACCCGCCCCACACCGACTGATCGAAGTTCACCATTGATCCCGTCATCAGACCCGACTCCGCGCTCGCGAGGAACGCAACCGCACGTGCGGCTTCCGCAGGGTCGATGAGCCGGCCGAATGGTTGCGCGGCATTGGCCTGAACGAGCCAGTCGTCAGATGCGCCGTGATAGGTGCGCTGAATCTGGTCTTCGCCATCTGACGACATCCAGCCGAGATTCAAACCATTCACGCGGATGCGATTGCGCAATAGCGCGTAAGCGGTATTCTGCGTGAGCGTGGCGAGCGCACCTTTGGATGCGCAATACGCCGCGATAAACGGTTGCCCGGCCATGGCCGACATCGAGCAGATATTGACGATGGTGCCTTCCGTCTTTTCGCGGCGCATGAGCTTGACCGCTTCCTGCATCAGAAAAAACGGCGCGCGCACGTTAGTCGCGAAGATGCTGTCGAAGCGATCGGGGCTTGTGTCGAGTATCGTGCCGCGATCCGTCATTGCTGCGGCATTGACGAGCACATCGACGCGGCCAAAGTGTCTGTCTGCGGCTGCAATCACCGCGCGACAGTCTTCAACGCGTGACAGATCGGCCTGCACGAAGCGCACTTCCGCGCTGCCCGCCTTGTTGAGTTCTGCGGCCCTTGCTTCACCTTTTTCCTTCGAACGTCCGCAGATCACCACGCCTCTAGCACCACGCTCCACAAACAGTGCCGCGATTGCCGCACCGAGCCCTTGTGTGCCACCGGTGACGACGGTCACCTTTGCATCGAACTGTCCCATGTGATTCTTCTCGCTGAAGGGTTGATCAAAGCAGGTCGGTCACTTCCTCGATCGACGTCTGCGCGACAGGCCGGTCGAGCACGACTTCACCGCGCGCCATCGCGACGATGCGATCACACGAATGAAACACGTGCTGCAGGTTGTGACTGATGAACACGCCAGTAATACCTTGCTCCGACAAACCGCGCACGAATCCAATGACCTTCCCGGTCTCCTTGACCGAGAGATGATTCGTCGGCTCGTCAAGGATCAGCAGCTTCGACTTGAAGTGCATCGCACGCGCGATCGCAACGCCCTGACGCTGTCCGCCCGACAGTTCGCCAAGCAGGGCTTCCGCCGAACGCAGATGCAGATCGACATCCGCGATCGCCTTGACCGCGTCGGTGCGCATGCGCGCGTGATTCATTGGACCGATACCGAACAGCGAGAAGAGCAGCGGCTCGCGTCCAATGAACAGATTGCGCGCGATGGAAAGATTCGGCACCAGCGAGTTGTGTTGATGAATCGTTTCGATGCCAAGTTGCATCGCCGCCTTGGGCGATTTGATCCGCACGGGCTGACCCTGAAACAGGATCTCGCCTTCATCCGGCCGATGCACGCCCGAAAGAATCTTGATGAGCGTCGATTTGCCCGCGCCATTATCACCAAGCAGGCCGACGACCTCACCACGCTTGAACTCCAGGCTGACGCCCTTGAGCGCATGCACGCCGGAATACCATTTGTGCATATTGCGCACCGCCATGAGCGGCGCCGGGACGCCATCGATATCGACGCTTTCGTCCGGATACGAAAGCAGCTCCGCGGGGTGCGATGAGAGTGTGTTCATAGCTGCACCTTGAGATGTCGTGCCGTGCGGCGCATCCATGCGTTGGCGACCACGGCGAAGATGGTCAGGCTGCCGACTGCGAACTTGAACCAGTTCGCGTCGACCTGGGTCAGCACGAGGCCGTTGTCGATCACGCGGATCAACAGCGCACCGACTACCGCACCCAGTACGTTGCCGATGCCGCCAGAAAGGGCAGTGCCACCGATCACCGCCGCAGCGACCGCCTGCAGTTCGAGTCCGTCGCCGATCGAGGGCAATGCAGCGCCCAGGCGTAGCACCTGGATCAAGCCGGCGAAGCCCGCAAGCACCGCGCACAGCACGAACGAAAACAGCTTGACGCGCCGCGCGGGCACACCGCTCGAAATGGACGCTTCAAGAAAGCCGCCCGTTGCCTTCATCCAGTTGCCGAGGTTGGTGGCAGAGAGCAGTACGGCCGCAGCCGCACCGATCCCGATGAACCAGAGGAATGAAGCGCGAAACAGACCCTCCGGTCCGATGAAACTCACGAACAGGTGCGTGGGCATCTGCTCGATCGGCAGGTTCGGCGGAAAGCCGCCCGATAGCACGACGGTCAGCGATCTCACGATGAACAGCATGCCGAGCGTCGTGATGAAGCTTGGTATGTTGAACACGAGCGTGATCAGCCCGTTCATCAGGCCGATTGCGGCGGCCACCACAAGTCCGATCAAAAACGCCGGCCAGAACGGCACGCCGGCGTTGACGAGCAATGTGATCGACATTGGCGTAAGCGCGAACACCGAGCCCACCGACAGATCGAATTCGCCGCAGATCATCAACAACGTGACACCGATCGCAACGAGTCCGACTTCCGGCAACACGCCCAGAATGCCGCGCACATTCTCGGCGCTCAGGAACACCATCTGCGAACGGAGCTGGAACAGCGCGATCAGCAGGGCAAGCAGGACGATGCCCGCAAGTTCGGGCTTCTGCAGGTAGATCTTGAGCAGCTTCTTCATCGCAGTCTCCTAGCGCAGGCCCTTTTGCGACAGCGCGATCACCGAGTCAGCCTGAGCGGGCATCACAAGCGAATCACCGGTGTTGATATCGGCGGGCGCAAGACCAAACGACTTCGCGAGATACACCTGCATCACGGGCATGAAGCCCTGCGTGTACGGCTGCTGATCGACTTCCGCCTGGATGTAACCCGCCTTCATCATCTGCAGCACCTGCGGCACGATGTCAAAGCCTGCGAGCAGCACCTTGCCCGGCGGCACGCCGCGATCCTTTAGCGTCTGCGCGACGGCAGCATGGAAGAAGCCCATGTCAAAGTACGCAGTCGTATCCGGGTGCGCGGTGAGGTAAGCGCCGACGCGTTCGCCGGTCACCGACAGATCGGTGCCCGAGTCGAGGCGGTCGATCACGATCTTGCGATTGGGGTTGGCGCGCTTCCAGTCGTCGAGGCCCTGCATCACGCCTTTCGCGCGCTGCTCAGCCCAGTTCTGTCCCGGTGCGCTCACGCCGACTAGCACGCGGATCGGGCCTTCCTTAGGAAACTGTCGTGTGAGTTGTTGCGCAAGGCTGCGTCCTGCGGGCACGAAGTTCTGTCCGATGAAGGCCTGACGTTTTGCAGCGCCCGATGCGCCGCCGCTCTGGTCGACGTTGTAGGCGATCACCATCACGTTCTTCGAGCGCGCGTCGTTGATCATCGAAGTCAACGCCTTGTCGTCGACGATCGTCGTCAGGATTGCATCGGGCTTGCGGGCGAGGGCGGCCTGGAAGTTCGAGCTTTGCTGCTCGATCGAGCCGTCTGTCTGTGTAAAGACCATCTGGCAATGCGCCTGAACGCGTACGCAGGCGTCGTCGAAGCCTTTTTTCACGGCTTGCCAGAAAGCGTTGGTCGCGGCGCCGTGGGTCAGCATCACGATGTTGAGCGGTTCGGCGCTCCTTGCCGCGCCCGCTGAAAACAGCGAGCACGCAATGCATGCGGCGATCGCGAGCCGGGTTGCCCTGGGCCGCGTACGTACGAAGTGGGTTTTCGGGTTCATCTTTGTCTCCTGATATGTCCTGTTGCCTGGGCTGGGACTGTAGGTGTTTCATGTGCCCGGCTTGATGCGCCGGTGCGGTGATGCGATGATCGTGTCATCGTCGCTTTCTATTTCTGTCGTTCATCCCGGGGCCAGCCGTATGTCCAGCCGCGTGTCCAATACCACCCGCCGCAAGACGAGCATGGCCGACATCGCGAAGGCGGCGGGCGTCAGCGAGGCAACCGTCGATCGCGTGTTGAACGGTCGCGGTGGCGTGTCGCGTGAGAAGGAAATGGGCGTGCTCGAATGGGCGCGCAAGCTGAAGATCGATCGTGCGCTCGACTCGGTGTCGGTACGCTGGCTGCGCATCGCGATTCTTTTGCAGCAACCGGTCGCGCAGTATTACGTGTCGCTCAAGCAGGGCTTCGAAGTTGCGCAGAAGGCCTTCGAAGCGCAGCGCGTGATCTGCGCCGTGACGTACTTCGATAGTCTCGAACCAGCGCGCGTGGTGGAGACGATCCGGCGCACGACGCAGAAAGCCGATGCGCTCGTGATCGTCGCGTACGAGCATCCGGACATCACCGCTGCGTTGCGGCACGTTAGCCGCACGATCCCCGTCGTCACGCTTGCAAGCGATCTGCCGGGCACCGGGCGGCTCGCCTATGTCGGTATCGACAACCGCTGCGCAGGACGCGTGGCAGGCGAACTGATGGGGCGCTTTCTCGGCGATGCGGGCGGTAAGGTGCTCGTGTTGACGGGCATGCATGATTTCCTCGGCCATGAAGAACGCGAAAGCGGCTTTCGTTCGGTGTTGCGGCGCCGGTTTCCAAACTGCGACATCGTCGAAACGGTAGAGAGCCGTGAGCAGTCGGTTGTCACCGAGCGCCTGACTCGCGACGCCTTCCGGCGCTATCCCGACCTGCGCGGGATCTACAACATTTCGGTCGGTGACGAAGGCGTCGGCGCGGCATTGCTCGCGCTCGACCGCGTCCGTTCGACGGTATTCGTCGGCCACGAACTCAACGAAACCTCGCGGCGCCTGCTGATCGAAGGCACGCTCGACGCTGTTCTCGACCAGAACCCGGCGGGCGAAGCGATGCGTTCGATCGAAATCGTTCTGCGGCACTATCACCGTGACCCGGGCGTCGCGCTGCCTCAACAGATTCCGGTGACCGTGCTGTTACGTGAAAATCTGCCGCCAGGCGATTAGCGGCTAACGACCAGACTTTCGTCTTCCAGAACGACTTCATTCCATAGGTCGCGTATCCAGTCGCGCATCAGCAGCGACTCGGCCCAGCGGTCGGTCGTATCGTTGCCGTCGCGGCCGATGATTGCGTAAGGCTTCGGTCCGAGTTCGCAGGTGAACGTGAGCGAATCGTCGGGACCGGCACGGCGTCGCCATGACGTAAAGCCGTAGCGCCACCAGTCGAGAAACAGGTCGACCCACATCCGGTGCGGCTCGAACGAGATTTCGATCTGCACCTGTTCGCGGCTCGCGACGCGCCCATGAAATGCCCACGAATGATCGAGGATGCGATGCATCATCGCGTGATTTTCGTCGGAGACGGGCCATGCGAATTCGCGCCCGACGAGGTAATGCGAGATGTCGCCGAGCAGCTTCATGTCAGGACGCGCATCGAGCAGATCGAGCGTGAAGTGCAGATCGGTCGTCATGCGGTCGCGGTGCGTTTCGATATACACCGGAAAATCCACCTGTTCCGCAAGACGCGTCCAGCCGTCAATCAGCTTCAGACATTCGTCGATCCGACGCGGCCGGACATCGGGTTGCAGATCGATGTGATGTACGCCGAACTCTGTTGCAAGCTCAAGCACGGGCTGAAGATCGTCGACCGTGCGCGGAAAACATTGTGCTTCCGCATGCATGCCCGTGGCGGCAAGCAGCTCCGCAAGACGACGCGCTTCATCACGCGATGCATACCCGGCGCTGACCCCATCGAAGCCTGCCTGCGCGATCATCGCGATGTTCGTTTCCAGCGAGCGCTCATGACCATCGGTCTGACGGCGCTCCATCGCCCACATTGACTGATAGATTTCGAGGCGCTGTGTCATAGAGCCTCCGCGGTCAGCAGCGGTTTGAGCTTGACGTGGCGATCGGCAAGCAGCGCGGGTTCGATAACCGTACGCCGTGCGATCAGTGCCTGCGCCACGCGCACGTCCTTTGCAATTTCGCTCGCGTTGCCAACGCCGCTTGCACCCACCAGCACGCCATCGCGGTCGAGGGCGAAGAATATACGGGACGTGGTGCCTGTTCCGCGCACAGCCGTCGTTACCGCGAAGGCGGGCATGCCGGCGATCTGGATCGTCATGTCGTACTGATCGGACCAGAACCACGGTACTTCGGAATACGTCTCGCCGCGGTCAAGCATGTTCCGCGCGACGATACGCGCGTGATCTTCCGCATTCTTCCAGCATTCGAGGCGGATACGCCGCCGAAACAGCCGATGCGGAAACGAGCAGACGTCACCTGCCGCGAAGATGTGCGGGTCGTTGGTGCGCAGCGTATCGTCGACGGCAATGCCATCGGCGACGTCGATACCCGCGGCTTCCGCGAGTTCGGTGCGTGGTTTCACACCGATGCCGGCAATCACGCAATCGCACGCGAGCAGGGTGCCGTCGGAGAGTTTGACGCCACTCGCGCGCCGCTCGCCGACAATCCGGTCGACCTGCACGGCAAAGCGGATATCGACACCCATCTGCCGGTGACGCTCCACCAGATACGCCGCGACGACTTCCGGCACGGCGCGCATCAGGGCGCGCGAGGCTGCTTCGATCACGACGACTTCGCAGCCACGCGTGATGGCCGTTGCTGCTATTTCCAGCCCGATAAAGCCTGCACCGACGATGGCGATCTTTCGACCTGGCTGTAATTCGTCGGCGATCAGCGCGGCATCGGCGACGGTGCGCAGGTAATGCACGCCAGCAAGCGTGGCGCCAGGCACCGTCAGCTTGCGTGGCTCGGCGCCGGTTGCGATCAGCAGCCGGTGATACTGAACCGCGAGGCCGTCCTTAAGCACGACCTGCCGCGCGGCACGATCGATGTGCTGGACGCATGCGTCGATACGCAGATCGATGCGTTGGTCGCGATAGAACGCTTCATCATAGAGCGCGCATTGCGCCGTGGTTTTCTGTCCAAGCAGCACGGCCTTGGAAAGCGGCGGGCGGTCATACGGCGCGACGCTTTCGTTGCCAAGCAGCGTGATTTCGCCGTCCCAGCCGTTATCGCGTAACGCGTGGGCGGCGCGCGCGCCGCTCTGGCCCGCGCCGACGATCACCATCGCGGGGCGGTTTTTCATGATCCGTCCTGCGGGGGAACGCCAAGCAGCACTTCGCCATTTTCGACGCGCACCGGATACGTTTTCAGATGCACGCATACGGGTGGGCTTTTGGGCTTGCCGGTCGGAATGTCGAAACGCCCTTGATGCAGCGGACATTCAATCTCGCGGTTCACCACAAAGCCATCGGCAAGGTGCGCGCGTTCGTGCGTACACCAGCCATCAGACGCGAAGAACCCTTCGTCGATGCGATACACCGCGTAGCTCGCGCCCGCATGATCGAAGCGGATCACGTCCTCTTCATCGATATCGTCAGTCGCGCAGGCCACAACCCACTTCAAGTCGTTCGTTTCGACGGTCACGAGAATCTCCGTTTGTCTGGCGTGTGTTCAGGCGTTGGGCTGCGCAGTGAAGCCGCCGTTTGGCGCGCGCTTGACGGGTAACGCTCGCTCGATCACATGCTGCGGATCGGAGCGCTGTTTCCATAACGCCGGCAGCATCTCGCGATACGTCGCGTAAAGGCCCGGATACGCGGGCGGCAACTGATCCTTGATGGCTTCATGCAGACGCGGCAGTGCGTGAAACGGAACCATCGGCAGAAGATGGTGTTCAAGGTGGTAATTCATGTTCAGGTAGAGAAAGCGGAACACCGGATTGATATACACAGTGCGCGTGTTCAGCCGGTGGTCCTTGACGTTGACCGCGAGTCCGGCGTGTTGCGTGAGACCCAGCAGTTGATGCAGCCAGCCGCCGTAAAAGCGCGGTGTCCAGACGAACATCAGTGGCAGGAAACTGCGCATCGCAATCGCAAGCGCAATCGTGAAGATGACGACCGCAAGATAGATGCGGCACGACCAGATCATCTTTGGCTTTTCACTGGCGGGCAGGAACGCATCGGTAGCCGCATCGACGCGACCGAATGCGTGCCTGACGGTCTTGCCGATTTCGATAGTGCATCCCATGAGACCAAGGAAGTCGATGACGATCGGCCACACCTTCGTCGGACGCGCGACCTGGATCTCGGGGTCGCGTGTCTGGAAGTACGTGTGCGTGTGATGCCGCGCATGGCTCCAGCGCCACCAGTAGCCTTCGCGAATCGTCATGAACGACGACAGGTGATAGAAGACGTCATTGGCCCAGCGCGTCTTGAACGGCGTGCCGTGCGCGAGTTCATGCCAGCGCGCGTCGCTCGACGAGTAGATCGTGCCGTAGACGAAGAACGCCGGCACGGCCCACCACGTTCCCCATGTCATCGCGGCCACCGCACCCGATGCGACCAGCAGCACGAGCCACAGGCCGAAGTTGCGCCACCCTTCGATATCGCTGCGCTTCATCAATTCCTTGAGTACCGCGCGCGGAATGGCGGGCTGATACCACTGCTGGCCGATGGCATCGTCGAAGGCCTTGTCGGTGAGGCCGGGCGCAGGTGCGCCGCTGTCGACACCGGAAGTCGAGGACATGGATTGTCTCCTGCTGGATAGGATATTTGCGGCCTTACCGTCAATGGAGCAGAGCGGGCGGGCTTCTCGTTGGGATAACGATAGTTGAAGGCTTGTCGACCTTCATCCCCGGAAATGATGGGTTTCCATCAAGCGGTTCGCTTTGCCACGCCAGACAAGGCGTTCGAAATGGAAAGAAAATTCCATGTGGTTTTATTGTGCAATTATTCTTGCAGATCGCCTGTTTCGTCTCTTATGCTTGTTCATCACGCGGCCGCCAGTGCTGCGCCACGTTGAAGGAGACGGTCGTGAATAGTGTCGAAAGCGGTGCGGCTACACCGGATGTGATTGTTGAAGCGTTGACGCGCGGCCCGGGCGCAATTCGCATACGCGGGCTTTTCAGCGAAGCGCAGGTTGCCGAGGCGCGGCGTGTGGTGATGGCGTATTCGGAAGATCATGCGCAGACGGTGACGCATTTTCAGGGACAGGCTGCGGAAGAGCAGCGCCTGCATCTGCAACGACGCGTGTGGAATCTGCTGGCTAAGGGCGATGTGTTTTCGCAGATGTCGGAGCAGCCGGTGATCGTCGATGCAATGCGACGTTTTCTGGGTTCCGAATTCATCATGGGTTCGATCGCGGCAAATCGCATCCTGCCGGATGGTCCCGGCCAGGAGCCGCACATCGACTATCCGTACTGGGATTTTCACGCGCCGGAATCATTTCCGCTCGGCATCAATGCATCGTTTCCACTCAACGCGCAGGTAACGATTCCGCTTGATCCGTTCACCGTGCAGACAGGCGCAACCGCGTTCGTGCCGCATACGCAGCACGAACTGCGCTATCCGGGCGAGGGCGATGCTTTCTTCGAGCGCTGCGAGCGCATGGAAGCGGAACCGGGGGATGCCATCGTATTCTTCGGCGCGACGTGGCATTGCGCGATGCCTAACCGCAGCGCGCAGGATCGTAGCGCGGTGCTGATTCAATACCTGCCGAAGTTCGTGAAGCCGATGGAGGATCTCAGGGCGATGGTCGGCGAAGCGTTTGTCAAACGTGCGAGCCCGACAATGCGGCAGCTGCTTGGGATGAACTTTCCCTATCCCCAGAACCTGGATGAGATTGCGATCGCAACCAATGCAGAGGGGCGGAAGAATGCGATGCGTTAGATAGCGACACGATTCGTCGCTATGTTTTGCGCTGCAATCGAAGGACACCTGTGCAATGCCGCCCTCTACCCGTGCTGGTAGGGCCGCATGATAGTCAGACTAATTGCGCGGGGCCGCACGGTAATCGCGACTCATTCCCATCGTGCCCCAGCATGCTTTGGGCGAGCAGCCTACGCTTCGCGAAACCCTTTGCGAATGTGGGCATGCGCGATGTTTACTATCTGCTCACAGCGTACTAGGATCAATTCACAGGTTAAATCTTGACGTGACGGTATCTGCAGTTATTGCGTGTTACACATGTCCGGCTGGCAGCGTTCCCGTATGTGTATGAATCACGCAGGCAAACCACATGTCAGCCTGGTGACCAACGTACACGTGTTTGCGCAATCAGCAAGACGCAGTTACCAGTCGATGACTTTCCTGGGCCGACCGTTCAGCACGGCAACATCCGCATTCGATGGCCGTCTCCCGGGTAGAAGACAGTGGCTTCTGTTGAAATAGATAAGGCAGCCGTTGTCAGCGTATGTCTCGCTGTTGGCCTTTGAGAGGGGCCCGGCTATGAGCATCGTCATGTCTGCTCTTGTTGTGCTGGAAACAGCCATCATCATCTGGTGGCTCGCCAGATCGGGTACACCTCGCGGAATTCGAGCGGGACATCCGCACTCTGCTGCATCACGAGAGATGCCGTCGGGCGGTCCGCGCACATCACGCGGCGGACGATTGTTCGTTGACCATTTTCGCGAGATCGTCTCCGCGAGAGTCGTGCATCGTCAGGCGTACAGCGTGGCCGCGCGCTCGCGCGTCTTGCCGCATTCGCGCGCGGATAGCACCGGACACAGGGCACATGATGACAGCGTCGAGCACGTACTTGAATTGTTACCGCTGCCCGCGCTGATACTCGGGGATCAGGGTCGCATAGCGAAGGCGAACACACAGACTGCCGTGCTGTTCGGTTACGCACGCGATGAATTACCTGGCAAGCCATTCCACGTGCTGGTGCCCGAAGCGCAATGTATGGAGAGCGATGCCAAAGCGTATTCAAACGAAGCATTGATGCAGGAAATGCCGGTCGCGCCAGCGATGCGCGAACGCCTCGCGAAACGCAAGGATGGCACTGAATTGCGCATCGAACTTGGCCTTAACACGGTGCTCGTCGATGACCGCAGCGTGACACTCGCGTTCATCGTCGACCGGACGGATCGATACGAGCTGCTTCGCAACCGTCAGGATCTGGCGCATCTGACGCGCGTATCGACGATGGGGCAGCTTGCCGGTTCGCTTGCGCATGAGTTGAACCAGCCGCTTACCGCGATCCTGAGCAATGTGCAGGCCGCGCAGCGGTTCATGGCGCTCGATCCGGTCGATCTCGATGAAGTACGCGAAATTCTCTCTGACATTGTCAAGGATGACTATCGCGCCAGCGAAGTCATCCGGCGCATTCGCGCGGTCGTCAAGAAAGGTGATCTTGAAGTTGCGCCGCTCGATCTCGCAGGCGTGATCCGTGATGTTGTCTTTCTGCTGCGCAGTGACGCGATTGTGCGCGGCACGCGTGTGGTGCTCGACATCGATAGCGATCTGCAGCCAGTGCGCGGCGACAGGGTGCAACTACAGCAGGTGCTGCTGAATCTCCTGCTCAACGCGTTCGATGCAATGAATGCGGTGCCGTCCGCCTGTCGCGAGGTGCGGGTGACGCTCAAGCCGGATAGTCACGATATGGTGCGCATTGCTGTCCGCGATTACGGTCACGGTCTGGCACCCGACAGGCTCGACAAGATCTTCAAGCCGTTCTTCACTTCAAAACCCCAGGGGCTCGGTCTGGGGCTGTCGATCTGTCAGTCGATCGTCGACATGCACCGCGGTCGAATCTGGGCCGAAAACAATGTTGATCGAGGTGCGACGTTCTACGTCACCTTGCCCGCTGGAGATCCGGCAGAGCAGGATCGGGCGCCCAATATCACTTCTCCCTGGCACGACACGCCGTCTGCTTCCCGCTGAGCCAGACGGCAACCGCGAAATTCCCATCGCTCTCCTGCAAAGCTTTTCGAAAGTTTTTGGTTGTTAATGCGAATGAGTTGCATTAACATTCACTTCGCTGATTAACCTTCCGCTTAACAACCACGCGTTCGAGCGATGTCGTGCCGCGCATGCCGCGTCGCACGGGCTTCCGCCTGCCTGACTAAAAACAATATGCAGAATCTGACCAACGTCCGTCGCCCAACCTTTGGACGTAGTTCCAGCCGTGCTCCGTCGTCGTTTCTCAGTGTCGCGCTTCTGGCCAGCGTGGGGTTATCACTGTCCACGCTGTCGTCGTCTGGATGGGCGCAGGCCGCCGCGTCGGGGGATGCCGCGCTGCCCACGGTCAGCGTGACTGCTTCGCGCGACACGACGGCAGCGGCTGCCGATACCGTCAGCGCTGGCGCGCTGGGTTCGCGCAAGCAGGTCGATACGCCGTTCTCGACCCATGTCGTGACGAGCGAGGAAGCGCAGGATCTGATGGCGAACACGGCCAACGATCTCTTCAAATACGATCCGGCGGTGTCGGCGACGGCCGATAACTCGATTAGCGAAAACTCGATGTTCACCGTGCGCGGGCTGCCGATCGATACGCTGAACGGCATCAAGGTCGACGGCCAGAGTTTCCCTTCGTGGGACACCGATCTCGCGCTCGAGCAGTTCGAGCGGGTGGAGCTGCTCAAGGGTCTCTCCGGTTTCATGTACGGGTTCGGCTCGCCGGGCGGCATCGTTAACTACGTGCTCAAGCGCCCGACCGATGATCCGTACCGCAGCTTTTCGGTCGGCTATCAGTCCGCCGGTGTGTTTAGCGAGAAGCTCGATCTGGGTGGCCGCTTCGGTAATGACAATCGCTTTGGCTACCGCTTGAACCTGGTGAACGAAGACGGCAATACTGCCGAGGCCAATGGTCATCTGCGGCGCAAGATGGCTTCGCTCGCGATGGATTTCCGGATTACGCCGAATCTGACGTGGTCCGCCGATGCGTTTTACCAAAAGCGCAAAACTAATGGCACGCTGTTCGGCATCATGTTTGGCGGCGGCCTTGGCATTCCCGACGCAAGCACGATTACCCATGAACTGACGCAGCCGCAGAACTTCTACCAGGTCGAAATGGCTTCGGTTGGCACGGGCCTCGACTATCATCTGTCCGAGAACTGGCACGCGAGTGTGAAGTACCGCTTTGCCAAGGAAAATCGCACCAACTCGGACAGCCTGCTGTTCGTGTTCAACGACGCGGGCGACTACTCGAACACGCTCTACGCCGCGATGACGCGCTACTTCTACCAGAACGTCGACGCGATGGTGCAGGGCAGGTTCAACACCGGCAGCGTAAAGCACGATGTCGTGTTTGGCGCGGGCTATCAGTCGCAGATGACCGAGTACGACAACAGCGAAGGCTGGAACAACGGCTATAGCCTCGGCACCGGCAATCTGTATGGCAGTACGCTCTTGACCAATGCCGAAGTCAACATCGCCGAAAACCTTTACAGACAGTCGCGCACGACGCAAACGGCGCTCTACGCGAGCGATACGGTGGCGTTCACGTCGCGCCTCTCCGCGCTGCTTGGCGTGCGCTACACGCAGTTCCGCCAGCACACCTACAACACGGATGGCTCGGTGATGGCGGAATACAGCGCCAATCCGGTCACGCCGACTGTCGCGCTGATGTTCAAGACGGACGCGTACTCGACGCTCTACGCGAGCTACGTGGAGTCGCTGCAGCAGGGTGGGGCGGCATCGAATACCAACGTCAATTTCCCGACCACGTATGGCCCGCTTCGAAGCAAACAGTATGAAGTCGGCTTCAAGACGGATCGTCAGAAGTGGGGCGCCAATCTCGCGCTATTTCGCGTCGATCAGGGTTATAACTACACGAATTCGGCCAACATTTTCGTGCAGGACGGCACCAAACGTTATTCCGGTATCGATGCAGCCGGCTGGCTTCAGTTGACCAGCGACTGGCGCGTACTGGGTGGCGTGATGTGGCTCAACACGAAGGCGGTCGATATCGACGACGTTGCCGTCGACGGCAAGCGGATCTATGGCGCACCGCGCTTGACGGTGACCGGCCGCATTGAATACAACCCGTCGTATCTGCGCCCGCTCACGCTGGCGTTTGGCGGCAAATATGTCAGCGACATGGCTGTCGATGCAGCGAACACACAATTCGTGCCGGCATACGTGACGTACGATCTGAGCGGCAGGTATGAAACGCGGATTGCCGGCAAGGACGTGACGCTGCGCGCGGGCATCAACAACCTGTTCAACCGTCGCTACTGGACCACCGCATGGGGCTACTACGTGAGCCCGTCGCCGACCCGAACCGTCGTGGCGAGCGCGACGATGGAGTTCTAGGCGCTTCAACAGGTCATTGCACAGACTATCAGTGTCAAAAAGGATGCGGCCACAACGATTTCGTTGTGGCCGCTTTTGCATTGAGTTCGCAATCCAGGGTCCCATTCCAGAAAAAATCATAAGGGTTATCCCTTAAGTATTCTTTTTGTCTGACGATATAACCGCTATGGACTCGTTCAACCCGGGGGAGCTATGGCAGAGCAGACGGCGCAGACGGTAAATACGCAGGGTGGCAAGAAGGCGTTACTGATCGGCGGCGGTGCGCCGAATTCCACGCTGATCGCGGGCGCACTGGCGGCGTTTCTCGACGCAGGCATTCACTTTGACGTCATTTCGACATCAGGAGCCGGCGCCCTGATGGGGCTGCTCTACACAGCGCCGCTCAACGACACACCGAGAGAAGCGCTCGCCCGATGGGCGCAGATCGGCGTGGCCGATTCGATCTACGAGTTTTTCCCGGTCAACTACAAGGTCTTCATGAAACCGGGTATGGCGGCGGGGGCGTATCGCAACACGCTTTCGTCGATGCCATGGGCAAATACATTTTTCGATTCCTTCGGCGGCAATCCGGCAGCGAACCTCTGGTCGGACTGGACGCAGCTCTTTCTCGCAACGATGTCGCCTACCGATCTGACGCCGCAAAGTCTCGGGCTCTGCGCCCATCTGCCGTTCGTCGAGCAGGTCGTCGATTTCGATGCCGTCGCCGCGATGCAGCCCGAGTTCTATATCAACGCATACAACCTCACGAAAGAGCACATGACAACGTGGGGCAAACGCGACATCACGCCCGCGCATGTGCGTGCGGCGCTGTCGTTTCCGTTCATCTATCCACCGACCGAAATCGACGGAAACGATTACATCGAGGGCGCCGCGCTCGATTCAATCAACTTCAAGCCGCTCGTGTCCGACGACGACGGCGCGCCGGGCCTGCATCGCGACGTCGATACGCTGGTCGTGTTCGACATCCTCGGTGACGACCAGTTGATCCGCAAACCGCGCAATCTTTACGACGCGTGGGTGCGCTCCATCATCACGCCCCTCGTGAAGATCGCGAAAAGCGACATGCGCCTTTTCGAACTGCAACACAACATCGACCCGCTTACCGGCAGGTTCAAGCGTCGCCTTTTGAAGGTAGACCTGACGGGCGGCATTCCGCCCGATCACTGGCCCGAGGTGCTCGACTGGTCGGAGTCGAACCTGAAACTCCTGTTCGACATCGGCTATCAGGCCGGCCGCGCATTCTGCGAAGCGCACCCCGAACTGATGTCGCGCGAATCCGGCAAGGTTGAACGTTCTCCCCTGGCGCCCGAACGTACGATACCCGCGCGCTCAAGAGAGTCGATGCTAACGACGGAGCCGGAACGTGACGATTCAGAAGTCTTTAGCGAATAAGACAGGAAAGCCAAGGAAAAGCCTCCCATGACCATCATCCAGCGTTTCGTTCTCACCTTGTCCGTCGCACTGATTGCGCTGATTCTCGTCGGCGCCGGCGGACTTGTGCAACTGTCACAATCGCAGCAACGGTTCGAGTCGGTGGAAACCGACACGATTCCGAGTATCCAGACCCTCGATAAAGCCAAGGGCTACCTCGGCGACGTGAGGCTCGCCGGCTACCGGCTCGCTGTCTTCTCGAACAGCGCGGACAAGACGGCGCTCGATCAGGCGATCGCCACGGCCAACACGCAGTTCGACGACACGATTGCCCACTATGAACAGAGCAACATCACGGACGAGACGGATCGCAGGATGATCCAGGCCGACAAGGCGGCGATGGCCGCCTATCGGACGGCGCTCGAACCGTTCATCGAACACGCGCATGCCGGCGATCTCGACGGCGTACGCGCGACGCTGGTTGCAGGCGGCGCGCTGGCAGTGGCGGCCGGCAACGTGAAGAAGGGCATCGACGATCACATCGCGTACAAGATGAAAATCGCCAATGAAGTCCGTGACCAGAACGCAGCGGCCTACACGCAGGCATTCCGCTTCCTGCTCGCTGTGATCGTCGTCGCGCTGCTGCTTTCCGGCGTGCTGGCCACACACCTGTTCCGCATCATCCAGAGCAGCCTGAGCGGTATCCGCACGACACTGGAGCGCGTCAGCGAGACGCTCGATCTCACGCAGCGCGCGCCGGTTCAGCGAATGGATGAAATCGGCAGGACCGGCGCGGCGTTCAATACGTTGATGACGCGGATTGCCGAAGCGATGGTTTCAGTGCGTTCAGCGAGCGAATCAGTCGGACAGGCTACGAAGGAAATCGCGGCTGGCAACGTGGATCTGTCGTCGCGTACCGAGCAGCAGGCCGCGTCGCTTGAAGAAAGCGCATCGAGCATGCAGCAGCTGACGGCCACGGTCAAAAACAATGCCGACAATGCCCGGCAGGCGAGCGCGCTGGCCGCGAACGCGTCCGACGTCGCGCATAAGGGCAATGAAGTCGTGGGCCGGGTCGTGGATACGATGAGCGAGATCAACGGCAGTTCGAACAAGATCGCCGACATCACCGGCATCATCGAGGGCATAGCGTTTCAGACAAACATTCTCGCGCTGAACGCCGCGGTCGAAGCGGCCCGCGCGGGCGAGCAGGGTCGCGGGTTTGCGGTGGTGGCGAGCGAGGTGCGCAGTCTTGCGCAACGCTCGTCGAGCGCGGCAAAGGAGATCAAGGAACTGATCGCCGATTCCGTGCAGAAGGTGCAGCATGGATCATCGCTCGTCGAAGAAGCGGGGCACACGATGACCGATGTCATGGAGGCAGTGCAGCGCGTGACCGGCATCATGGGCGAGATCGCAGCCGCGTCGGATGAGCAGACGCGCGGCATCGAGCAGGTCAATCAGGCGATCACGCAGATGGACGAAGTGACGCAACAGAACGCTGCGCTCGTCGAAGAGGCCGCCGCGGCTGCGCAGTCGCTCGAGGGCCAGGGTAAGCAGTTGCACGAGACTGTCGGTGTGTTCCAGCTGGGTGCGGTTGCGCAGGTTGCGCCCCGCACGGCTTCTGTGGCGGCGCCAGTTTTGCCGGCGCGGCGGGCTTCTGTTGCCGCTCCGGTTAATAAAAATCTGCCGGCGCTTGCGACAGCGGAACAGGTGGAGTGGGAGAAGTTCTAGACGCGCGGGTTGCCGCTCATTGCCGGACCTTCACAACGGGCACGCGGGATCGGATAGCATGACCGCTGTGCATGGTGCGGTCATGTTCGAACGAGTCCAGCAGCGAGGCAAGCATGGGAGAAGCGTGGCAATTCCAGTTGAGGATCTCTGTCTCAGCCGAACTCGCGGCGGTTCTGCGCGGGGATCCGGCATGCACGTCGCACGAAGCGCTTCGCGACGTTCTGCACCGGCACCATGCATCCTTGAAGTGCCAGTTCGACGCTTTCGCTGATTACGTGAGCGAGGCGGAAAGAATGGGCCCCGAAAAATACCCGTTGTATGAATGGACACGGAAAACGATTGAAGCGCCTGAGAAAAAGGCTCGGTATCTACGGTCCTTTACCGTCTATGTAGATAGCGAGGAAGTGTACGGCAAAGAGGTCGCTGATCCGCTGCAGTCTGAACTGTCAACGCTGGTCAGCGACGCCGGCATCATCAGCGTAAGCAGGTTCGACACGAACCCGGCGAACAATCCGCAACCCCCTGCGCGCGAGCGTTAGCGCCGGCTTTCGCGCACCGGTATTGGACGAAGGTCCAATACCGGTGCGCCCGCCAGGCGCGTAGTTTGTTGCTGGGGAGCATGCGTTCGCTCGTGCGCTCCGAGGTGAGGTGCGCGGAAAAATCCAGAACAAGACGATCGCTTCCTCAAGCGATGATTCCGACACTTTCCCTGACACATGACCCTATGAGGGAAAGCAAATGACAAACCGTCTCCTCTGGTTTGCGATGGTGCCAGTGCTGCTTTTCGCAGGCACCGCCATTGCGCAGTTCCCGGTGATGGACATGGTCGCCGATAACGTTGTTCAAAAGTACCAGTCATCGTCCTGCGAGCAGCTGTGGCAGGAACGTGCGCAGCAAAAGGGCAAGCCGAAGCCTGAAAGAGAGCAGCAGGCCGTGCAGTTGCTGCATGACGATCCGCAGATGCGCGCCGCGTTCATCAACAAGGTGGCCGCGCCCATCGTGAACAAGATGTTTGAGTGCGGCATGATTCCCTGATCGTTACGGGCACGCCGCTAACCCGCGCCGCTGAGCCGCTGATTTGCCGAGGCTGCGATGACCTATGAGAAACTGAAGAGGAGCGTGACCTTTGTCATGCTTTGTATGTTCATGGCCGCAAGCGGCAACGCGCAGCAGTCGTCGAAAATGCAACATACGCCCAAGGCGGGGAAATCTGCGTCTACGGCCGCGGCGCTCACGTTCCAGCCCGGACTTGAACCACGCGCGATCGATATCCTCAAGGGAACCAGCGCCCGTCTAGCCGCCGCGAAGTCGATGACTTTCACGGCGGTCGTTTCCTATGAAAGTCCTAGCCGCCTCGGTCCCCCGCTCGTGTATTCCACCCGGTCGGAAGTCACGATGCAGCGGCCGGACAAGCTCAAGGTGATCACACCTGGCGATGGTCCGGCCTCGGAGTTCTACTACAACGGCAAGACCATGACGGCATTCGCGCCCGCGGAGAATCTGGTCGCCGTCGCTGACGCGCCACCGACCATCGATGCCGCGCTGGAGGCTGCCTACAACACAGGCGCGATCTATTTTCCGTTCACCGACGTGATCGTCGCGGATCCCTGGAAGGACATTGCCGACGGCTTGAAGATCGCCTTCTATGTGGGTCAATCGAGCGTTGTCGGCGGCACGACGACGGACATCGTGGCGTACGTTACCGGCGATGTGTTCGTGCAGGTCTGGATCGGCGCAGACGACAGACTCCCGCGACGTATCTACGCCATTTACCTTAACGACCGCGTCCGTCTGCGTCATGTGCTGGAGTTATCGAACTGGCAGCTGGATGTCTCCATTCCGGCGAACGCGTTCGATCCGGCCGGAGCAGTCAACGCCGCACGCATTGCATTTGCGCGTCCGGACGCTGGCGGCGCGCCCGGAATGAAACCCCCGCCGAAGATGAAGCCCGCCAGAACTCAATGAGGAGACGCATCATGAAGAACGTCGTCGCCTGTCTCCTGAGTCTGCTCGTCCCGGCGCTTGCATCCGATCCTGCCGGCGCGTGGTCGCATGCCAATGCATATGGCGGCACCACGTCGCACAGTTACGGATCGACAACCCGTACCGACTATGCGGGCGGCAGTGAAACGCACACTTACGGTCAGGGCACGACCGCAACCGGCCGCTACGGCGATACAGCCAGCCACCAGGCAGGCTCGAACCAGACGAACTTTTCCAATCCCTACGGCGGAAGCGCGACCCACACATACGGTCAGGGCACCAGCGCGACCAACGCTTATGGCGGCTCGGCTTATCACGCGACAGGGTCCGGCTACACGAGCTATACAAGCGCGTCGGGCTCGACCGCATATCACAGTGCTTACTATGGCGGCGCGCCATACCCCGCCTACCATCCGCCCGTTACCGTGAACAATTACGGGTCCGGATGTTACAACTGCGGTGGCTGGTCCACCGCGGGCGCTGCTGCTGCGGGTCTGGCGGTTGGTGTGGCGGCCGGTGCGGCGGTGGCTTCGGCCAACACGGCGGCCGCTACTTCGAATGCATACAGCGCCGGCGTTGCCGCGGGCAGCACAAGTGCATACAACGCTGGGGTAGTCGCCGGAGCGACGGCCGCGAACGCAGCGTTTGCGATGGGTGCGATCTATGCAGTGCTGCCTGCCGGCTGCATCAAACCAGCGGTTTCGGGCGGGACGTACTACCTGTGTGGCAATACGTGGTTCCAGCCCTCCTACGGTGCGAACGGCGTTTATTACCGCGTGGTTCCCGCCCCTTGAGGAACCTCCGGCGCGGGGTGTCCTCGTTTCCGGGTATGCAGCAGGCAGGATTGCGCCCGTGTGCGTGATGTCCATGGGCAACACGCTTGCCACCAGAGAGGGAGGACCGAACGGTGAACCATATCATCATCGCCTTGATCGTGTTTGCATGTGTCTTTGGAAGCGCACTGCTTGGCTTGTATGTGCGCTCCATGCTGCCGCAGCATCACCTTAGCGACGAATCGATCGGTGTCGTCAAGCTGGCGACGGGCCTGATCGCGACGATGGCCGCACTCGTGCTCGGCCTTCTGATCTCGTCGGCGAAAAGCTCGTTCGACACCGTCAACGGCGAGCTCGTGCACAGTGCGGCCAGCATCATCCGGCTCGATCGCGTGCTGGCCCAATACGGACCGGAAACGCAGGATGTCCGGCTTTCGATCAAGGAGGCCTACGGCCACTTGATCCAGGTCATCGCCTCCGGCGACGCGGCGCAGCTTGCAAGTCTGACTAGCCGCGAGGCAATCGCCCACTCGGAAGCGCTTCAGCGCAAGTTGCAGGCGCTTACACCAGCGCAGGAGGAACAGCGCCAGTTGAAGGCGCGCGCCGGTCAGATCGCCGATGAAGTGCTGGCTGTGCGCTGGCTGGCGCTGTTGCAGTCGGTGGGCTCGATCCCTGTACCGCTGCTGGTAACACTGGTGTTGTGGCTGTCGATTATCTTCGGCACGTTTGGCATGTTCGCGGGCCCAAACGGAACGGTCATCGCTGCGTTGGCGCTCGGCGCACTCTCCGTTTCGGGGGCAATTTTCCTGGTGATGGAAATGACTACACCGCTCGGCGGAGTCATCACAGTTTCGCTTGAACCGCTGCGCGATGCGTACGCCATACTTGGGCAGTAGCGGGGGAGTGCCAGCGCCGGATCAGTGATTGAACCAGCGATATTGCAGCGCAATCGATATCGTTTGAAAATTGCCGCCCACGCGTGTGATCAATCCGCGCGACCACGCGAGCTTTGCCGAAAATTGCGAAGCAAGTGGAAATGACAGCGTGACGCCATAGCGCACGCTGCGCTGCAGGTCCTGATCCTGGACGCCATTCACGCTTGTTCTTCCGCCTGCGAAATACGTCGCGTCGGCTGCGATCCACAAACCCGGTCGCCAGGTGTAGCCCCCATGCCACTGGAAGGCGGGCATGGGATCCTGACTGCGTCGCCGGCCGCGGAAAAAATCGGTGTTGTCGGTGAAGAACCATACGCCCGCCGTGCCTTCGACAAACCAGTTGCCGATCGGTTGTGACAGCCCGATCTCTGGCTTGAACGACCACCGGTTCGCCCCGACGTTGATCACGCGGGACGGCACGTACTGGCCCGTCGGCGCAACCACGCTCAGGCTCATGCCAACGATGGTGGTGGGGCTGCGCCGCGCGAATTCCTCGGGTGTGAGTGGGGGGTCGCCGAGAAGATTGACGGCAATCCTGAATCGCACGTCGCCGAGGCCCGACCGGTAGGCGTGACCAGGCACGCCCTCCACATTGCCTGTGACGTCGGCGTTGGCATACGGCACCGACACGGCGACGCTCGTGGTATGCCCCAGCACGCCGAAGCTATGGGAATAACCGAGTGCCCACGTATTGATTGTTGCCTGCACGTCGGTGACCGGCAACGAAGGATCGAATGTGACGTCGCCGCTCGATCGCGCATAGCTCAGCACCACGAAGTTCGTTCCGACCGGAACGGCTGAATAGGTGCGCGGCTCCATTTCCTGCGCGTACGACAATGCGGACCATATCAACGCCACGCCTGCGCACAGATTCCGGATACGCCGCGCACGCGCCGCGTCCTGCACCGCGCCGGTCACGGAAATAAAGGGCATCAGTCGCATCGACATCTCAACAGATCAGCGGGTTTTTGAGGTCAGGAAGCGGGCATAAATCACCTACCATTCAGTAAGACACGCGCCAGCGCAGCGGCCTCGTGTCGACCACACACCAGGAGACGACTATGAGGATTCTGATATTGCTGGCATGCGTGATGCTCTCCTCGAGCGCATTCGCGGAATGCACGACTAACGGGCGCGGCGTCACCGCGTGCAATAACGGGCAGGAGGCTGGCGGCTATAACGCGAACACGGGCAACGCATGGAAGTCCCAAAAGGGCCCGGCGGGCGTGACCACGACCCAGACAAGCAGGGGCGGAGAGGCCATGACCAAAAACGGGAAAGGGGTCTACAAAAGTCCGAGTGGCAAGACCTGCTATAAAAGCGCAACGAGTCAGGGGTGCAATTGAGATGTCTGTGCGAGACAAAGGGCTGTCCCGAAGCACCTGAGCGGTATCGCAAGGAGAGGCGCTTTTGCGTTGGCTGCGATCACGATGCCTCTCCTTATGTCGACGGCGATGGCGTGCCGGATTGTGTGAGGTCATAGATACGTATGCCGTTGCCGAGATTCGTCGCGTTCTGCCATTCGGGATCCGCAATCGAGCGTTTGGCGTCGCTGTATCCGAAGTCCCACAACTCCATCACGGTGGCACGCGAGAATTCGTAGTCTTTGTAATTCGACGACTGCGAGCGGTTGCGGTTAATGAAGTGAACGAGCGCGACCGCGCCGCGTGTGCTGATCGTGCTGAGTTTCGCGACGTCGGGATCGTCTTTCATGGACGGCGGCAGCTTGTCGAGCAGCCGGCGCAGTGCGGCGCGAAGCTCTTCGATTTCGCTGATGCGGCTGGTGTTAAAGCGTGTCTTGCTGGCGTACTGGATGTCCTTGGCGCGCTCCTGCATCTGCGCGATATTTTGCGGCAATGCGCCGAGGCCACTGAATACGTCAACCTGCAAAATTAGCGCACTCATTCGATAGTCTTCGTCGAGCACATACCAGAGTGGCGAATTGCAGGCGATGCCGCCGTCCCAATACCATTCGCCATCGATTTCTATCGCTGGAAAACCTGGAGGCAGAGCGCCGCTCGCCATCACATGTTCAGGTCCAATCCGCATCTTGCTGCTGTCGAAATACATCGAATTTCCGGACCGGACATTGACGGCGCCAAGCGACAGACGAATGCCATTGCTATTGAGCAGATCGAAGTCGACCAGTTCTTCGAGCGTCGCCTTGAGGGGACGCGTGTCGTAAAGACTTAACGCCTTGATGTCATCTTCGCGCGCAGTCAGCGGCGCGGGAAATCGTGGCGTGAAGAATCCCGGGACGCCGAATGCGACCGTGGAGGCCGCGCTCACGAGATTGAAAAACGGACGGATCGGATCGAATACAGCCGGAGGGATGAACGGCGACCGTGCCGATGCGCGCTCCCAGAATGCGCGCAATCGCTCGACACGCCTTGCGGACGGATTGCCGGCGATCAGCGCCGCGTTGATCGCGCCAATCGATACACCGGCGATCCAGTCAGGTTCGACATCGCATTCAGCGAGTCCTGCATAGACCCCCGCCTGATAGGCGCCCAGCGCGCCACCGCCCTGCAGAACGACCACCGTATGGTCGAACTTTCCCCAGGCCTGAGTCGTGTCCGCAGGCGTTGCCTTAAGTGTCTTTGCCATGACTTATATGTCCTCCGCGTCTGGCGGAAGCCGCATACAACGATCACGGGTTCACACCGGCATTCCATCAGGCATCGGTAAGGACCCTGTGGGGCATGGATGCCGCCAGGTCCTGCTTTAATCCGCACTTGTCCGGCCACTGCATGGAGTACGCGTATACCCGCAGCACAACCGTGGAGCGGGTCACACCGACCGGATGAAAAATTCATATCGTTAAAACTATATGTGCCGAAAGACCGAAAACAATTGGACCTTGGTCTGATGCGCCGGTCATCCGGATGCGTTACCCGTAGCCCGGTCCCGCAACGAATCGTAGATCGGCGGACAGCGCAGCAGGGTGGGAACGATCATCGCCGTGAAGCACGCGGTGAGCATCGGCAGGAGCAGCGTGAAACTCCCCGTCATTTCAGTTGCGAGAACAATACCGGTGATTGGTGCGCGCACGACAGCGGCAAAGAAGGCGGCCATGGCGACGACGGCGAACGCAACCGGCGAGCTGGCGACATCAGGAAACAGCGATCGCCCCGGCGGAAGCGCCAAGCGCCGCAATGGCGGTACGCGTCTCGAACCGTCGTATCAGTTCTTCCAGCACGAATAAACACAGTTGAGATTAGTTTGTCCCCGAGAATATTCGTACATAGTTAAACGGGCGCAATTGGCCTTTGGTCTAATACATGCCCGAATGGGGCTTGTTTGCAACACGCCAGATTGAATTCGTTCAAATGCGCCAAATTTAGCGCATGTCGTGTTTACTATCGCCCTCCTCGCACCTACGATTGAATGTGCATTGCAGAATGCTGTCGCCGTACCGGCAGTCCTTTTTGCACACCGTTTCTTAATTAAGAAACCCAGTCCCCCGCTCCGGCTTGCCGATCACGACAGTCATCAAATTCGATCGCGGGACACGCTGGGCCCAGAGTAAACATTGATCGAGGCGCGACGTGTCACGTTATCTGGATCGCCGGGTAGGGCGCGGAGAAACGGGTCGCGATACAGGCCATGACTATTGCCACATCGCTGGTGTTCGTTGTCGACGATGACGATTCGGTACGTATCGCGCTGGGGCGCCTGATCCGCTCAGCCGGCTATCAGGTCGAGATGTTCGACTCGGCAAGGGCGTTTCTCCAACGGGCAGGTACGGTCACCTGTCCCGCCTGTGTGGTGCTGGATATCCAGCTTCCCGACCTCAACGGTCTCGAACTGCAACGCGAACTGAATGTGTCGCTGCCGGTCATTTTCATCACCGGATATGGCGACATTGCGATGACCGTCGGTGCAATGAAGGCGGGTGCGTCTGATTTCCTCGCTAAACCGGTGCACGAGAGCGATCTGCTACGCGCAATCGATCAGGCGCTCGAACGTGCCACCCAGACCTTGAACAGCCGCAGCGAACTGGACCAGATCCAGCGCCGCGTCGATCGTCTGACGCCGCGCGAGCGGGAAGTCATGTCGCTGATCGTTGCCGGCCGGTTGAACAAGCAGGTGGCGGGTGAGCTGGGCACCGTCGAAAAAACCATCAAGGTCCATCGTGCCCGCGTCATGGCGAAGATGGAGGTCACGTCGCTCGCACAGCTGGTGCTGATGGCCGACCGCGTCGGCCTGTGCGGCGCGTTCGAGGCGCACGCTCCCCACTGAATGCCGATGGGGTCATCTGCGGGTATTCACTCGCGGTCGTCACACACGGGACCAAAGTCCAATATCGGCATCGCCTGGTGTCTCATAGTCTAACCGGTGGGGAGTGTGAGAACCGCGAGCTCCCGTACACCGGACTATTCAGAATGGGAAAAGCCAAACCGTTCGTTGTCGTGGTCGATGACGATGATTCGGTGAGCCGGGCTATCAAGCGACTTTTGCGCTCGATTGGCATAGTCGCGGAAACGTTCGCCAGTGGCGACCGGTTCCTCGAAGTGCTGTCGTCCATGCCGTCCTACCGTCCCGACTGTGTGATTCTCGATGTACAGATGCCGGGAATCAACGGGCTGGAAGTTCAGCGACGTCTGTCCGGTAGCGGAATTCCTGTCATTTTCATCACGGCCCATGACGATATCGGTGTGCGCGAGCAGGCGCTCTCAGCAGGCGCGCTCGCCTATCTGCGCAAGCCGTTCAACGACGAACTGTTCGTGAAGACGGTACGCGCTGCTTTAGACAGCACCCAACAGCCCTGAGGCCGTACGCCGTTCAAACGGCTAGGCGTATCGGCGCGATATGGGACCAAAGGCCAATTGTCTTTGACTTGCGCGAACACCAATATTGTTCTCATCCGATGAGGGCCGCAGGCGGGGATGCGGTTCATTTTGGCGTCAAACACCGCTAAAGGGAGTGTGCGTCATGCGCAAGAGCATCCGGTTTGCTGCAGCTGTTCCGCTTCTGGCCGTCGCCGCGGCCTGCTCAACGGGGGGAGATGGCTCCTCGTCCTCGACTGGAATGTCGTCAACGCCGGTCGCCGAAGATTCGGTGCTCAAGAAAGATAGCTTCGCTGCGCTGGAAGCGTTGTATGCGAAGGAACCCAAGGCGAAAGAGCTGTCCACCAGGGCCAAGGCGATTCTCGTGTTTCCGAGCATCGTGAAGGCGGGTTTTCTCGTCGGCGCGCAAGGCGGAGACGGCGTACTGATCGAGAACGGCAAGGTCACAGGCGTCTATAACAACACGGCTGTGTCATACGGGCTGCAGGCCGGTGTGCAGTCGTTCGCCGAAGCGATGTTCCTGATGACAGACGCAGCTGTCAACTATCTGCACAGCAGTGATGGCTGGTCGTTCGGCGTGGGGCCGAGCATCGTCGTAGTGGATTCAGGCATGGCCAGGTCGATGACCACGACCACACTCCAGTCCGATGTGTATGCGTTCATCTTTGGACAAACGGGGCTGATGGCCGGCATGGGATTGCAAGGTCAAAAGATCACGAGGCTCAGAGGCTAGGCGGAACGCAATCGTTGCGCGTGCAACCAGGCCGCTTACTGCCGGCGGCGTGGAACGCGCGACAGGCACCCTGAGCAAGTCGCGGACGACACGCATAACGGACACGCGGACGCGTGTGTCTGCGCGGACGGTCGTGAGTGAGAGGGGCGCCGGCAAGGCGAATTAAAAGGGACTCTGGCCATGCTACCCATCGTACGAGGTTCGACTGGCTTGCTGATGCTGTTGCTTGTCTGTTCCGCAGGCGCGCAGCAGCCCATCATCTACCCCGCCAAAGGGCAAAGTCCGCAGCGTCAGCAAAGCGATACCGCGGAGTGTCAGGTGTGGGCGAAGCAGACGACCGGCGTGGACCCCGTCGCCCTCGCGCAGCAGAGCGCCAATCAACCTGGCGTGCCGCCGCCGCAGGGCGAACGCCTGCGTGGCGCAGCAGGCGGCGCGGCGCTCGGTGCGGCGGTCGGTGCGGTGGCCGGCGATGCCGGGAAGGGCGCGGCGATTGGCGCGATCACGGGCACCGCGGCGGGAGGCATGCGCCAGCGACGCACGCAGCAGGCGGCCGCTGCCCAGACGCAGGCCAACCAGCAGCAGACTTCGCAGGAGCTCGCCACCTTCAACCGCGCGGTGGGGGCGTGTATGACCGGCCGCGGGTACACGATCCAGTAGCCACCGCGAGCGGCACGAGAGGCAGCCATGCGAAAGAACTACACCTGTCTGATGTTTGCGGCGGTTTCCTGTTTCCTGTCGACCACCCTGCTGGCAGCGGACTTCGACGGCAGCAAGCCGCTTGTCTGCGCCACCATCGATGCGCACGACTGCGATCCGGGCCAGATCTGTCTGCGCGCGTTGCCAGCCGAGCTGGGCGCGCCGCAATTCCTGCGTATCGACTTCGCGAAAAAAACGGTCGTGGGTCCGGTACGCGCGACGCCGATCCGGTTCATGGAAAACGGCCAGGGACAGATAGTCATGCAAGGCACCGAACTCGGCTACGCGTGGACGATCGCGCTCGACAAGGCAACCGGTTCGCTGGCCGTCACGCTGGTCAACCGCGAAGACACGCTGGTGCTGTTCGGCGCCTGCACTCCCATGTAGCTGAGACGGTGATCCGATGAAACGCGCAAGCCTGGATGCTCAGATGCAACCCTCACCGCTGGCCGGTGAACACGCACAGCTGAAGATGACCGCTCACGGCCCGTGGCGCTGGCTGTGCGTTCTCGCTCCGGTGATGCTGTGCGCGGCCTGTCACAAGGCGCCGGCGGTGCCGACGGCCGGTCCCGCGGAGGTCACCGTCATGCAGGTCACCCAGCGCGACACGCCCGTCGATTTCGAGTTCACCGCGCAGACACAGAGTTCGCGCGAAGTCGAGATCCGCGCGCGCGTCGATGGCTTTCTCGACAAGCGGGTGTACACCGAAGGGGACCTGGTCCACGCCGGGCAGACGCTGTTCCTGATGGACCCGAAGCCATTCGAGGCCGCGCTGCAGACTGAAAAAGGCCAGCTCGCGCAGCAGCAGGCGAGGCTCTACGTGACGAAAGCGAACCTCGCGCGCGTGATCCCGCTGGCTGCGCAGAACGCGTTGAGCAAGAAGGATCTCGACGATGCGACCGGCAACGAGAAGCAGGCAGAAGCGGCAGTGATCGCCGCGCAGGGGCAGGTGCAGACGGCACAGCTGAATCTCAGCTATACAACGATCAAATCACCGCTCACGGGCCTGTCGAGCTTCGCAAGGCAGCAGGACGGCAGCTACGTGACGGCGGCCGCCACGGGCCTCCTGACCTACGTTTATCAGCTCGATCCGATGTGGGCGAATTTCAGCGTCTCCGAAAACGAGCTGCTGAAATACCGCGACGACATCACGGCGGGCCGTCTGAAGTTCCCGGCGAGCCAGGACTTTGAGGTGACGCTCGTGCTGGCCGACGGCACGGAGTTCCCGGACCGCGGTCACATCAACTTTGCCAACCCGGCGTTCAACACGCAAACCGGCACGTTCCTCGTGCGCGCATCGTTTGCGAATCCCAAAGGCACGCTGCGTCCGGGGCAGTTCGTCCGCGCCCGGGTGTCCGGCGCGATCCGTCCCAACGCAATACTCGTGCCGCAGCGTTCGGTGTTGCAGGGCTCCAAAAGCCATTTCGTATGGGTCGTCGATAGCGACTCGAAAGCGCATCAGCGCGTGGTCGAAGTGGGCGAATGGCACGGCGATGACTGGTTCATCACGCAAGGTCTGAAGGCAGGCGAGCGGGTCGTGGTGGATGGTGCGATCCGTGTGGTTGCCGATACGCCGCTGAAGATCGTCGCGACGGCGCCTGCGCCGCACGCCGCGGACGACGCCCCACCGGGCGACCAGAACAGCACGAAGGGACGACCGTCCGATACCGTTGCATCGAAGTGAACGGACCAGCGAAATGAACATCTCCCATTTCTGCATCGACCGTCCGATCTTTGCAACGGTCATTTCGATCGTCATCACGCTCGGCGGTGCGGTGGCGATGGTCAATCTGCCGATTGCCCAATACCCGGACGTGACGCCGCCGCAGATCACGATTTCCGCGACCTATCCAGGCGCCAGCGCGGACGTGGTCGCGAACAATGTCGCCGCGCCGATCGAGCAACAGGTCAACGGCGCGGATAACATGATCTACATGAACTCATCGAGTTCATCGACCGGCAACCTGACCGTCAACGGGTACTTTCAGATCGGAACCAACCCCGAACTCGCGCAGGTCGACGTGCAGAACCGCGTGAATCTCGCGTTGCCGCAGTTGCCGCAGTCGGTTCAGGCGCAGGGGATTCAGGTTCAGAAAAAGTCGTCGGCGTTCATGATGGTCATCTCGATCTATTCGCCGTCTGACCGCTACGACGCGACATACATCGCCAACTACGCGAACATTTACGTACTCGATGCGCTCAAGCGCATTCCGGGCGCGAACCAGTCGGCGATCTTCGGCACGCCCGACTACGCGATGCGGATCTGGCTGAAGCCTGATCGAATGGCTCAACTCGGCGTCACGGCCAGTGACGTGCAGCACGCGGTCGCCAACCAGAACCAGCAGTTCGCAGTGGGCCGCATCGGCCAGTCACCGACCGGCTCGCCTGTCGAGCAGTCGTTCGCCGTCACGACCACCGGCCGGTTGAGCGACCCTGCCGAGTTCGACAACATCATCATCCGTGCAGCCAATGGCGATGCAGCGATCGTGCGGCTCAAGGACATAGGCCACGCCGATCTCGGTCAGAAAGATTATTCGATTCGCAGCCGCTTTCAGGGCAAGCCAGCCACGATCATCGCTGTCTACCAGCAGCCCGGTGCGAACGCGCTCGACGTGTCGAAACAGGTGCGCGCGACGCTTGCCGAGATGAAGAAGACCTTTCCAGAAGGTCTTGAATACAGCATTGCGATGGACACAACCGAGTTCACGCGCGCGTCGATTTCGGATGTGATCCACACCTTCTTCGAAGCACTGGTGCTGGTGGTGATTGTCGTGTTCGTGTTCCTGCAAAGCCTTCGCGCGACACTGATTCCGGTGCTCGCGGTGCCGGTATCGATTGTCGGCACGTTCATGGGGATGCTCGCGCTCGGCTTCTCGATCAACATGCTGACCTTGTTCGGGATGGTGCTCGCGATCGGTATTGTGGTGGACGACGCGATCGTCGTGATCGAGAACGTCGAGCGGAACATGAACGTGCACAAGCTGAGTCCGAAGGATGCAGCCAAGCGCGCAATGGACGAAGTCGCGGGCCCGGTCGTCGCGATCGTGCTGGTGCTGTGTGCAGTCTTCGTACCGGTGGCGTTTCTCGCGGGTATCACGGGTCAGTTGTACAAGCAGTTCGCGATCACGATCGCGATCTCGGTGGTGTTGTCGGGGCTGGTGGCATTGACACTTTCACCGGCGCTTGCCGCATTGCTGCTCAAGCCCGGGCACCATGAAAAGCGCGGTTTCTTCAAATGGTTCGACAACAGCTTCGCAAAAATGACCGACGGTTACACGCGTGCGGTCAAACTGGTCATCAAACGTTTCGCAGTGGCGTTGCTGCTCTTTGTCGGGATGATCGCGCTGGCGGTCGTCATGATGCGCTCGATTCCCACGTCGTTTCTGCCGCCGGAAGACCAGGGATATCTGCTTGGCGCAATCATCATGCCTGATGCGGCGAGTCTCGATCGCACGGGCGATGTCTCGCGGAAGGTCACCGACTACTTCATGAAGCAGGAGGCGGTGAGTAGCGTGACGATCGTCGATGGCTACAGTCTGCTTGACAGCCAGAACAAGAACAACGCGAGCACGTTCTTCATCGGCTTCAAGAGCTTCGATGAGCGCTACAAATTCGCCAACATCAGGACGCAGAACGCACGGGCCGTGCTGATCGACGCGTATAAGCACTTCGCCGATGTGCAAGAGGGGATCATCCTGCCGGTCAATCCGCCGTCCATTCCCGGGCTCGGTACGACAGGCGGCACCGAGATGTGGATTCAGAGCATGGGCGACGCGACCACCGCGCAGCTAGCAGGGGTCGTGGACGATTTCCTCGCAAAGGCGAAAAAGCGGCCTGAACTTGCGCGCGTGACGTCCACGTTCAATGCATCGGCGCAGCAGCTTCTTGTCAATGTCGATCGGGACAAGTCGGAGACGCTTGGCGTGCCGATCGAAGAAGTGTATAGCGCGATGCAGACGATGTTCGGCTCGCTTTACGTATCGCAGTTCAATCGTTCGAGCCGGCTGTGGCAGGTGATCCTGCAGGCGGAACCGTCCTACAGGTTGACGCCAGAGGATCTCAACCAGATATACGTGCGCAGCAAGACGGGCAGCATGGTGCCGTTGAAATCCGTGGTGACATCAAAGTACGTCACAGGCCCCGACCTCATGACGCGCTTCAACAACTTTCCAGCAGTCAAGATTACGGCCAATGGTGCGCCAGGCTATAGCTCCGGTCAGGTCATCTCGACGCTCGAGGAAGTGGCCGACGAAGTGATGCCGTCGGGCTATGGCCTCGGGTGGAGCGGCGAGGCTTACGAGGCGCGGCAGGCCGGGGGCACGTCGGGGCTCGTGTTCGTATTCGGTCTCATCATGGTCTTCCTGATTCTCGCGGCGCAATACGAGAAGTGGAGCCTGCCGTTTGGTGTGTTGATGGCCGTGCCGTTCGCGCTCTTCGGCGCATTGCTCGCGATCATGCTGCGGGGCCTCGAAAACGACGTGTATTTCCAGATCGGCCTGACGATGCTGGTCGCGCTCGCGGCGAAGAACGCGATCCTGATCTTCGAGTTCGCGGTGCTGAACCGCGAAGCGGGAGAGTCGGTATACGACGCAGCCGTGACGGCGGCGTCCGAGCGTCTGCGGCCGATCGTGATGACGTCGCTCGCTTTTATTCTCGGTTGCGTGCCGCTGGCGATTGCGCTGGGCGCATCCGCCAACAGCCGGCATTCGATCGGCACGGGCGTGATCGGCGGGATGCTCGGCGCGACGGCGATCGCGGTGTTCTTCATCCCGATGTTCTTCTACGTGCTCGAATCGATGTCGGAACGGAGCGGCAAGAAGAAGACGCCCGGCTCGAGCGGCGGAGCGGCGGGCGGATCCGCTGGCGGACCCACGCCGGGGCCCGCACCGGCGCCTGTCGTGCAACCCGGCCCCGGTGTGTCGGCCGTCAAACCATCTGCCCCGCGCGAGGACGACTGACATGCGTGGCCCAGCGTCCCTGTTGCGTGTGATCCCTGTCCTGCTGATGTTGGGACTGGGGCTGTCCGGCTGTCTGTTCGGCCCGGACTATGTGCGGCCCACCGTGCCCACGCCCGCGACCTACCGCTTCGAGCCGGGCGAGACAGCTGAAGTGGCCAATGCATTGTGGTGGGAGCAGTTCCAGGATCCGGTGCTGAACGACCTGATCGCCGCCGCGCTCGCCGACAACAAGGACGTGAAAATCGCCGCAGCGCGCGTCGACCAGTTTATGGGGCAGTTTGTCACGACGCGTTCGGCGTTGTTTCCGCAGATCAGCGCCGGTTTCAGCGCTTCCCGTCAGCGTGCAGCGGTGGCGGGTCTGTCAACGCTGCCGCCCGGCGTCAGCCCTGTCTTTAACGAGTTCCAGGCGCCGCTGCAGGTGGCGTGGGAAATCGATCTCTTCGGCAAGGTGCGGCGTCAGACGGAATCGGCGCGCGCGAGTCTGCTGGCGAGCGAAGAGGGGCGGCGCGCGACGATCCTCTCGCTGGTGGCATCGGTTGCGTCCGCGTATATCAATCTGCGTGATCTCGACCAGCAACTCACGATCGCGAAGGCAACCACTGACAGCCGCGCCGGCTCGGTGAAGGTGTTCCAGGCGCGCTTTTCTGGCGGCGACGTGTCGCAGATGGAACTCGCGCAAAGCCAGTCGGAATACGAGGCATCGC
Source organism: Paraburkholderia sp. GAS42 (assembly GCF_050436565.1). Taxonomy (NCBI): domain Bacteria; kingdom Pseudomonadati; phylum Pseudomonadota; class Betaproteobacteria; order Burkholderiales; family Burkholderiaceae; genus Paraburkholderia; species Paraburkholderia sp. GAS42. Next base: position 148,829 of record NZ_JBNDML010000006.1, on the reverse strand, counting down.
TCGCGACGATTCCGCAGATCGAGACGCAGATCGCGCAGCAGGAAGATGCGCTGTCGGTGCTGCTCGGTCACAATCCTGGGCCGATCCTGCGTGGCCGCGAACTGACGGAACTGGCCGTGCCGGCGGTGCCGGTGGGCTTGCCGTCCGATCTGCTCGAACGCCGCCCCGACCTGCGTCAGGCCGAGCAGAACCTGATTGCCGCCAACGCGCTGATCGGCGCAGCACGTGCACTGTACTTTCCGGATATTTCGCTGACCGGTCTGTTTGGTACGGCGAGCGGTCAATTCTCGAAGCTCTTCACGGGGCCGTCGCGCGTCTGGTCGTTCGCCGGATCGTTGACGGTGCCGATCTTTACCGCGGGCAGCATCAGCGGGCAGGTGAGCCAGGCCGAAGCGCAGCAGCAACAGGCGCTGTTTCAATATCAGCAGTCGATCCAGACGGCGTTCCAGGAAGTCGACGACGCACTGATCGCGCTCCAGAAGTCGCGCGAGCAACTCGTCGTGCAGGGACGTCAGGTGGAAGCGTTGAAGACCTATTCGCGGCTCGCACGTCTGCGCTATGAAGGCGGTTATACAAGCTACATCGAAGTGCTGGATGCCGAGCGCAGCCTCTTCAATGCGCAGCTCAGCTACACGCAGACCAACGGCCTCGTATTCAGTTCGCTGATCGGTCTTTACAAGGCGATGGGCGGCGGCTGGGTGGTCGATGCCGAGCGCATGACGGGCCAGGTCATGCAGCAAGGCGCCAATGCGCCCGCGACGAAGCAGGCCGCCGCGGAGCCATCGCAATGAGCGCCGAGCGACTTCTCGCCTGCCACGAATGCGATCTGCTGCAACGTGAGGCACCGTTGACAGGCGAAGGCGTGCTGCGGTGCTGTCGATGTGGTGCGGAACTGTACCGCAGCCATCCGGACAGCCTCGATCGTGCGCTTGCCTACACGCTCACGTCTATCGTGCTGTTCGTGATCGGTAACGCGTATCCGATCGTCGGGTTATCGGTTAATGGCGACCTCGTCGAGACGACCCTGCTCGGTGCGGTTCGCGTGCTGTACAGGGACGGCATGTGGCCTATCGCAGGGCTCGTGTTCGCGACGACATTCCTCATGCCGCTGCTTCAGATGAGCACCATGACGTACATGATGGTGCCGCTGCGACTTAACCGCGTGCCGTATCGGGCCGACATCGTCTTTCGTCTCATGCATCTGGCACGGCCGTGGGGTATGACGGAGGTGCTCATCCTCGGCATGCTGGTCGCGCTCGTGAAGCTCGCGCACATCGCGAGTGTCGTGCCCGGTGTTGCGCTCTGGTCGTTCGGCGCGCTCATGCTGCTGCTCGCGGCTGCCAGTTCCGCATTCGATCCGCACGAGCTCTGGCAGCGCATGGGCGACCGCTTCAGCGGCGAGCCGGATCCAGGCGAGCTCGCGACACCCTCCGCACCCACGGCAATGGCAAGCGGTCTGATGACCTGCCACAGTTGCGGGTTGTTGACGAAATCCGATGCGCATGTACACGACGCGAGTTGTCCACGTTGCGGTGCCAATCTGCATCCCCGCAAACCGGCAAGTTACGCGCGCACCTGGGCGTTCCTCATCGCCGCAATGGTGCTGTATATCCCGGCAAACGTGCTGCCGATCATGAATACCAGCTCGCTGTTCGGCGCGGAGAAGGACACGATCCTGAGCGGCGTCGTGTACCTGTGGACTTCGGGTTCGTGGCCGCTTGCCGTCATCGTGTTTATCGCGAGCATCGCTGTGCCGATGCTCAAGATCATGGCGATCTTGTATCTGGTCATCACGACGCAGCGGCGCTCAGTCATGCTGTTGCAGCAGAGAACCCGCATCTATCGTCTCGTGGAACTCGTCGGGCGCTGGTCGATGCTCGATATCTACGTCATCACCATCCTTGTCGCACTCGTTCAGTTCGATGCGCTCGCAACCATCCAGGCCGGTCCGGCCGCCGTTGCGTTCGGTGCAGTCGTGGTACTGACGATGTTCGCGGCCATGTCGTTCGATCCGCGTCTTATCTGGGACGCGACGGAGCCCAATCATGGCTAGACCTCCCGGTCGACCGGATGTCCCCGAAGCCGTCGCCACGCCGCGCTCGCGCTGGCGCTTTCAGGTCGTGTGGCTGGTGCCGCTGATCGCGGTGCTCATCGGCGGCTGGCTGGCGGTGAAGACAATCCTGGAGCAGGGACCGACGGTCACGATCAGCTTCGAGACGGGCGAAGGGCTTGATGCGGGCAAGACCAAGATCAAGTTCAAGAACGTCGACATCGGCGTGGTCAAACATGTCACGTTATCGGGCGATCACCGCCGCGTGATTGCCACCGCTGACATTTCCAAGGACGCCACCGGGCTGCTGGTGGACGACACGCGTTTCTGGGTGGTGCGTCCGCGTATCTCCGGCGGTACCGTGTCGGGCATCGGCACCTTGCTCTCCGGCTCTTTCATCGGCATGGACGTGGGAGCGTCGACAAAGTCGCGGCGCGACTACACCGGCCTCGAGACGCCCCCTGTTTTTGCAAGCGGGGTGCCGGGTCGTGAGTTCGTACTGAAAGGCCCGGACATGGGCTCCCTCGATGTCGGTTCGCCGATTTATTACAGGCGGCTGCAGGTCGGTCAGGTGACCTCGTACCAGCTCGATCCGAACGGGAAGGGCGTGACGATGCATGTCTTTGTCAACGCCCCCTATGAAAAATACGTGAAGGCGGATACGCGATTCTGGCACGCGAGCGGCGTCGACGTGTCGCTCGATACGAGCGGGATCAAGGTCAATACGGAATCGCTGGTGGCTATCCTGATCGGCGGACTCGCGTTCCAGACGCCCGAGGAAACGGAAGATAGTCCTGAAGCCGCCGCGAGCACCGAGTTTTCGCTGTTCCGCGATCGTGCCGAGGCGATGAAGCAGCACGATCGCATCGTCGACCACTATGTGCTCGTTTTCAGGGAGTCCGTGCGAGGTCTGTCAGTCGGCGCGCCGGTTGATTTTCTCGGCATCACGGTCGGCGAAGTGGCGAAGATCAATACACGGTTTGATCCTGTCACCAAGCAGTTCAGCATACCGGTCGAGATACGGCTTTTCCCGGAACGTTTCACTTCGCGCTTCGAGAAGGGCGAAGCCGGAGCCGGAACCGGAGGCAGAATCACCAACGATCGCCAGGACCTTGCGAAAGCGCTGGTGGACCATGGTTTGCGTGCCCAGTTGCGCACCGGAAACCTGCTCACCGGGCAACTCTATGTTGCACTCGACTTTTTCCCGAATGCGGCTAAGGCGGCCGTGGACTGGACTACTAATCCGCCCGAGATGCCGACCATACCGGGAGGCTTGCAGTCACTGCAGGATTCGGTGACCAGTCTCGTCGCGAAACTGAACAAGATTCCGTTCGAAGGGATCGGCAAGAACGCACAACAGACACTGGCCGACGCGGACACGCTCCTCAAGCAACTGAGCACCGAGGTCATGCCGCAGGCTAAAGAGACGCTAGCCGCCGCGCAGACGGCGCTGAAGTCGGCCAATGGCGCGATACAGCCCGATTCCCCACTGGCGCAGAACACCAATGACGCCATGCGCGAAATGGCGCGCACAGCGGCTGCCTTCCGCACGCTCGCGGACTATCTGGAACGCCACCCAGAGGCGCTGATTCGCGGCAAGCTGGAGGATAAAAAGTGATACGCCTATCTTTATCCCTCGTCATCACGCTAGCCGTGGTCGCGCTGGCGGGTTGCGCCAGCTCGCCCAAGGCGGACTTCTACACATTGAGCCAGCAGGCGTCAGGCGATAGCGGACGTCCCGTCGCGCCTCTCACGGTTCTGGTTGGACAGGTGAGCATCCCAGAACTTGTGGACCGGCCGCAGATCGTGACGCGCGCTGGCGAAAATCACGTGACGATCGATGAATTCGCCCGTTGGGCGGACCCGCTGAAGAGCCAGATTCCGCGTGTGGTCGCCGCCGATCTTTCACAACTGTTGAACAGCCCGCGTGTGTCCGTCACGCCAATGAGTGGAGATCCGACGTGGCGCGTGCGGCTCGACGTCCAGCGCTTTGACGCCGACATCGGCGAGGCCGCGACGGTCGATGTCTTGTGGTCGGTGTTGCCGCCGGGGAAAGCGTCGCCGATAACGGGGCGTACCACCGTGCGCGAGCCTGCCGCCGGCGCTGGCTACGATCCGCTGGTGTCAGCCTGGAGCAGGGGACTGGCCACGGTTAGTCGCGATATTGCCAGCGCTATCCGTCCGGCGTCGCCCTGACGCGTGGCCGTGCCGGCGAAACGGAAAGCGCATTGCGTCGACGAGGAAGTCGCATGGCAAAGCTGCTGATCGATGTGGTCATTTTTCTTGTGTCGGCGCTGATCGCTGTGCCGCTGTCGATACGTTTAGGCTTCGGCTCCGTGCTGGGCTACCTGGTGGCCGGCGTGATGATTGGCCCGTGGGTACTGAAGCTCGTGACCGACGTCGACTCGATCCTGCATTTTTCCGAACTGGGCATCGTGTTGATGATGTTCGTGATCGGACTGGAAATGCGGGTCGACACGCTCTGGGAGATGCGCAGGACGATCTTCGGTTACGGCGCGATGCAGATGGCGCTCTGTGCCGCTGTGATGACAGCGATCTTTCTGGCCTACGGGACACCCTGGCGTATCGCGTTGACCGGCGGACTCGCACTCGCGCTGTCGTCGACGGCCATGGTGATCGCTGAACTTCAGGCGCGCGGCATGATGGACAAGCCGGCAGGCCGCGCCGGCTTCGGCATTCTTCTGTTCCAGGACATGGCGGCGATCCCGCTGATCGCGCTCCTTCCGCTGCTCGGACCCGGAGGCGCTACACCCGCGGCGGAACCTGGCTGGCTCGTCGCGGTGAAGGCGCTCGTCATGCTGGGCGCGGTGGTGCTGGTCGGTCGCTACCTGCTGCATCTTGCGCTGCGTTTGATCTCCGCGACCCGTGCGCCGGAGATATTCACAGCGTTTGCGCTGCTCTGGGTGGTGGGCATAGCGCTACTCATGGAGAGCGTCCATCTGTCGATGTCGTTAGGCGCCTTTGTCGCGGGCGTGCTGCTCGCCGATTCGGAGTTTCGCCACGCGATCGAAGTCGATATGGCGCCGTTCAAAGGCTTGCTGCTGGGTCTGTTCTTTATCGCGGTGGGGATGTCGATCGATTTTGGCGTGTTGATGCGTGAGCCTCTACGGGTCGCGGTGCTGGTGGTGGCCGTGGTCGGCATCAAGGCGATCGCGCAGTGGTTTCTCGCCCCCCGATTTGACGTGCCGGCTTCGGAGCGTGCGTACTTTGCGATTCTGCTCTCGCAGGGCGGCGAGTTTGCCTTCGTCGTGTTGGCCGCTTCACTGGCCGCGCGGGTGATCGATGAACGCCTGTCGTCACTGGTGACGCTGGTCGTCGCGCTTTCGATGGTATCGACGCCGCTGCTATTGCTGGCGCAGCGCCGGTTTGGGCAGCCCCGCGAATTGCTGCCTGAAAAGTGAGGTGTTTGCGCCGTCGCGAATGGAATGCGCAGCACCGTCGTTTGTCGAGCGTTAAGGGGTCGTGAGCCATGCAACGAATCGTTCCGGTATTGATCGGTTTTCCGATCCTGTGGCTGGCATGTGCGGCAATGGCCGCGCAGCCGATCATCTATCCCGCACGTGGACAAAGCCCGCAACGACAGCAGACCGATACGGCAGAGTGCAATGCATGGGCGCAGCAGACCACTGGCGTGAATCCTGTCGCGCTGGCGGAGCAGATGTCGAGCGCCCCGCCGCCGCCGTCGCAGCAGGGGCGGCTATTCCGCGGCGCGGGAGGTGGCGCGTTGTTTGGCACGCTGATCGGCGGCGCTGCCGGCGGTCACTGGGGCGAAGGTGCAGCGATTGGTGCGGTCGTTGGCACGATGGGAAGTGGCATGCGGATGCGGCGCGAACAGGAGATGCAGGCTTCGCAGCAGCAAGGCATGCAGCAGCAGGTGTCGGGCCAGCTTTCGACATATAACCGCGCGGTGGCGGCATGCATGACCGGGCGCGGCTACACAGTCGAATAGCAGTCACACGGGCGCCGTGCGTGTGAAAAGTCCGCTCGCCGCTGCACAACAGGAAAAAGGAGCAGTCATGCTGAAGACATTACGGGCAACCGCGCTTGCGGTCCTTGTTTGCTCCACGCCTTTGTGGGCGCTCGGCGCGGACTTCGACGGCAGCAAGCCGCTCTTGTGCGCCACCATCGATGCGCACTTCTGCGAGCCCGGCGATATCTGCTATCGAACGTTGCCGGGCGTATTAGGCGCACCGCAGTTCATGCGCATCAATTTCGCAAAGAAGCTTATCGCGGGGCCGCAGCGCACGACGGAGATCCGCTATATGGAGCCGGTCGAAGGGCAACTGCTCCTTCAGGGCACGGAACTGGGCTACGGCTGGAGCATCGCGCTGGACATGAAGACCGGCGCCATGTCGACAACGCTTGTCAGCAACGAAAACGTGTTTATTCTGTTCGGCGCCTGCACGCCGTCCTGATTTGTGTGGCTGTCGGGGCTGAGAGCGTTATCGATTTCGATCACTTCACTCGACAGGAGAGTCGCCAGACCCGTCAGCCGCGACGTGAAGTGACACCAGGCGTGCAAGCACGATAGCCGGATAGAGCTGGCCTATGAGCGCTTCGAGAATCGAGAGCGACCGCGCTGCATGAGCGATCGGTGTGATATCGCCATAACCCACGGTGGTGAGCGTGACAAAGCTGAAGTACACCCATGTCGCGCGATCCGGTCGGGCGTCGACCTGGTGAATGCCGGCGTACGCATCGGGGAAGTGGATGCCGACGAGTTGATAGGCTTCTGCCCAGACCACTCCGATCAAGACGTAAAGCGCAATCGCGCCGAGGATCCTGTCGAATGTCACCCGTCCTGGCGCGAACACGTTAATCCCGATCACCGCACCCAGGATGCCCTGCGCGAGGAGTGCCGTTTCGTCACGCAGACCGGGCGTCCACGCGGGCGGGAGAAACCGTGCCATGCCGAGAAACAGGATTGCAATGCCCGCGACCAGCGCGACGATCACGCGTTGCCCGCGATGGTCCGACACGGCGGCCAATCCGCTCAGGAGCGTCAGCGATAAAAGCACGTCTCGCGCGATGCGCGCGATGGCGCTGTCTTGAGCGAACGCGAAGGGCACGACAAACACGTTTAGCCCGAGCAGAAGGAGCAGACCCGCCATGCTGTCGACGCGTAGCTGCACTGCGCGGTTACGCCACCATTGCGCGAATGCCATGGTCGCTCCTGTCGTTTTCAATCCGGGCGCTTCCCGATCTTGCCGACCTTATCTGTCGGGCGGGCTGGCATGCCATTGAACATTGAGACCGGGTGTGCGTCGCGCACCTGCGAGCGCGCTAACGGCGGAAGCCGCCACCGCCCCTCGCGCCTCCGCCGTTCGCACCCCGGGCGCCGCCCGATTGCGCGTAGCGCTGGCTCTGTGCGGCGCCCTGCTGCCGTCCCTGCATGTCCCGGTTCAGGTCGCCGTAGGAGGGCTGCGTGCTTTGCCGGCTGGCTCCGCCGACGGGTGTTTGCGGCTGGGTCGCGGGCCTCGTGGCAGTCGTCGATGGTGCCGTACGCTGCTGATAGCTCTGCGCGTTTTGCCCGGGGTTGCCTGCATTGGCGGTCTGCGTCCCCGCGGGCCGCTGATGCTGGTATGTCTGGGCGCTTTGCTGGGTGTTCGGCGTTCTGGCTGGCTGTGTCCCGGCGGAGCGCTGCTGCTGATAGTTCTGGGCATTCTGCTGGGTAGCGCCGGCGTTTGCCGTGCCGGACGTACGCGGCGATTGCGAAGTTGACGTCTTTTGCTGCGACGACTGCGGTGTCGGCTTGTTCACGTTGGACCAGGAGCCGTTGTCGTATTTCTGCCAGCCTGAGCCGGTGTTCTTGTACACGTTGCCATCGCGACCGGCGTACAGGTCACCGCCCGCGGTCTTGCCGGCGATGGCCTTGCCATTGGCCGTGCTACTTGCGACCGCCTTGCCCCCCGCCGAATTCTGGTACCTGCCCACAGTCCCGTTAGCGGTTGTCGTGTGCTGCGTTGCGGCCCACTGGTTTCCCTTCGTCACAACCGAACTTCCCCACTGACCATACGCGTTCGATCCCTGACGGGTGGCCGCATACGCGCCGGTATAGGGGTTGTAGGCCTGCGCGACAGTCGCGCTGCCGTATCGTCCGGATGCCGTCGCACCGCGTGCATAGGTGCCCGTATAGGGGTTGTAGGACGCGCCCCATTGCGCGCTGCCGGCCGGCCCATAGACACCGCCGCGCACACCGCTTGCTCCCGTATAGGGGTTGTAGGTTCGATATCCATACGGCATGGGTCGTGGGTAGTAGACCGGATACGGCCCGCGGCCTATGGCGACATAAGGCGGATAGTAATAGCCGTTACCTTGAGCGACGATCGCGCCGATGGCGGCGCCCGCGATAAATACGCCGAGATAGCCTGCGGTATAGCTGGACTGGACATATCCGCCGGGCACGACCTGCTGGGTCACATAGGTGACGTTGTAGACGGGCGAGGACACCGGGATCGTGTAAATCACGGGGGGCACGACGGTTGTCGTTTGCCAGGGGCCAGCGGGCGACGGCGAGTCGAACCATACGCCCTGAGAGCACAGGTAGTAGCGGTTCTGCACCTTGACGACCTTGTCAGGCGTGTTGGTTGCGTAGGACATCGGCGTACCCGGAATGGGCGCAAATTCAGGGTCGCCGCTGTAGGCGACCTTGACCGCAGCGGCGGCCGCGGTCGGATTCACTTCGACTGTCGTCGGAATCTGCGCCAGCAGCACGGCGTCCTTCGCTTCCGGCGTGCCCGGTACCGAAGCGAGGACGCGCGAGGCGGGGCTGGCATGGGGAATCTTCGCGAAATCGGGCGGGAGGTGGTCGGTCGCGTACGTCCATGGGCCATTTGGGCTGGGTGATGAAAACCATCGGCCCGCAGTCAGGTAGTAGTACGTTTTGGTCGGCGTATGGACGAACACATCGCTTTGCGTATTTGTCGCGAATACCAGCCCGGTGGCGGGGATCGCCGCATAGACCGGCTGGCCATCGAAGACAATCAGATCAGCGGGCGTGCTGCTGAAAAACACAGCGGGTGGCTTCCCCGCGTTTTTCGGGGACGGTGGAATATAAGGTTTCAGATCAGCCCATGTCGGATCGGCGGAAACCTTCGTCATCTTCGGGGGCAGTGTTTTCGTTGGAGCCCAGCCGGTTTTCATGTCAGTCGATGTCATCCATGACTGGCCCGTGAACAAATAGTACTGGTGCAGAGCGGGGTCGACGAACAGCGGCCAGCTCGAGTTGACAACGAATTGCAGATCTGAATTCTGGATCGGTGCCAGCACGGGTTCGCCGTCTACGAACAGCAGCACCGCAGGGCTGAAACTCACGAAGATCGCCGGCGGGTCGCTCTTGATGCCCGCGACCGGGGACGTATCCTTTTTATCGACGCTTGCCGCGAGACGGTCCATCGAGATCGTCAGCGACGCCTGCGGGTTGAGGAATTTTCGAACCAGTTGATCGAGCTTCTGGCTGGTCGGCGTGTCAGTGTCGGGGAACGCAGTGCTGATGATTTGCGGTGCGCTCAACAGGACGTTCCGGCTGTCGATATCCACGTCGGTGTGCATCTGGAACGCGATTACGCCAACCTGCGGTTTGCCGCCGTGCTGGGTCACGCTGATCGCCATCCGGCCGGTGAGTTCCTTGAAGTCTTTCCAGTCGTCGATCTGTGGCTGGTAATAGACGACACGTGCGTCGCCCTTCGCCAGTTCGCGTGGCCAGCCGGGGTCTTGAGTGGCGGCAAGGGCTGTCTGCATCAACGGGAATGCCAGTGCCAGCGCCAATGCACGGATGGGAAGCTTCGATGTCGCCATGTTTGCTCCAGGCCGGTCTCAGACGTTTTCGGCGCGCAACCGGAGCGATGGACAAAGGCAGATTTGCGGACCCGGACTACGGATCCTGGCGGCCCGGTCGCAGTCGTCGTCAGTCATGCCCACCAGAACAGTAGGTTCATCACAGCGCGTATTCAATTGGACCTTGGTCTAATCGCGTGTGCTGCGCCGCGATCGTACGGCCGCTGGTCGGGCGTTGCCAGGGGGAAGGGCATGCAAACGCCCAGACGCACGCGAGCCGGGTGAATTCAGGGCGTTCGTGAACTATGCTCAATGTTACTTAGTCCCTGAATATCCGGTCCCCGGATCCTCTACTCTTACGGCGCGGACATGCTAAATAATCTGCTCAGGTTTTCCTTCATTGCGGTGCTTGTCAGTTTCTGCGGACTGGCGGCGGGTCAAGCGGAGGACGTGAACTCGCCTGACGGCATGATCAGGATGGTCACGCAGCAGGTGCTCACCGAGATCAAATCCGACAAGGAGATTCAGGCGGGCAACCTGACTCGCATTACCGAACTCGTCAACCAGAAGATTCTTCCCTACATCGACTTCAACCGCACAACGCGTCTGGTCATGGGCCGCTACTGGGCCTCGGCGACGCCGCAGCAACAGCAGCAGATCACCGAGCAATTCAAACTGCTGCTGATCCATACCTATTCAGGGGCACTCGCGCAAGTACGCGACCAGCAGATGACCTATCAGCCGTTCCGCTCGTCGCCCACTGATACGGACGTGATTGTGCGTTCTTCGGTCGTCAATAACGACAAGACAATTGAACTCGACTATCGCCTGTACAAGACGCCGAATGGATGGCGCGTGTATGACCTCAACATACTCGGCGTATGGCTCATTCAGGTGTACAAGCAGCAGTTCGCCGACCAGATCGCACAGCACGGCGTGGATGGTCTGCTTGACTTCCTGACGCAGCGAAACCAGCAGATCACGACGGGTGGATAGGCGAGGGCCGCGTGACCTGAACGTTGGGCTTCCTGCCTGCGTGCGAATAGATAAAAGACGTGTGATTCGCGCCGGATCATTCCTCGACGGCCTCTGTCACACAGGGCTGACAGATCGCTCTTCCAGCTGGAGAAGAACATCGTGAACCTCGACACGCCGGAAACGCTGATGGCCGCTTCCCTCGTTCTTCTCATCGGGCGGCAGATCCTCGCACGGGCAGCGATACTGCGGGCTTACAGCATCCCCGAGCCAGTTGTCGGCGGGCTGCTCGTCGCCGTGCTGGTTTTTGCACTGCGCAAGATCCTGCAAATCGACGTGCGTTTCGATACGACAATCCAGACGCCGCTGATGCTCACTTTCTTCGCGACTATCGGTCTTAACGCCGATCTCGCAGGGCTCAAAGCGGGGGGGCGTACCCTGATCGTCTTTCTCGGCGTCGTGGTCGGCCTGCTTGTGATGCAGGATGCACTCGGTCTCGGTCTCGCCTGGGCGCTGGGGCAGGATTACCTGCTCGGTCTGCTCGGCGCGTCGGTGACGCTCTCCGGCGGTCATGGCACGGGTGCAGCGTGGGCCAAGGTTTTCTCGGAGCGTCACGGGCTCGCATCCGCGACGGAGATTGCGATTGCGTGTGCCACGTTCGGCCTGATCCTCGGAGGCCTGATCGGCGGCCCGGTTGCGCGCTTCCTGATCACGCGCTATTCCCTTACCCCCAAACCGGAAGTCTCCGAGGTCGTGGACACGACCGGTTTCGAGCAACCCAAGGCTGTCCGGATGATCACGGCGGACGCCGTGATCGAAACAGTGGCGCTGATTGCCGTTTGCCTCGCTGTCGGTTCGGCCATCGCATCGTGGCTGGCTGGCACAGCGTTCGAACTACCGTCGTTCGTGTGCGTACTTTTCGTCGGCGTCGTGCTGCGCAATGGCCTGGCCATTCCCGGCTGGTATCAGGTCCTCGAGCGCGAAGTGTCATTGCTCGGCAATGTCAGCCTCGGGCTCTTTCTCGGGATCGCGCTGATGAGCCTGCGCCTCGGGGACCTGGCTTCGCTTGCATTGCCGCTTCTGGCAATCCTCGTCGTGCAGGCGATCGCGATGGCTGTCTACTCCATTTTCGTCACGTTCCGGGTCATGGGGCGCGGCTATGACGCGGCAGTACTGGCCGCCGGGCACTGTGGGTTCGGCCTCGGGGCCACGCCGACTGCGATCGCCAACATGCAGGCTATTACAGGCCGCTTTGGCCCTTCGCACATCGCCTTCCTGGTGGTGCCGATGGTGGGCGCGTTCTTTATCGACATTGCAAACGCGATCGTCATCAAGTTGTTCCTGCTGCTGCCCATTTACGGGTGAAGCGCATCTGTCGCCGGGGCGGCCCTCGCTATCGGTGACGCTCTTCGTGCGCGCTCAGGCGAACGCGTTTTCGAGCAGTTCGAACGCAGCGAACCTGTCCTCGTAGAGCAGGACCGCACTACACGGTGGACGATGGACGACGGGCCGGCTCGCGCATGACTGTCTCTCTGGTTCACGCGCAGCAGACGCCACCGAAACAGCGTCAACCATACCGAAAGCTAAACGAATAAAACAACAGGCTTTTAGCAAGCGACGCGCCGCGAAACGATAACACTGGAATGGTCCAATTCGCGCTGTTTCACGTGGTATGTCGCAACCGCTACATTTCAAACAACAACGCCAGCGTCCTCCATGCGCAACTGACGGGAGCGCTGAACTGCGAACCTGGAGCCCCGAGAAATGTTCCGTAGAGCCCTTGTACCCATTCCGTTTGCGGCGCTGATGCTTGCGCTGTCCGCGTGCGGAAGCAGCAACGACAACAAGTCTGCATCGACGCCTGCGCCGGTCGTCGCTGTGTCGGCGCAGGACGCAGCTGCGACGGCCACGCCGATCAAGCATCTGGTGGTGATCTTCGGTGAGAACCGTTCGTTCGATCACTACTTCGCGACTTACCCGAACGCGATCAACCCGGCCGGCGAGCCTGCGTTCAACCCATCGGCCAGCACGCCGACGTCGATCAACGGACTGACGCCGGCCCTCCTGACGTCGAACCCGAACAAGACGGCAGCCGGTAACGGCGCGAACGCGTCTAACCCGTTCCGTCTCGATCGCACGCAGGCCAACACCGAAGGCCAGAACCACGCGTACACGGCTGAACAGCAGGCCTACGACAACGGCCAGATGGACCTGTTCCCGGAATTCACGGGTAACAACACGGTCAGCAGCACGGGCGTATTCGGCACGCCGGGTCTCGTGATGGGCTACTACGACGGCAACACCGTCACGGCCATGTGGAACTACGCACAGAACTTCGCGATGAACACCAACACGTACACGGACACGTTCGGTCCGTCGACGCCGGGTGCGATTCACGTGGTCTCCGGTCAGACGAACGGTGTGATCCCGAGCGGCGGCGTCGCGGTGGCAGGCAGCATGATCTCCGACGGGCAGGGCGGCTTCACGATCACGGGCGATCCGGATCCGACGGGCGATGTCTGCTCGGGCGCGACGACTGGCAAGATGTCGGCGGCGAACAAGAACATCGGCGACCTGCTGAACGCGAAGGGCCTGACGTGGGGCGGCTTCATGGGCGGCTTCGACCTGACGGTAACGAATCCGAACGGCACGACGGGCTGCACGCGCACGACGTTCTCGTCGGTGCTCGCTTCGTCGCCGAAGGATTACAGCCCGCACCACAACTGGTTCCAGTATTTCCCGACGACGGCCAACCCGGCGCACACGCGTCCGACTTCGCTCGCCACGGTCGGCTTCACCGATCCGCTCGACAGCACGGCGACGCCGGTTCACCACGAATACGACGTCAACGATTTCTTCGCAGCGGTGAAGTCGGGCAACTATCCGTCGGTGAGCTACCTGAAGGCGCCGGCTGTGCAGGATGGTCACCCGGGCAATTCGGATCCGCTCGACGAACAGGCGTTCTACACGAAGGTCATCAACTTCCTGCAGCAACAGCCGGACTGGAAGAACACGGCCGTCATCCTGACGTATGACGATTCGGACGGCTGGTACGACCACCGTTATGCAGCACCGACGACGGCTTCGTTCGACGCCGCCGACCAGCTGAACGGCGCCGCGACGTGCGGCACGGCGGGCACGACGCCGCAGGGCCTCAGCCCGGCTGGTCTCGCGATCAACGGCCGTTGCGGCCCGGGCACGCGTATCCCGTTCGTCGTGGTGTCGCCGTATGCGAGGGTCAATTTCGTGGATGACACGCGCCTCACGCAATCGTCGGTCGTGCGCTTCATCGAGGACAACTGGCTCGGCGGTCAACGCCTTGGCGGCGGTTCGAACGATGCAGCAGCGGGCAGCATCATGGGCCTGTTCGACTTCACGAACGGCGGCACCACGCCGACGCTGTATCTCGACCAGAACCTGGGCACAAAGCTCTCGGCTCCGCCGCAGATCTAAGCCTCAGTTCGTTGCACTCGTGACCCGTGTCGAGCCAGCTTCATGCTGGCTCGACACGTTTGTTCGTGTTCCGCGTTCTTCATCGCCATCGCCATGACCCTTCGTACGAATGTCGCGCTTCCGCCGCCGATGCCGGCCGGCAAAAAACCCGATCCCCGCGCTGCCCGTCGCGCGTTCACACGTGTGCTCGCGTGGGTCATACCTGGCGTCGTGATCGCCCTTGCCGCCGTCGCCGGCTACGCGCTCGTGTATCCCGAGCGCATGCCGGCGGGCGTGGGCCAGTTCGTCGAAGACCTCACCGGTGCGAATGCGCATCCGGTCCATCTTGTGCGGCCCGACACAGCGCCGCTTAGCGCTGTCGCGCTGCTTGGACGCGAACTGTTCAATGACCCGTCGCTGTCGGTTTCAGGCAAGCAGTCGTGCGCGTCGTGTCACAGCGCGCAACACGCGTATGGGCCGCCGAATGATCTGTCGGTGCAGCTTGGCGGTCCGCATCTGACGGACGCCGGCTACCGGCCGCCGCCGTCGCTCACGTACCTGTATCGTCAGGCGCCGTTCAGCATCGGGCCGGACGCAGGCGATGTCGACGTCGCCGTGAATCTCGATCAGGCTGCCGCGGCCGCACAGGGCGTGCAGCGCGCGGTGAAGACCGCGGGCGCGGCGCCTGCAGCGCCTGCGATGGTGCCGCAAGGCGGTTTGTTCTGGGATGGCCGCGCGGATTCGCTGCAACGCCAGGCCATCGGGCCACTGTTGAACCCGGTCGAAATGGCCAATAAAAATGTCGGCGAAGTGGTGCAGAAACTCTCGACCAGCAAGTACCGCGATGCGTTCAGCAAACTGTTCGGCAATGCGGTGTTCGATCATCCGGATCTGCTCGCGTCGGAAGCGATGTTCGCGATCGGCCGTTACCAGGTCGAAGACCCATCATTCCACGCATTCAGCAGCAAGTATGACTACTGGCTCGAAGGACGCGCGCATCTGACGCAAGCCGAATTGCGCGGTTTGCATCTGTTCAACGACAAGGACAAGGCGAACTGCGCGGGCTGTCACGTGAGCCAGGTGAGCCGCGACGGCCTGCCGCCGCTCTTCACCGACCAGCAGTACGAAGCGCTCGGCGTGCCGCGCAACAACGCGCTGCCGGTCAACAGGGATCCGAAGTTCTATGACATGGGCGTATGCGGCCCGTTCCGGCACGACATCGCGACGCAGACCCAGTATTGCGGCATGTTCCTCACGCCGACACTGCGTAATGCCGCTTCACGTCACGTGTTCTTTCACAACGGCGTCTATCACGACCTGAAGCAGGTCATGAACTTCTACAACCTGCGCAACACGAGCCCGGAGAAGATCTATCCGCGCGACGCGTCGGGCAAGGTCAAGAAGTACGACGATATCCCCGCACAATATCAGGCGAATATCGACGTGGCCGACGCGCCGTTCGACCGCAAGGCGGGCGACCCGCCCGCGATGACCCACAGCGAAATCGACGACATCATCGCGTTCATGAAGACGCTCGACGACGGCTACAAGGTGGACGACGGCTACAAGGTGGACGGTCACTGACAGCAGTGGGCCGGCGCTGACCAGCAAGACGGGGAAGCCTGGCCCGCCCCAACGGCTTGGGGCGTCGAAATCGGCGCGGGTCGCTCAGGTCATCGAAGCAAGACCAAGCACGGCGTCGCGCTTTTCCAGCAGGTGGTGGCGCAGGATGGCGGCAAGACGCTTGCCGTCGCGCGCGTCGAGTGCTTCGAGCATTTCCTCATGATCGTGAATCGCACGATCCCACTTCGGAATCTGGAAGTTGGACCGAAACCGGAGTGCCTGCAGGCGACGATTCACGGAGATATACATCTGCCGCAGTGCCGAGTTGCGCGCCGCCTCGTTGATCTTGTCGTGAATCGCCTGATTGCGACTGTAGTACCCGGCGAGGTCATTCTGCGCGCGGCACGCGAGCATCGCGTAGTGCAGCGCCTTGATCTCCGCGATCTCCGCCGCAGTGATGCGCTCGGCCGCAAGTTCGCCCGAGAACGCCTCCAGCCCGCTCATCAACTCGAAGGTCTCGCGCAACTCCGCTTCGGACATCTTCGACACCGATGCACCCCGGTTCGGGGAAATCTCGATCAATCCTTCCGCGGCCAGCACTTTCAACGCTTCGCGCAAAGGCGTACGCGAGATGCCGAGCGTTTCGCACAGTTCCCGCTCATTGAGCTTCTTCCCAGGCTCCAGAACGCCCTCGACGATGAACCGCCGCAGGTGATCCACCACGGTGTCGTGCAGACGCTGGCGCTCGACTTTAGGCATGACGGAGCCCAGCCGTTTCTCACTCTCGAAGTTCAGTTCTTGCATACAAAATGTTCCTGATTCCTTTCTTGCATAGTAGCGCGGATCGAAATCCCAATAAAAGAGCCGGGTAAACACGGATCGAATTGGACTTGGAGTGCCTCGATTCATTCGCGTATAGTTTTTTGAATGCAAAATACAATCGGAGAGGCACAATGATCAAACTGGACTTTCATCCTGCTGGCCGACATTTCCTGCAGATCCCGGGACCGAGTCCGGTGCCCGATCGCATCCTGCGCGCGATGAGCTACCCAACCATCGATCATCGGGGGCCGGAGTTCGGCGCACTCGGTCTGAAGGTGCTCGATGGCATCAAGAAGATCTTCAAGACACAGCAACCGGTGGTGATCTATCCCGCGTCAGGCACAGGCGCCTGGGAAGCTGCACTCTCCAATACGCTGAGCCCGGGCGACGCTGTATTGATGTTCGAGACCGGCCATTTCGCCACCCTCTGGAAAAAGATGGCGGAAAGCCTCAGCCTCAAGCCGGAATTTCTTGGCTTGCCGGGCATCGAGGGATGGCGGCGCGGTGTGCAGCCGCACATGATCGAGGCGCGCCTGCGCGCCGACACACAGCACACGATCAAGGCGGTGTGCGTCGTGCACAACGAGACGTCCACGGGCGTGACATCGGACATCGCCGCGGTGCGCCGGGCCATCGATGCAGCGGGTCACCCCGCGCTTCTTCTCGTCGATACGATCTCGGGTCTTGCGAGCGCCGACTATCGGCACGACGAATGGGGCGTGGACGTGACGGTGTCCGGTTCGCAGAAGGGTTTGATGCTGCCGCCCGGCATCAGCTTCAACGCGGTATCGCAGAAGGCCCTTGCCGCGAGCGCGAGCGCGAAGCTGCCGCGCAGTTTCTGGGCGTGGGACGAAATCATCGAGATGAACAAGACCGGCTACTGGCCGTACACGCCGAACACGAATCTGCTGTATGGCCTGTCCGAAGCCCTCGACATGATTCTCGACGAAGGGCTCGACAACGTGTTCGCACGTCACAAACGTCTCGCCGAAGCGTGCCGGCGCGCGGTCCGCGCGTGGGGACTCGAGATCCAGTGTGACGACCCTTCCGTGTACAGCCCGGTGCTGACCGGCGTGATGACACCGGAAGGCATCGACGCCGATGCCGTGCGCAAGGTGATCTACGAGCACTTCGACATGTCGCTCGGAACCGGGCTCGGCAAGATGAAAGGACGCATGTTTCGCATCGGACACCTTGGCGATTGCAACGACCTCACGCTGATGGCGACGCTCGCCGGTTGCGAGATGGGGCTGCAACTCGCGGGCGTCCCGCTTGCGGCGAGCGGGTTGCCGGACGCGATGGCCTGGCTGACGTCACAGGCCAAAGGCGCGGCGTCGCTCAAGGCCGCGGCCTGACCCAGCCTGGCTGTCCGCGTGACCGCCTGGCCGTTACGTCCAGCCGGGCACGAACGAATCACGCGAATCACGCACAGAGCCCATCCGCGCCGGCGCGCCATTCATGAGCCTTCGCTCACGGCACGCGAGCCGGAACACGAAAGCAACGGAGACAGACGATGAAACGGTTTCGTATTACCAGTGCGACAAGCATCGTTCTAATCATGCTGTGCATCATGTACTTCATCACCTACCTTGACCGCGTGAACGTCAGCACGGCAGCGGCAGGTTTCGGCAAGGAATTCAGTCTGTCGAACACGCAGATCGGACTGGTGTTCTCGGCGTTCGCGTATCCGTACCTGCTGTTTCAGGTGATCGGCGGATGGGTGAGCGACCGCTTCGGCGCGAGACGAACGCTTCTCTTCTGTGGCGCACTGTGGGCCGTTGCCACGCTGCTGACCGGCTTTGCGGGCGGCCTTGCTTCGCTGCTGGCAGCGCGTGTGTTGCTAGGACTCGGCGAGGGCGCGACGTTTCCTGCGACGACCGCCGCGATGTCGCGCTGGATCGCCAAAGAGAAGCGAGGCTTCGCGCAGGGCATCACGCATGCCGCTGCACGCATCGGCAACGCGGTCGCGCCCGGTGCGATCGTCCTCGTGATGGCGACCTGGGGATGGCGCGAGTCGTTTTACATCTGCGGCGCGATCAGCCTGATCTGGGTCGCGGTCTGGTGGCTCACTTTCACGGAGCATCCGAAGGACCATCCACGCATCACCGCGGACGAACTCGCGACCCTTCCTTCGCCGAAGCCAAAGGTCGCCAGTGTTCCCTGGATGCCGCTCTTCAAACGCATGGCGCCGGTGACGATCGTCTACTTCTGCTATGGCTGGACGCTCTGGCTGTTTCTCAGCTGGATTCCGCAGTACTTCCTGCACAGCTACCACCTCGACCTGAAGAAATCGGCGCTCTTTGCCTCTGCCGTGTTCTTTGCGGGCGTGGTGGGCGATACGCTCGGCGGCATCGTGACCGACAGGCTCCTCGTCCGCACGCGAAGCCTGAAGTGGGCACGAAGCAGGATGGTCTCGGTCTGCATGCTGCTCACGCTGGCGTCGCTCGTTCCGCTGATGTTCACGCACAACCTGTATGTCTCGATGACGTGTCTCTCCGCCGGATTCTTTTTCGCCGAAATGACGATCGGGCCGATGTGGGCCATTCCGATGGACATTGCCCCGCAATGCTCGGGCACGGCGAGCGGAATGATGAACACGGGTTCGGCGCTTGCCGCGATCATCTCGCCGGTGCTGTCCGGGTTCCTCATCGACCGGTTCGGCAACTGGGAGTTGCCGTTTGTCGGCAGCATGGCGCTGATGGCGGTCGGCGTGGTGCTCGCGTTTCGCATGCAGCCCGAAAACAGATTCGAAACCGGCGAGACGCAGCGCGAGCATGCCGTTTCGCATCTCGGAGTGTGAGCGGTATGGCCAGCTATTCTGCGATCAGCCGCAGTCTCGCTCAGGCGTGGAGCGACCGGACCGTGCTCGAAAACCTGCCGGCGGAACGCATTCCCGCCGATGCAAACGCCGCGTATGCGATCCAGCACGAAATCATCGCGCAGCGCGGCGGGCAGATCGGCGGCTGGAAGGTCGGCGCGAAGTCGCCTGCCGGCCCGATCCAGGGCGCGCCACTGCCGGCGGAGGCGTGTCTCGCGAACGGGGCGCGTGTTGCACGCAGGGACTACGCGCCGCTCGGTCTGGAACTCGAAATTGCGTTCAGATTCGGCCGTAGTTTCGAGCCGCGCGACGAGCCCTGGCCGGACGACGAGGTGATGGGCGCGATCCAGTCGATGGCGGCGGCCGTCGAGATCGTCGCGAGCCGTCACGCGGCCTGGCCAGATGTCGACAAGCTCGCGCAACTCGCGGACCTGCAGAACCACGGCGCGCTGATCGTCGGCGAAGAAGTGGCGTATCGCGCGGACTTTCCATTCGTGTCGCCCGCGCTGCAATTCACTTTCGATCACGCAAACATCGCCGCGCAGGCGGTGGCGAATCCCGCCGGCGATCCGCGGCGCCTGCTGCCGTGGCTCGTCAATCACTGCACGTGTCATCGCGCGATCGCCGTGACACCGGACATGATCGTCACGACTGGCTCGTACACCGGCATGGTGTTCCCGTCCGCTGCGGGCGTTGCCCGCGGCGAGATCGATGGCCTGCCCGCCGTTCACCTTGTGTTGTCGTAGTCTCGAACAGGTTTGCCGAAATGACCCATTCCAGCGCCGGACTGCTCGTCAAACCGGTTCATCTTGTGCCGTCAGCGGCGCGCCATGTCTCGCCGCTCGCCCGTCGCCTGCGCGAAGCCCTGCGCGGCGATGTCTTCTTCGACAACGCGAGCCGCGGACGCTACGCGACGGACGCGTCGATTTACCAGATCATGCCGATCGGCGTTGTGGTGCCGCGCGACCAGGACGACCTGCGCGCCGCACTCGAAATCGCACGAGGCGAGGGCGCTCCGCTCCTCGCGCGTGGCGCGGGCACGAGCCAGTGCGGGCAGACGGTGGGCGAGGCGCTCGTCGTCGACACGAGCAAGTGGCTGAACAACATTGTCGGGTTCGATGCCGATGCGCGTACCGTGACGGTCGAGCCGGGTGTCGTGCTCGATCACCTGAACGCATGGCTGAAGCCGCACGGCCTCTGGTTTCCGGTGGACGTTTCGACGGCTGCCCAATGCACGATCGGCGGCATGGCGGGCAACAACTCGTGCGGTTCGCGTTCGATCGAATACGGCAACATGGTCCATAACGTGGTGTCGATCGACGCCGTGCTGGCCGATGGCAGCGAAGCGCGCTTCGAGTCTCTCAGGCTGCCCGCGCAGGGCATGCGGCTCAACGGGATCATCGACGGCGTGCGTAACATCGCGACGCGTGAGCGCAGCGAAATCGCGGAGCGCGTGCCGAAGGTGCTGCGGCGCGTGGCCGGCTACAACATTGACCTGTTCGACTGTCAGAATCCGCGCGCCTATACCGACGACGGTTCGGCCAACCTTGCGCATCTGCTGGTCGGGTCGGAGGGCACGCTCGCATTCAGCCGGCAATTGACGCTCAAGCTCGTGCCGTTGCCTGCGCACAAGGCGCTTGGCGTAGTGAACTTCCCGACGTTCTATCAGGCGATGGACCTTGCGCAACACATCGTCAGGTTGCGTCCGACGGCCGTCGAGCTTGTCGACAGTACGATGATTGAACTGTCGCTGTCGAATCCTGCCTTTCGGCCGGTGATCGAGAAAGCGCTGGTCGGCAAGCCCGCGGCGATTCTGCTCGTGGAGTTCGCCGGCGACGATGGCGCCACGCAGTTCCAGCGCCTCGCGGAACTCGATGAACTGATGAGCGACCTCGGTCTGCCCGGCTCGGTCGTGAAGATGCCCGATGCAGGCGAACAGAAGGCGCTGTGGGAAGTGCGCAAGGCGGGCCTCAACATCATGATGAGCATGAAGGGCGACGGCAAGCCGGTGTCGTTCATCGAGGACTGCGCCGTGCCTCTCGAACATCTTGCCGAATACACGGAGCGCCTGACCGGGATGTTCCACGAGCACGGCACCGAAGGCACCTGGTATGCGCACGCGAGCGTCGGCACGCTACATGTGCGACCGATTCTGGATATGCGTCGCGACGGCGGCGTGAAGATGCGTGCGATCGCGGAGCAGGCGGCCGAACTCGTGCGCGAGTACAAGGGCGCGTATTCGGGCGAACACGGTGACGGGCTGTGCCGTGGCGAATGGGTTGCGTGGCAGTACGGGCCGCGCATCAATCAGGCGTTCAGCGAGATCAAGCAGCTTTTCGATCCGGAAAACCGCTTTAATCCGGACAAGATCGTACGTCCTCCAAAGATGGACGACGCGCGCAATTTTCGCTTCGCGCCGGGCTATCGCGAGAAGGCGTTCACGCCGTCGCTCGACTGGTCCGCATGGAACGTGAAGCGCGATCCGCTTACTGGCGTCGAGACAGCGCCGGGCACAGGCGATGACCTGAGCGGCGGTCTCGCCAAAGCCGTCGAGATGTGCAACAACAATGGCCACTGCCGGAAGTTCGACGCCGGCACCATGTGCCCGAGCTATCGCGTGTCGAAGGACGAACAGCATGTCACGCGGGGACGCGCCAACACCCTGCGCCTCGCGATCTCCGGGCAGCTCGGCGAAGAAGGGCTCGCAGGCCGCGAGGTCAAGGAAACGCTCGACCTGTGCGTATCGTGCAAGGGTTGCAAACGCGACTGCCCGACAGGCGTCGACATGGCGAAGTTCAAGATCGAGGCGCGGGCGGCGTGGACGAAGCGTCATGGCACCCCGTTGCGCGAGAGGCTGGTCGCGTTCATGCCACGCTATGCGCCGTATGCCGCACGCGTCGGCGCGCTGATCGCCGCCACCGAAAAAATTCCCCTGCTTTCCGGCTGGATGAAACGCGCGCTCGGTTTCGCTTCCGAGCGGGCGTTGCCGCGTTTTCAGACCTCTTTCCTGTCGAATGCGGTGACCCGTCGACCAGGCGCATCTGGTGCATCCGGCGCATCCGCTACAAAGGAAGTGCTTCTGTTCGTCGATACCTTCAATAACCACATGGAGCCGGAGAACGCCCGTGCCGCGCAGACAGTGCTGGAAGCCGCGGGCTATACCATTCACTTCAACACGCGAGCGGGTGAGCGGCCCGTATGTTGTGGACGCACGTTCCTCGCGGCGGGCCTCGTCGACGAAGCGAAGCACGAAGCGCGACGTCTCCTGGATACGCTGATGCCGTTCGTCGAGCGCGGGGTCGCGGTGGTCGGGCTGGAGCCCTCGTGTCTGCTGTCGATGCGTGACGAATTCCTGCAATACGGCTACGGCGACGAGGCCCGTCAGCTCTCGGAGTCCGCCTTCCTGTTCGAGGAGTTTCTCGTGCGTGAGAAAGCGGCGGGGCGGTTAGACCTTCCGCTGCGTGCGCTCGATGCTGCGCGCGCGTGGGTTCACGGCCACTGTCATCAAAAGGCGTTCGACGCATTTCGCCCCGTGCAGACGGTGCTCAGCTGGATCCCGGGGCTGGATGTGAAGACGATCGAGTCGTCCTGCTGCGGGATGGCGGGCAGCTTCGGTTACGAGAGGGAGCACTACGCGGCGTCGAAGGCGATGGCGGAACTGTCGCTCCTGCCCGCCGTGCGGCAGGCAGCGCAAGGAGATCTTGTCGTCGCAGACGGCACCAGTTGCCGCCATCAGATACGCGACGGCGCGCAGGCCGATGCACTGCATGTGGCGCGTGTGCTGGCCCTCGCACTTGATGCCGGATCTTAAGTGCCGGTCTGTTGTGCAACTTCGGTGTTAGCCTGGATGCACCCGGACTCACGTCGGGCGCCGGACTTCGAACTGTCCGGCGCCCGACGCTCCAGGCAATGAGCGCTTCACTTCGGTTGCGCAACGTACCGCAGGTAAGGCTTCACGGTTTTGAAACCCTGCGGATATTTTTGCGTCGCAGCATCGTCGGAAACGGATGTTGGAATGATGACGTCTTCACCCGGTTTCCAGTTCACCGGCGTCGCCACCGTGTGTTTCGCGTTGAGCTGCAGCGCATCGAGCAGACGCAACACTTCGTCGAAATTGCGGCCGGCGCTCATCGGATAGACGAGCGTGGCTTTGACTTTCTTGTCCGGCCCGATGAGAAACACAGAGCGTACGGTCGCGTTGTCCACCGCGGTGCGCGGGCCGCCGCTCGCCTCAGGGTGAATCATGTCGTAGAGCTTCGCGACCGTCAGGTCCGGGTCGCCAATCAGCGGGTAGCTGACCGCGTGGCCCTGCGTCTCTTCGATATCCTTGACCCACTTCTCGTGGTCGCTGACGGGATCGATGCTGAGCCCGATAATTTTCGTGTTGCGCTTATCGAATTCTGGCTTCAGGCCCGCCATGTATCCGAGTTCCGTGGTGCAAACGGGGGTGAAATCCTTCGGATGCGAAAACAGGATCGCCCAATGGTCGCCGATCCATTCGTGAAAACGGATCGTCCCTTCGGTGGTTTCGGCGGTGAAATCCGGAGCTTCTTCTCCTAGTCGAATCGACATCATCATTCTCCATAGAGCGGGTGCACCAGGGTACCAGTGCCGCTGTCGGAGCGACGGCCCCCGGCTGCCTGGGTGTTTAGTCAGGTGATTGGTTTGACTCGGGATCAACCTCCGGCTCGTTGAACCGTATCGCGCGGGAGGACACTCTGCGGGCGCAGCGGATCCAGAGGCCCTCATCAATAGACGTGATGCGGGACAAACATCGGGACGCGCTGCAGGTCGCGCTTATAGCGTAGAACAAAAAAAGACTTTCGAATGGCGCGATCTGAAGGGCCGATATTTCCAGGCGCTGCGTTCGGCATGCGTTTTCATACGGCCTTGCGTAAATCGTGCCTGAAAGTGGCCGCTCAGGGGTGCCGTCAACCTGCTTTTGCCGGTCGCGAGCGTCCATGCGTCGCTCGTGTCACAGCTCGCGCATGCGCTGGACAGCGGGCACGCGCGTCTCGCGAAATGCGGCGATCACGGCAATCACAACCGACAGCGCTGCCACGCCGAGCAGGAAAGCAAGAAAGACCCAAGGCACACTGAGGTGCTCGGGTGGAGGATCGAACACACCGGTCAGCAGCTTGACCAGCATCCATGCCAGTGCAAAGCCAGTCAGCGTTCCGATGGCCGCCCCGCCGACCAGGAGCATGAGTGCCTCGCTCCACAAAAACGCACCGAGCTGACGCGGCCTGGCACCGAGCGCAGACAGAATCGCGAACGTGCGCCGCCGGTCGGCGAAGCCTAATGCAATGATGAGTCCCGTTGCGCCTGCGACCATCAGCGCCGCCGCACCGAGTTCGAGTTGCGTCAGGCCACGCAGATCGACGGCCGTCAAGCTCGAACTGATCATATGCTGGACCTGCCCGATGTCGCTGACCTTGACGGCGCCGAGTGGCGCGACCACCGCTCGCGCTGCCGCGGCGACCTGCTCTGGCGGCGCGGTTGTCTTCAGCAAAACGATTTCCGCCGCGCTCGTGCCGGTTTGCTGTGCGACGTAGCCGGCGTTCGCGACAAGGAACGAGTCGCGCGGCGCGGTCGGGAATTCGCGCACGACGCCAACAAAACGAAACGGCACTACGTGATATTGACGATCGCCCGCGTTCTGAAGTCGAAGATTGATCTCGTCGCCCGGGTGCAATTGATAGTCCTTCACGGTCTCTTCGGACACGAGGATGCCGTTCGGATGCTGGAGAAGCGCGTCGAGCGATCGTTGCGCATCGCCGCCTTCGAAAAAGGCGTCTGCCATGCGCGTCGCCTCTCCGATGTGGCGGGCGTCGATGCCATACAGGTCTTGCAGGTCTGTGCCCACATAGGCGAAGCGGTGTTGCATTCGTTGGGCCGCGCTGACTCCGCGCAACGCCGCAATTTCGTCGAATCTGGCTGACGCGGGCGCCTGCGAAGTCCCGGTCACCGTCACGTCCGCGCCGTTCGTGAGTTCCGCGTCCACCCGCGCCTGCGCGTTGTAGGTTGCGTTGAATACAGCCGTAGACGTCGCAAATGCGAACGCCAATGCGACCAGCGCGATGCCCTGCGTCATTCGATTGCGTTGCCGGCTCATTGCTGCGACGGCCACGCCGGCGAGCGAGTGCGCCAGCGGACGAAACCATACGGCGAGCGTGCCGCGGCCACGCCGCAATCCCGCGAGACCCAGCCGGATGGTCAGCAGACCGGATCCTGCCCAGGCCATTGCGGGCGCGAGAAAGGCGACGTAGTCGATTGACGATGACGGCGTTCCTTCGGGTGCCAGCACAACCTGATACCCCGTGCTCCATGTCCGCCAGAAAATGATGGCCGACAGTGCGAGAAGCACGAGGTCGAGGTAGACCCGCTGCCAGAGGCGCGGTCGGATGGAACCCGTCATCCGGCGGGCACTCGTGACGGACGTCGTACTCGCATCGATCCAGGCTGTCACGAGAATCGCGGCATTCGCCAGCACGATGCCCGCTATGGCCGCGCAGGCAATCCAGACCATCGACGACGCCCCGAAATAACCGGCATCGGGAAACAGACGCGACAACAGTGCAGCGAGAATCAGTCCAGCAAGCGTCCCGCCGACGCCGACGCACATCGCCTCGACGGCTGCCAGCTTCATGATCTGGCCGCGCGATGCGCCACGGATCCGTAGCAGCGCCTGATCTCGCCGTCGCCGTCCGGAACCTGACGCAACGACGGCAATCGTCAGTAACGCGCCCAGGAGCGCGCCGGGTGTGCCCAGAAACAGGAACAGGACTTTTGCGTAAAGCGCGTCGCTGCGTACGCCGTCGAGCCGCGCAGCAAGATTGTCCGCGACGGGCGCACTGCCCGCGATGCGCGTCTTGAGGTTCTTCGCGGCGCCCTGCACCTGGGCCTGGGCAGCTTCGGGATCGCCCGGAAGGCCGTCGTGCGCGAGTCCGACGTGAAGCTGCATGCGTACCGCATGCGGTCGGGCCGTGGCTTCTGCGTCGAACAGGCGGTGCCACGCGCCGATCGGAAGCAGAAGCACATTGTCCGGGGGCGCTTGCGGTACTGCGCCGGGCGCAGCACCGATCGTCTGAAACATCGCGTCGGCGTTGGGCAAATCGACGATGCCGGTGATCAGTACATCGGCCGGAGCCCGGGCCGGACGACGAATGCTCACGGTATCGCCAATGCTCACGTGCAGGTTCGCGGCCGTTTGCTGCGCAACCAGAACGCCATCCAGATTACCCAGCAGCAACCGGACCTGACCCGGAAAGTCCCGGAAGTACGAGTGGGAGAGGCCGAGCACTTTACCCTTTCCGGTTGTCTGTACGGTGTCTCCTGTGGTGGCTTCGAAACCATCGACATCGGCATAGCCGACAGGTTGCTGTCTGGTGACGCGCGCGGCCTTTTCGATGGCTGCCGCCGTTTGCAGGACCGAAAGCGCGTCAGTCGTCGCGGACTCCAGTTGCACCTGCCAGTCGACGGGCAGGCTCGCGGCGGCCCGCAGTGTCATCGAAGCGACACTCTGCGCGATGAAGGCGCCAAGCGATGCGATCAGCGCGACCGTCACCGCGACGCCCGCCGCCATGCCCGCGAGCCTGCCCCTGCGCGCCCTGACGAGTCCGGCGAACCATAGACCGATCATGTTCGGTTATCCGTCGATCCGGCGCCGGTGAGCACGCCGCGCTCCATGTGCCAGATCGTGTTCATCCGTTCTGAAACAGCCGGATCATGCGTAGCGATGACAAGCGCCGTCGACGTGTCTGCGAGATGCGCGATCAGTGCGTCGAGCAACGCCTGACCGGTAGCCTGATCGAGCTGGCCCGTGGGTTCGTCGGCGAGAATGATGAGCGGCCGTCCGACCGACGCACGCGCCACAGCAACGCGCTGCATCTGCCCGCCCGAGAGTTCCTCCGGCATTTTCTGCGCAAGCGCCTCGAGACCGAATGTGGCAAGCGCGTCGGCCACGGTGCGTTCGACACTGTCCGCGCAGGCGCCGGAATCCGCTGTATCGGCCATCAGGAGCGGCAGCGCAACGTTTTCGCTCACGGTCAACGGTTCCAGCAGGCTCGGTGTCTGGAACACAAGCGAGATTTTTGCGGGGCGGAGCGTATCTGGCGAACCCAGCGCGGGCCAGGCGATCACGCCACTCGTCGGCGTATCGAGTGCTGCCATCAGATGCAGCAAGGTTGTCTTGCCGCTCCCCGACCGGCCCGCCAGCGCGATGCGAGCGCCGCGTTCGAGGACGAAGCTGGCTGAGGCGAGCGCCACGACCTGCGTCTCGCCGTGCCGGTAGATGCGGCTGAGCGACTGGGCTTCGATGAGTGCATCACGCATCGACGAGCCTTCCATCGCGAATCAGGAGCACACGGTCCGCACGCGAGGCCAAAGCCTTGCTATGCGTTGCGATCAGCGCCATGTCCCGGTTGCCGTGACATCGCTCGACCAGATGATCGAGGATCACGGTTTCGGTTGCCGCATCCACTTCGGCGGTCGGTTCGTCCGCAAGGAGCACCTTGGGCTCGGCGGAGAGCGCCACCGCGAGTCCGGCGCGCGCCGCTTCGCCGCCAGACAACTGCGACGGATGCGCGCCGCGTCGTCCGGCGAGGCCAGTCACTTCAAGCAGCGCGTCGAGTTTGCCTCGATCCTTCCTGCCGGCCAGCGACATCTGCAAGCTCATGTTGCCCTCGACGGTGAGGTGCTCGAACAGGTTTCCCGACTGCATCAGCATGCCGATGTGTCGTGCCCGCAAGCCCGCACGCACCGCTTCGGGTCTGCGTGAGAGGCGTTGGCCCATCACATCGACGTGGCCGCCGTCCGGTTCCTCCAGTCCCGCAAGACACGCGAGAAGCGTCGACTTGCCGCTGCCGGAAGGCCCCAGCAAAGCGACGAGTTCGCCTGCGCACAGTTGCAGTGAGATGCCCCTGAGCGCTGCGGTCTCGTCGTCGCCCCGGTGATAGAAGCGGTAGAGTTCGAACGCTTCGAGCTGAGGCTCATCAATGCCACTGGAACGATTGAACGATGAGGTTCCATTGATCGGCATTGTCGGCTCCCAGAGGCGAGGAGAGATCTATCGTAGCGAGTGTGCCGCCGCGATAGATCAAATACCGGTGATTCTCAAGACGGAGTCGCTTGTTCGTAACGGGGTTCGGTTCCGAATCGGACGTGTAGGTAATGAGCACGGCCGGTCCGGCGTGCAGCGATACGTTTCTGATTGCACCGATCCTGACTGCATGACCGGTCCTGGCGAGTTCAGCGGCTTCGCGCCCGGTAACCGACGATGCCGTGGGCGCGCTCGCAGCTGGCGCAACGCTAATCTCGACGATGTTGTACTTATCCACAAACCTCGCGCCGTCGTGGCGTTCCTTGCGCGCCCAGCCTTCGGGGACCTGGAGCGAAAAGCCTGCGGGAGACCGGTAGGTGACGAAGATCTGGCTATCCGGAATGTCACCCGGCGGGCTCTTTTCGGGCGTGGCAGCTTGCCCGATTGTCGCCACTCCGCCTTCGGCGGCTTGCAGTGTGCAGGGCAAGGCAGCGAAAGCAAGCGCAATGGCCGAATTGCGCAGTACATGCTGACGGGCTGGCTTCGGCATCGGTCCCTCCATGCGGTCGCGTCGGAGCAGGTGACGGCGACCGACGCTCAGCGCCCCAGCGATCTAAAAAACATGACCGCAGGTCTATTCCTGCAGGAACGCTGGTTCGTACGATCCAGATTCAAACCATAGTCCGCCAACCTTAGGACACGCTTAGCCGCCTTGCCTGGTGTGAAGCTCGCGTATACCCCGGGCGTTCTTCGGCCAGGTGTGCCAATCGGGATCACGCGGTCAGTGAAGCGCCGGGATCGATATTGACACCGGTCCTTTTAATGTGGAATAGTGTTCCATATATTGTGGGATGAAATTCCACTCGATGTTTACGCCGCAGATGACACGCCAGGGAGGCAAAAATGGCAAGCACTTCGCAGGAGCTCAGCTACTCCGGCATCCTGGACCGTGCTCTGGCAATCATCGAATTACTGGCAGAGAGTGCGGACGGGCTGCCGTTGAGCGCTATTTCGGAGAACCTGCGGATTCCTCGCAGCGCGACGCACCGGCTGCTGACGTCGCTTTCCAGTCACGGCTACGTGCGTCAGGAAGAGGAGCGCGGGACGTACGTCCTGACCTCGAAGATTCAGGTCCTTGCCTTTCGGCATCTGTCGGTGAGCGGATTCGTGGATGCTGTCCAGCCCGTGATCAACCGGCTCGCGATGGAAACCGGTGAACTGGTGCGACTGGCGGTTGCGGACAACGGGCGACTGACCTGGGTGGCCCGTGCGCAGGGTGCCCGCTCCGGGCTGCGGTACGACCCGGACATGGGCATGGAAGCGAGACTGTCCTGCTCGGCCACAGGTTATGCGTGGCTCTCGTGCATGAGCGACGAAGCAGCACTCGCTCTCGTTGAAGCGCAGGGTTTGGGCACGCCCGATGAGTTTGGCCCCGCAGCGCCGCAGACAGGTGCGGAAATCCTCGAACGCGTTGCATTGGCCCGTCAGCGCGGGTACGCGGTCGCGATCCAGACGTTCACGGACTGGATGTCCGCGATGGCCGCGCCGCTCGTGCACCCGGTCAGCGACAAGGCAATCGGTGTGGTGAGCGTGGCGGGCCCGGTGTTTCGCCTGACCGAAGCGCGCCTGCACGAATACGCGCCGCTCCTTCTGGAAGCAGTAGAGGAAATCAGTCATCTCATTCCGGGGTCTCCCGCCCTGATGAACCCGGCCATGGCAGCACTCAGCGCCCGACACGGGCTCATCTCGTAGCAACTGTGGAAATGAACAATCCGGCGCTGATGAATTGCGATCTGCTCGTCGTGGGTTCCGGCGCCTCGGGTCTGGCCGCCGCTGTCACTGCGGCGTGGCATGGTCTCAAGGTGGTGGTGGTCGAGAAAGATGCCGTATTTGGCGGCGCGACCGCGTGGTCGGGTGGCTGGATGTGGGTGCCAGGCAATCCGCTCGCGAGGCGCGCGGGGATTATCGAAGACCCGCAACAGCCGCGCACTTACCTCAGGAACGAGCTGGGTGAGCGCTACGATCCAGTGCGGGTGGACGCGTTTCTCAACAACTGCTCGCACATGGTCGCCTTTTTCGAAGCGCACACGGCGCTGCAATTCGTCGACGGCAATGGCATTCCGGATATTCACGGCAACGTTGAAGGCGCAGCAACTCAAGGCCATCAGGTCATTGCCGCGCCGTACGACGGACGGCAGGTTGGGCCGCTCATCAAGCGTCTGCGCAAGACGATGCGTGAGACATCGTTCATGGGCATGCCGATCATGGCCGGTGCGGACCTCATGGCGTTCCTGAGCATGACGCGCTCGCTCAAGTCGTTCATTCACGTGACGAAGCGCTTTACGCGGCATCTGCTCGATCTGGCGCGCTACGGCCGCGCGATGCAACTGGTCAATGGCGTCGCGCTGGTTGCGCGCCTCGCGAAGTCGGCGGAGAACCTGGGCGTCACGCTGATGGAGTCCGCGCCTGCAAAGCGTCTCGTTTTAGAAAACGGTGCGGTACGCGGCGCGGTGGTCACGACGGCAAAGGGCGAAGTCGAAATTCGCGCGAGCAAGGGCGTCGTGCTCGCGGCCGGCGGCTTCCCTAACGACGTGAAACGACGCAAGGCGCTCTTCCCGCGCACGCCGACTGGCCGTGAACACCTGGCGCTGCCGCCCGAGAGCTGTTCGGGCGACGGCATCACGCTTGGTGAATCCGCGGGCGGTTATCTCGTGACGGATGTCGCATCGGCTGCGGCATGGGCTCCCGTATCGAGGGTCACGCATCCGGACGGAAGCATTGGCCACTTCCCGCACATCATCGACCGTGCAAAGCCTGGCGTGATTGGTGTGCTTTCCAGCGGCAAGCGTTTCGTGAACGAGGCGGACGGCTACTACGATTACACCTCGGCGATGATTGCGGCGGCGCCTGAAGAGCAGGAAGTCGCATCGTGGCTTATCTGCGATCACCGTTTTCTGCGCCGGTATGGCCTCGGTTACGCGCGGCCTTTCCCGGTTCCGGTTGGCGCGTTCATCCGCCGTGGCTATCTGCAGCGCGGCGCGACCATCGAGGAACTTGCAAGGCGTTGCGGTATCGCGCCCGAAGGCCTGGCTGCGACCGTCAAGGTCTACAACGAGTACGCGCGGCGCGGCGAGGATCCGCACTTCGGACGCGGCTCGACACCGTATAACCGCAAGGGCGGTGACCCGTTGCACGAGGGCCTGAATCCGTGCGTCGCGCCGATCGAACAGGGACCGTTTTACGCGGTGAAGGTGTTCCCGGGCAGCTTCGGAACGTTCGCCGGCCTGAAGACGAACGGCTCCGCGCAGGCGCTCGATCAGGAGGGCAACGTGATTGCCGGCCTCTATGCGGTGGGGACGGATATGGCCAGTGTGATGGGCGGTGTCTACCCGTCGGGCGGCATCAATCTCGGTCCGGCCATGACCTTCGGTTATGTGGCGGGCCGCCACGCGGCGGGTGCGACGGACTACGAAGGTAATGACGGGTTAGAGACCGTCAGCACGACAGCACAGGCGGCGGACCCGATGCCGCTGTCCACGCGCTGACGGCAACGTCCAGCTTCAATGCAATACGAAAAGATATTTCGTTAAAGCGGGAATCACACAGCGGGGAGGCGCGAATGAAGCCGATTTGCCGCTGCGCTAAATGGAGAAGACATGTCACAGCACAATCATCGCCCGTTGTCGCTTGCTGCGTTGACGGTGATCGAACTGACGCCGCCGCAGATGGTCGAGTGCGCGGCCGAGGCCGGCTACGATTTCGTCGGCCTTCGGCTTCTACCCGCGACCGCGCATGAAGTGCGTTACGACTTCATCGGCGATACGCCGCTGAAACGCGAGACGCTCGCGCGTCTGAAGGACACCGGCGTGCGCGTGCTCGACGCCGAGATTCTTCGCCTCAAGCCCGATACCGACGTTGCCGGCTACAAGCCGATGCTCGAAACCGCGGCCGAACTTGGCGCGCGCTATCTGCTCGTGGCCGGCAACGATCCCGACGAAGTGCGTACAGCGGAACACCTGGCGCAATTGTGCGATCTTGCCGCGCCGTTCGGGCTCACGCCTTCTCTCGAACCGATGCCTTGGACTGACGCGAAAGACGTCACGCAGGCCGCGCGCATCGTGAAGGCGTCCGGGAAGCAGAACACGGGTCTCATCGTCGATCCGATTCACTTCGATCGCGCGGGCTCATCGACCGATGAGCTGCGTTCCCTGCCGCGCGAATACTTCGGCTACCTGCAGTTCTGCGATGCGCCCGCCGGGCGTCCGAAGGATCTTGAGACGCTGCTCTATCAGGCGCGTTGCGAGCGGCTGATTCCGGGCGAGGGTGGCCTTGATCTCGCGGGCATTCTGCTGGCGCTGCCTGACGGTGTGCCGATCAGCATCGAAGTGCCGATGGAGACATGGGCGAAGACGGCGAAGGCCGTCGAGCGTGCACGAAGGCTACGCGAAGCGACGCTCGCCGTGCTCGATAAAACTTATGGGCGGAACTGATCACCTGCCGGTCGGCAGCCCGAAACAGAGCATCGCGAACGATGATGGCCGGGCTGGCCGATTGCAGCTAGACGTCCGCATACCCTTCTTCGAACGCACACGCTGCGGGCCGCCGTCTCAGTTAGCGAGCATTTCGATCACGCCGACCACGAGGGCAAAAACGCTGATGCAGCCGCCGAGGGTGACTGCGCCTTGCATAAAGGGTGACATATGCTGTTCCGTTGAGGTGAGGGACGGCGCCTATTAGATCTCAACAGAAAGGAAAAAGAAAGGTTTGGATCAGGCCGATCAAGTGTCGCTACCGGGCAGGACCGGACGCTGGACAGTTACATGCCCGGCCGGAAAATACGCTCCGACTCCAGGACTATGGATTCGATGACGCCACCGGAAGAGGTGTCGACTGCAGGCGGGCAGCAAGCGTCTCAAGTACATTCAGCGCAATTTCCAGGTCCGGTTGAGTCATGGTTTTAGCGAGCGCTTTCGCCCACACTTCCTCGGAAGCGATCGCGGCGTTGTAACTGCAACGGCCAGCGTCGGTCAGCTCGTAGAGGGGCGAGCGTTCGTGGCGTGGATTATCCTGCGCCGCAATCAATCCGTCTCGTTGCGCCTGGTTCAGTTGCTTCTGCGCGCCCTGCCTGGTCAATCCCATCGCGGCTGCAATCTGCGGGCATGAAAGTGCCCGGCCGGATAAAGCGATCGCGCCCATGACCTGCCAGCGCGCGCTCGTCATACCCAGGGGCGCCACGAGTTGATCGCCTTTGTCCAGGAGAAGCGAGTTGACCCGAAAAACCGTCGTCATGATCTGGGTCAGGACGTCGCCCGGCGCGATATGTTTGCGATCCAAATTTAGCCTCGACTAGTCGGTACAGAGGTTGGGTACGGCGACCCTGGTGAACAGGTGCGGCCTGGCCGTGACGCTCGACGGGTAAGCGCGAAGCTTGCTGGCAAACTCCGGATTCGTGAATGCAGCGCGAAAGTGCGCGACCGATTCCCAGACGGCGTAGTTCATGAAGACGCTGCTGCCGGCGATGCCGCGATGCAACTGCGTGGAGATATAGCCGGGCTGCTGCTTCATCCAGTTTGCGTCAGCTTCCCATGCGGCGAGCAACGCGTCGGCATCGGACGGATCGACAGTGAATACATTGACCAGGACGGCCGGCGAAACCGACTCGTCGAGTTGCTGGCTGAGCGGCATGCGGGGATCGAGTGGTTCAAACGCGGGCATGATTTTCCCCTGAAGAAAGTAATAGGCGGCAGGTCGTTGAGGACGCTTCACCGAATGACAACCAGTTTCCGTTGATGGTAACTGGTTGTCAATGGCGATTTTTTCCCGAGCTGTCGCTCTACGCGTCGGACCAATTCCGGCAATTGCATCAACCAAAACCGGCGAGCCAGCCAACTTACGAGTGGTGCGCCCGGCGGGGTAAGGTCAGCTCGCCGGAATTGCGAGGATAGGACCTTCGTCGCATGGGACGAACGCCTCAGTTGAAGCGGTCATTGCATAGGTCCAGCGATAAAAGTTGGCCGTGCAACTACTGAGCTACCAGTTTCGTGCTGCGTCGAGAAGAAGTTGACGACTCACATTGACCCGGTCGACTCCAGCGCTCCCTTTGCTGCGAGCTATGTAGAGGGATATTCGAGCCTTGGCTCTGGCATTTCGACCGATCAACTGACCCGTTTGCAGCATGTCGCTGCACAGGCACTCGGGAACGACTGACAGTCCGGTTCCTGCAGCGGCAGCGTCAAGCGCTGCCTGATAGTCCGGGACGGTGACCGAGGGGAGGTCCGGATTCCGCCCGAATGCCACGCGCCAATAGCTGGCGAGCGCAGGTAGCGGACCCTGGACTTCGATCAGCGGCACCCCGCCTGGCGCACCTGTCCGGAGCAATCGCTCACGCCAGCGTGGCGCACAAACCAGTATTAAGGCGCCTTCGTACAGGAGATCGTATTCGACTGCCTTGTGGGGAATTCGTGCCGGTGTCACGGCAAAATCCAGTTCCCCGTCGACTAGAGCCTTCATCAGGACAGGGGGCGGTGCCGAGCGCAAATCGAGACGGATTCCATACTGCGGCAGGGTCGCGAGACCAGAGAAGATCAGTTTTGCGAAGCCGCTGGTTGATCCTGCATGAATGATGCCCTCCAGCGATGCGTTCTTACTGCCTGCTGAATCTACGACTCTTTGCAACGCGTCCAGGTGGGATCCCACCTGGCGCTCCAGTTCGGTGGCAGCCGGTGTCGACGCCAGGCCGCGCGGCAGGCGCTCGAACAGCTTGCACGCCAGGTGATTTTCCAGAACCTTGATGTGTCGCGATACAGCGGGTTGAGTCAGATGGAGTGCGTCGGCAGCTTTCGAAATCGAGTTGTGCCGGTAGACGCTGAGAAAGCTTCGAAGGTAGAGCAGCTGAGACATAAAAATATTTATGCGTAGACCGAAAACACATGATTTGTTTTTAGTCTACATCCGCCT
Source organism: Paraburkholderia sp. GAS42 (assembly GCF_050436565.1). Taxonomy (NCBI): domain Bacteria; kingdom Pseudomonadati; phylum Pseudomonadota; class Betaproteobacteria; order Burkholderiales; family Burkholderiaceae; genus Paraburkholderia; species Paraburkholderia sp. GAS42. The sequence goes on along the minus strand of NZ_JBNDML010000006.1, from coordinate 113,375 downwards.
TAGAGTCCGATCAACACTACCAGCAGGCATGCCACCATGGCCACACCACCGTCAGTCATCCCCACGTTTCCCGATCTTCAGGGAAAGGTCGCCGTCGTTACCGGCGGCTCACGTGGAATCGGAGCCGCAACGTGCCTGGCACTTGCGAAGAACGGCGTGAAAGTTGCCGTCAACGGTCGCGACGAAACGGCGATTCTGTCAACCGTGCACGCCGTGCGCGCCGCGGGAGGGAAAGCGATTGCTGCGCCCGCGAACTGTGCCCAACTGTCTTCGGTTGAGGAGATGCGGGTACGCGTCGACGCTGAACTTGGCGCACCTGATTTCGTCGTGGCATTCGCCGGCGGCGGCACCGGTCGGCCGGTGCCGTTTGAGCAGATCACAGAACAAGACTGGCGCTCAAGCATTGACAACAATCTGACGTCCACATTTTTCACCTTGAAATGCTTCCTGCCCGCAATGATTGCGCGCGGTTCCGGATGCATTGTCAACATGGCGTCTGCAGGTGGCAGGATTGCCGCCGGTGCACCCGCCGGCTATGGCGCCGCCAAGGCCGGGGTCATCATGCTCACACGTCATCTGGCGCATGAGGTGGGCCGGCACGGCATCCGGGTCAACTGCGTTTCGCCATCGGCGGTCCTCACGGAGCGAACCCGGCAGGCCATCACGGACGAACAGGAGCGACAGATGATCCCCGCTTTCCCGCTGGGTCGGCTGGGTCGTCCAGAAGATGTCGTCGCTGCGACGCTCTTCCTGCTGTCCATGGCCTCATCCTGGATCACCGGCGTGACCCTGGATGTGGCCGGCGGCCGCGTCATGTCGTGAAAGATCACGTGGCGGCGGATGCCTCGGTGAAATGCTGCTGGCAGATTCAGACCTGGAACGCAATTCGAGGCATAGGTCATCAGGGCACATACGCCGCCCTAAAAACCTTGTGCGCTCCGCCATCGACGTCTTTGGGTCGACGTGCGAAATTCGCGAAGGTCTGTTATCGCGGAGGACGGCCGGCAGCCTCGAGTCCACTTCGGAAGTTCGCGTGGTACAGGTCCGGCCGTCACGTCGGTCGTAGTTGCATTTCACTTGAATGCGATCGGGCTTCGGCTATCTTGTATCCGTAGCGAGACAAGAGTCCTTTCCTGGCCAGAACAGACATTCGGTCACAACCAGTGAGGGTCGCGAAATGAGCGTACAGCTAAACCATACTATCGTCTGGTGCCGCGACAAGCAGAAATCGACACGGTTCCTCATGGACATCCTGCAGGTGCCGAGCCCTATCGAGTTTGGGCAGATGCTGGTCGTTCAGTTCGCAAATGGCGTCTCGCTCGACTTCTTCGAAAGCGACAGCGCGATTTCCATGCAGCACTACGCGTTTCTGGTCAGTGAAGAGGAATTCGACGAGGTCTTCTCTCGTATGCGTGACCGAGGTCTTCAGTACTGGGCAGACCCCGGCAAACAACGTGCCGGCGAAACCTATCAGCACAACGGTGGCCGGGGAGTGTATTTCGACGATCTTGACGGTCATTTGCTTGAAGTCATGACCCGCCCTTATCAAATTGGTGCCTAGCAGATCGGCGTTCAACTGGAATCGGCACCCGCACACGGGAAACGGAGTGTCGGAATTTTTGTGTGCAAGGCAGATAAAAGCCTGCCGTCTGGCAGGTCATCAATTGCATTCTACAAATGAGTCCTGGTGAAGCGGTCCTCGTAGAGGACCGCGAACTGGTTCATCGCGGCTTTCCAGCCTGCGTGACTACGATAGAGACCGTACATTGACGAACCCGTCACCAGCCATTTTGTCAAAGTAACGTGGCTGGAGTTCACCTCATGAAGTCCTTTCGCTCTACCGCCGCCCTTGTCGTGCTCGCTGCCGGCTGCTCCTCGACCTGGCCGCCCGCCAGCAAGCAGACGGCCCGGCATATTCCGGCCGACACGGATACATGCATCCCGTGCGCTAACCACGGTGTGACGCATGCTGACTCCACGTCAAAGCCACCGGTGCTCAGCGTCAGTGCCAGCGATCCCGATACGCAATTAATTTTGCCCTGGTTCCTCACTGACATCATCAACGCCGTTAACGAGCACGAATCTGTCGGCAACTTGCTGAATACGTTAAGAAGCGGCTTCTGACTACCCTCTTTAAGGCGGGCGGCGCGGATTCGAGAGTGTCACAGTGCGGCTGCGGGCATTCGAGCCGGATCTGAAAATGTCCGCCAGCTGGCAGCAGAGATCCACGCCGCGCCCGCTACGCTTCGCGCTCGCGAGCGAATTCACAAAGCCCATATCAGTGAATCTTCGTTTGCTCTCCTGAAGCCTCGAGCACATTTGGGTGGCCTTTGCGATGCCTTCCCGGCGCAAAAACAGCGTGAAGAGTCAGACCGATCGCCGCACCGACCAGTTCGGCAAATACAAAGCCCGGCGAGCTGGCCGGCGCGATGCCGGCAAAGCTGTTGCTGAACATGCGACCGAACACTGCGGCCGGGTTTGCGAACGACGTTGATGCTGTAAACCAGTAGGCCGCACCGATATAGCCCGCCACCATTGAGGATGCACGCCCGGCTGGCGCACGCAGAATGACCAGCAGCAGACCGGCGGTCGCTACTGCTTCGGCAATCCACTGACCGGTGCCGGCGCGCACCCTGGTCGATAGTTGCAGGATCGGCAGGTCGAACATCGCATGGGCGAGCCACGCACCGAGAATCGCACCGATCAGTTGGGCAGCCACGTACGGCACCAGTTCAGACGCGGGCAACTCGCCTCGAATTGCCATCGCGGCGCTGACGGCAGGGTTGAAGTGCGCGCCGCTCAGAGGGCCGAACACCTCGATCAGCACATACAACCCGCCGACCGTGGCCAGCGTATTGGCGAGCAAGGCGATCGCGACATTGCCTCCCGCCAGGCGCCCGGCCATGATGCCGGAACCGATCACGACAGCGAGCAGCAATGCTGTGCCCACGAGCTCTGCGAGAACCTTACGCCGCAGATCGACCATGGTGCTCAACTCCCTGAAATGACGGTCAGGGCTTGCTGAAGGTCCGCATCGCTCATCGTCTCAAAGGGCAGCGCGAGGAGTTGCAGCATGCGGTACCCGATCGCCTGACGGGTCAGTTCGAACGCGATGCGCTTACCGTCATCGCCACCCCGCGCGTCTGACGGATCGGCATACCCCCAATGCACCTTGACGGGACTGCCCGGCCAGTACGGACACGTCTCGGCGGCTGCGTTGTCGCAGACGGTAATGACGACACGCATCGATGGGGCGTCTTTGCCGGCAAACTCGTCCCAGCTCTTGCTGCGATAGCCGCTCACGTCGATGCCCACGTTGGTCAACACTTCAACTGCAAAGGGATTGAGGTCACCACCTGGTGCGCTGCCGGCGCTGAAGGCGCGAACGTTTTTTCCGAGCTTTGCTGCCCAGTGGTTCAGCATCGCCTCGCCGAGCACGCTACGCGCCGAATTGTGCGTGCAAAGGATTAACACATTGGACGTCATCTGTTCCTCGTCAATCAGGTCCGGCCTCAACAGCACGACGAAGAAGGCTTCACCGCGATCACAACTGGCGTGCCTCGCGCCGACGCACAGCATGCGGAAGCATCGTCAGCGGATTTGCTGCCCGGTTCATCGTGCGATTCGCCAAACACCGGGATATCGGTCAGCGTGTGGTACGACTCCCATGCGATGCCCTGCGGGTCGACTGTCCAGTACTTGTCGGAGCGGACGTAGCAACAGGCAGTGCCAATCTGCTCATCGACCGGCAATTGCGCGTCTTGAAGGCGCACGTGCATCTCGGCGAGTTCCGCTTCGCTCTCGACCTGCACACCCAGGTGATCAAGGCCCGGGGCTGCTCCCCGTTGCGAGATAGCGAAATTGATTCGCGGATTATCAAGCATCCACCTGGCGTAATCGCCCTTGACGACAGTCGGCTCAGCCGCGAACAGCGCCGTGTAAAAGCGAATGCTGTCGGCAAGATCGGTGACGGCAACGTGAACGTGAAAACGCTTCATGACTGATTCTCCCCGGCGGGCGAACACACCGATGCCGGCGAGCAGGGGTTGCCGCCGCAGCAGTTTTCGGTGAGGTAGGCCAGCAGGCCGTTCATGGTGGCAAAGTTCGCGCAATAGATAACGAACCGGCCTTCCTGGCGCCCCGTTACGAGCTGCGCGTGCGCCAGCTCCTTCAGGTGGAAGGAAAGGGACGATGGCGCTACGTCCAGCAGCGTGGCGATCTGGCCCGCAGCCATGCCTTGCGGGCCAGCCTGCACGAGGGCGCGAAAGACGGCGAGCCTTGATTCGTGCGCAAGCGCAGCCAGTGCGGTAATGGTTTGGCTTGTTTCCATATTTCAATGATAGTCGAAATGTAGAAATTTGCAAACTGATGTCTGGCTGTCGCGCGCAATGCGCACAATGCCAATCATAAAAGTCCCACAATTTCAAAGCCGGCGGCAACCTGACCCACGGCGCCCTCCGGCCACCCGATTCTCTATGGCTTAGCTCAATCTGGGTTCGATGAGATCCGGCCCGCCGTGATCGACGTGTCGGGACGCGGATTTTGCCGGTCCGCTGTCCTGCGAGGAGTGCCGATCCAGTGGATTGCGGAAGCGATAAGCCCGAGCGCGATACCAAAGGCGACGATGCCCGTCCAGCCGAAGCGGGTCATCAGCCAGCCGCTGACGATCGTACCGAGGGCGCCGCCAAAGAACGTGGCGGTCATATAGAGGCTGTTGATGCGGCCCTGCGCTTTAGGATCGACTGCGAACGCGCGAGTCTGGTTGGACACCAACCCGGCCTGCACGCCGATATCGAGCACGATGACGCCGATCACCAGGAACGTGAGCGAGGTCGCCGCGCCGGAGAGAAGCACGTAGGCAAGCGTGACGATGCCGATACTGGCCGCAATGACAGTGCGGAACCCCAGTTTGTCGGAGGCGCGGCCGCCGAGTGAAGCGGCAAACGCACCGGCTGCGCCGATGATGCCGAAGCCGCCTGCCCACGCGCTGCCGAGGTGCCATGGTCCGCTCGCAAGAAGCGCCGCCAGATTGACCCAGAACGCGTTGAAACAGGCCCACAACAGCGCCTGGATAATCATCGATTCACGGATCGGACGATTGTCCCGCGCCAGTGGCCACAGCGATGCAAGCAGGCGTCCGCAGGAAAGATTCGTGGACGGCACACCCCGCGGCAGGAGCGAAGCGGCGGCAATCCAGACCGGGACCATGAACACTGCTTCGAGCCCGTAGACCGCGCGCCATCCGTAAGCCGAGCCGACCACGCCGGCGATCGTTCGGCCGAGCAGGATACCGACCATGATGCCGCTGACGACCGTCCCGACGTTACGCCCTCGCTCGCTCGGCCGCGACATGACGGCCGCGAAGGGCACGAGTTGCTGGGGCACGCAACTGACGATGCCAAGACCAAAGGAAGCCGCGATCAGCGCCCAGATGCCGGGCGCGAACGCCGCCGCCAGGGCGAAAATGAAGGCGAGCGCGATCTGACCGAGCACGAGCTTGCGCCGATCGAAGCGGTCGCCAAGCGGCAACAGCAACGCCAGCCCGCTCGAGAAACCGAGCAGCGCCGAGCCGGCGACGAGATCGACCGTCGTCAGGTTGACCCGCAGGCCCGCCGCGATCAGCGGCAGGATCGGCTGGGTGCAATAGATGTTGGTGATCACCGCGCCGGCGATGATCGCCATCATTACGATCTTGCCGCGCGACGCTACCGCGGGCGTAGGTGGACTAACGGGTGTGGTGGGCAGGCCGCTCACGGCATTCTCCTTGATATTTCGATCTCTTCAGCATTTGCAGCGACATGCTGCGCTCCAGAGCCTGGTGTCGAACGTTACACACTTGCATTTACAAAGAGAATCCATCACGATTGGGAATCATCCTTCCACTTTTTGATAGGCTCCATGAACCGTCTTGAGTCCATGTCTACCCTCGTCGCTGTCGTTGATTCGGGCAGCCTGTCGGCTGCTGCGCGTCGCCTCGGCATGCCGCTGGCAACGGTCAGCCGCAAGGTTGGGGAACTGGAGTCGCATCTGAAGACGCGTCTGCTTCACCGCACGACGCGACAACTTTCGTTGACGGAAGCCGGGAGTTCATACGTGGCTGCGTGCCGGCGCATTCTTGAAGAAATTGGAGAGGCCGAGCGCGCGGCGACGGGTGAATACGCCTCGCCTAAAGGCGAGCTCGTGGTCACCGCGCCCGTCGTTTTCGGGCGCTTGCACGTCGTGCCGGTGGTTGCGGATTTTCTCGCGCACTATCCGGAGATCAACATTAGCCTCGTGCTCACGGATCGCGTCGTGCATCTGATGGACGAGCACGCCGACGTCGCGATCCGGATTGGCGAATTGCCCGATAGCACGCTGATGGCGACGCGAGTCGGAACGGTCCGCCGGGTCATATGTGCAAGTCCCGGCTATCTGGCAACGCATGGCGTGCCGGCCAGACCACGCGATCTCGCCGGGCATGAGTGCATTAGCTTCGAGGTCCTCGCGTCCATGCGCGCCTGGGTTTTCGGGTCCGGCAAGTCAGAGCTGTCCGTGCCCGTTCATTCACGGCTTGCAGTCAATACGGCGGAGGCAGCTATCGCAGCCGCGATTCGCGGCGTTGGACTGATACGTGTGCTGTCCTACCAGGTTGCAGACGCTATACGTGACAACGCGCTTTGCGTCGTGCTCGACACTTTTGAGTCGGCGCCATTGCCCATCAATCTCGTGCATAAAGGGCAAGCGCCCCTGCCGTTGAAGTTGCGTGCGTTCCTCGACTTCGTGACGCCGCGCCTACGCACTCATACATCGCGCGAACTCGCCGGCGTCACGACGGCTTGATTGCCGGGGAGGGTGCGCCGTCGCCTTGGCGCTCTCGTCTCTTCCACCAGCCGTACGGCCATCGTGTCGAGGCTGGAGCGAAATACTCGCGGCTGCCAGTGGATCAAGGGATTTCCCTGGGGGACGATTGCAAAGAAAATTCGAGGAATCGGGTCGCCGATCGGCCTGTTCGCGAGTGATCGATGTCCAGTTTGACGGCGGCAAGAACCTACAGGTGGAACCCTGTTTTCGATAACCGCTTCTACTACCTCGGCGCGAAGTACACGTTTCACGATTTCTCCGTGTCGACGTCATATGGCATTGGCAAGAACCCGGCGAACGCCAATCACGTCGACTATGAGATGGTTTCCGCAGGACTCGGCTACAGGTTCACACCGGCTTTCCGGGTCACCTCGGGCTTCTACTACCTGAAGGACCGGAACAATTCGGCCACTCACTCGGATGAATTTGCCGTGGGCGCCGAATACAGCCTGTCCAAGAGCACGCTCACCTACGCACAGGTCGGGTACGTCGACAACAAGGGCACCATGAACCAGACGATCGTGTACGGCCAGCCTGTTGCGCCTGGCACGTCGACCACCGCGGCCATGATCGGCATCCGCCACAGCTTCTGATCCCGTGACGCACGACAACTGGAGAACTCAATGAAAACAAGCACGGTACTCAGGATGGCCGGTGGCATATTGATCGCGCTCGCATCCGTTCACACATGGTCTCAGACCAGCGAACAGAGCGCTGCATCTAGCGGTTCCGCCATTGCGGCGTCCGCTGGCGTGACGGCAAACGAGACGCGGCAGGCCAATCGCGCGCTGCGCAGGAAGGTGTACGCCGCCACAAGGAGAAAGCCGCGGGAAACATCAGCGTCGTTGCAAGGGGAGGAGCGGTGACGCCTGACGGGACGGTGGTCGATGCCTCGCAGATCGACAAGGTCGCCGAGATCGCAAAAGGCGTTCCGGGGGTAACGTCCGTCACCAACAGGCTCACCGTCAAGAAGCCGTTTGGCCAGTAAGGGGGCTCGCGCGCCAGGTAGGGTCGCCGCAGCAATCAGACTTTCATTTCGATTGCGGTGAGCCCGGCGACGATACGCGGCTCGATGCCGCTCGAGGCGGCGTTATTCAATGAGGGAGACAGATGAGCATCGCAGAGACATCGTTGCGTAAGTTGATCAAAAAATGATTCGCGCCGAGCGCAACTTCGCAAGTTCGCCTTACGCGAAGCGCTCGGGCGCATCCGCACGGAAGCCGCTGCGTTCGAGTCGAGGCGCTGTACCCAGAAAGTTCAGTAGCGGTCTTCTTTTTTCCAGCACCGCGACGGCGTGTGGCGGGTATTCCCGCCGGAACTCGGGCACGTGTCGATGCGTTGAGCTCAAATGGAACCGACAGTCGTGTCTGATGTCGTCAAACCATGCTTGAGCATCAGGTCTCGAATCTGGTCCACAACGGCCTGGACCTTCTTCGCCGCCAGAGCCTCGGCTTGCGCCTGAAGCTTCTTCATCTTTGCCTGAATCTCTTCCAGTGTTGCCATTCAGACTCCCCTTGGTCGTTGATAAACTGAACGCGCTATGCCATGTGCGTGCATTCGGAGCTATGAGTGCATTGGCGCAGGAGGTCTACCGGACAACCCAATAGCAGAGTGTAAGGGTTATGCATCTCCAAAACCGACTTTGAGTGCAACTGCTCGGCCGGTCCATCTCGCGAGATTGCCCATCAGGCCGCGACCAGGTACCGTCTCGACAGAATCGCGATCGTGCTTGATTTCACGCACCTCAGTTTGCAACAGGCTGCGTGTTCTTCTCCGTCAACGTCTGGGTAACAGCGTAGAGGCTTTTCTTGAGGGAATGAGACACCAGGTCTCAGTTTTTTCTCTGGGAGCACGAAGATTTTCAGCAACCTGCCTACTTTCATAGTTGACGATCCGTCTGGGAAAAACGAAAACATATGCCAGCGGTTGAGCGATGTGCCGGGGCATCGGAGCCGGCGCCGGCGGCATCTATTGACCACCTGTGGGTACGGGCGGCGGCAGGCACTGATGCGCTCTGTTATCCCTTCATTCGCGATGAATATACGCGGTGTGCTGCAATTTCATGTTGCATTCAATGCGAGACGTATCATGGAACAATTCAGAGACTCATGGCAATCGTCTGGAAGCGAAGACTTTTCCATGCGCCCCGGTGCTTCAGCAACTCTGCTGCGACGGGTGCAGCGTGCCGAAGCAGAAATCTGTCGACTGACAAAATGTCTTGCGTCAAGGGAGCTGCAGGTAGCGGAATTGCGAGCGGTGCTGGCCCATTCGGTTGCCTTGCATTATTCCGTCGATGAACGTCTGGAGCGGGAGCTCGAGTCCGTTCGGTGGATGATGCCGGCTCAAGGCGAGAGTGGTCAGCCCCGCCACGACAGGCAGAACGTTTCAGGGAGCGGTGTCGTCATTCGCCTCCCTTACGTCACTTCTGTGCTCTCCGTGCTTTTCGATGCAATGTATGCTTTCTGGGCAGATTGCGATCAGAATATGCCGCCGAAATCGTCTACCGTTGCCAGGGCCATTGACGAGCGCCTCAACCTGAGCGCGCAACCTAATGGCGAGGCATCACGCAGCGGTCAGGCGTATGCGTCAGCGATTCGACCAGACTGGGTGAAAGATGCCGACAACCGGCATCATTCCCGATCCCGGACCAGCTGTTGACAGTCCCGTTTTGCTTGATCGGGTAATCCTTGAATTTGCGACCCGTTGGTGACCCTTCGCACGGGAGCACCTGGCGCGGGCGGTTGTCCGAACCAGGCAATTGAGCGCACCAGATCATCAGGATTGCAATGGAGATTTTCAAAGGTTGTGGGCGATAGTTCGACGGCGCAGGCGATAACACTCGCATCCCTGGGCGGACTGACCGGGAAGATGCGCTGCAGGTCGAGGCCAAAGCGCCTGTAGAGGCGTTCGACGGAGTGCGAAACAACACCGATTACCTGAGTCGCGCCGAACGCCAGGGCGACAGCCATCGCATAGGGAAACAGGTGCATGCCCGGCGCACGGTGATCTCGCGTCCGGCCAGTGCACGATGGGCTTCCTGATCCGGCGAAGCGGGAAAGTTCCCACACGCTCGGCGATGAAGGAAGCGGGTTTGGGCCAATGAGTTCCGGAAACACATCCCTGAGCAGGTAACGGCCAGTCGTTGGCATTAACCTGGCACAACCGCATATATGCTGCTCAGTGGAAAGGGCAACCAGGTGGACCGTGGCACCCTCATCGAACTGGTCCCATTCCGATGCATCGTTTTCCAATACGTCAGGTAACTCCCAACCAAGACGTTCGACGAAAATCCGGTAGCGGTAGGCACCCAGGCCGAGGCGAATATCCGATGGCAGATCATCCAGCCGGCCGGCAACGATGTGTGGCATTTCAGGTCTCCCGCGTTAGCCATTAACGCCGAAGCTACCAGGGCTCCGGCAGCCCCGGAACTGGTAAGTCATGGGGGTTGTATTTAGCGCCCGACGATGCACGGGCGGCAGCCGCCGTCACGGGCGGGCCGGTGAAAATGCAAACAGGATTGGGGAGAGGGCAGGGCCGGTTTTCAGAGCCGGATAAGCCCCTGCACCATGGCGTTGACCGCAGCAGCCGTGCGGCTGCTGACATTCAGGATTTTCATGGCCTCAGCGATATGGAAGTCAACCGTATGGTGAGAGATGCCAAGAATCTTGCCGATGGCCCATGATGATTTTCCGCGTGCTACCCATGTCAGGCATTCGCGCTGGCGCGGCGAAAGATGCTGCGAGGTGGAAAGAGATTGATACCGGGTGAGTCGCTCGAGTTCGAAGTGGAACTGTGTGCTGATCACGTAGGCCAGCCTCGGATTGACCGCGTCGCTTACGGCCGTCGAGGGGCCCGACAGGTTGACCAGGAGAATGCTTCCCCCCGGGTCATGGATCGGGATGCTGATTCCGCCGGGCAGCCCCGCTTCATGCGCTTCATCGAGAACGCGCCGCTCGATCTGGCTCAGATCAGGGATGTCGAGCCATCGATATGGGAGGGCATGTGTAAAAGCGGCGCGATGAACCGGATCAATAGCTGCGTAGCCGCGTTGCTGGTAGTGCTGCACCCAGGGATCGGGGTAGCGTGCGCAGATCATTTCCAGGGTTGTGCCGGGCGGCGAGGCGGAGCGCGTTCGTGAGGTTCTGCTGATCACGTAATGAGGAAACCCGAGCGCATCCGCGGCATCGCCGAACGAATCTACAAGGGAAGCTAGATCACCGGCGCATGCGAACGGCATGATGAGCGCGGACAATAGCGCCCGGACACCTGCGCCCCATTGCAATGTTCGGGGTTGGTTCCCATCGTGGCGGCATCGAAGGGCATGTTTCATCATCGCTTCCTTGGGCCGCCCTCCTGCAGGTCTGAGAGTTGGCGCTGGCAAGAGAGGTTTCCCGCGCCATGTCGCAGGAACCGTAAGCATGCCTGCAGGTATTTCCGGTGGCGAGAAGGCCAGGCAGAGGCCCGGTTTCGCCTGTCGAAAGCGACTTCCGGCAGGCCGGATCCGATTATGGATATTCGGGAACGCCCGGCGCGATGAAAATGCCCACCTGCGACAGCAGTTTGAAACGCATTATAGAATTTTCGAGTCCGCATTGCAGAAACAAAGATCATCGAGGACGAAGCTGTCCTGTCGATGGACATGCCATAGAGCCCCTCGTCATGTCCCCGTGGGGTGCGCGACGCGTCCGTGCGGAGGCCAGTTGATGCCTGCAGGCTGTGAGTATCGATGTGCTGCGATCCGGTATCCGGATCCGGGTTGGCGGCCCTCTCGTGGTGCGAGGCGATTCGCGATGGCGATGATCCTGGCACGGGTGACGCGAGGCATCCGGAGTCAACGGGATAAGGACATGCCGAGCCAGGCAGACCCGGTGCGCGTGTAATCGCCGGTAATGGGTGGTTAGCGCAGAAACAGCGCAGCTGCTGAAAATCCGCCGACGCCATGCGCAAACAGCAGGAATGGTTTGCCTGCCACGAGATCGGCGCAGTCGGTGAGGTTAATGATGGGGTCGCTGACCGTCACGTGCGCGATGCGGGCAAAGTTCTCGCTGAAGAGGCACTCGTGCGACAGACCAAGTGACTCCAGAACACGATGCCATGCGGGCAGGTCCAGGTGATGCGGCAGGACGCGCTGGAGCGCCGGCAGTGTGAAATGCGCGTCGACGACAACTTCTGTGATCAGTCGGCGGGCATCCAGGAAATACTGTGCAGCGAGCCGCGATTCCTCATTTCCCAGTGCACCTCTCCAGCCGTCTCCACTTGCGTGGGTGGCCAGGCCGAGGAACTGGTTAATCGGCGCGTCTCGCTCAATGAGCGCCGCGCAGGCGCCATCGCTCATCAGCCCTGCACTGTCCATCAGTCGCTCCGAGGGCAGCGGCATCACGTCGGCGCCTACCAGCAGCACGCGTTTGAGCGCGGGGCGCGCGATAAACATCGCGTGGATGATGCGCAGCGCGCCGAGTGTGGAGGCGCAATGCTGCTGTGCGAACGAGAATGCATCGGCATGAGCGAAGCCAAATATGTCGCACAGCATTCGCGGCAGCGACATCGGCGGTGGGGCGACGCTGCCCTGCAGGGTAGCGGCGCTGCACGACCTCACCGATGCGTGGCAGCTTGGCGGTTGGGGCATCCCGGAGGAGAGCCACCGTCGCGAAGTGTTCAATGTCCTGCTGTCGATGCCGCCGGGCACGGACCGGCAGGCCGTGCGTGATGCAGCACGCGAGTTCGCGGCGCTCGAGTTTGGCGATGGTCGAGGCTATGTCTTTGCGGCGCACAACGATGAGGCGCATCCGCACGTGCATCTGAGTGTCCAGGTGAGGGGCGTGGATGGCCGGCGTCTGAACCCACGCAAGAAGGATCTGCAGCGCTGGCGCGAGCGCTTCGCCGAACAGTTGCGTGCGCAGGGGGTCGATGCGAACGCGACGTCCAGGCGCACGCGTGGTGCCACACATCGCTATCCGAAGCAGGCGGTCGTGCATATGGTTGCTCGCGGTGAAATGCCCCGGTACTGGCGCGCGTCAGTGAACGGCGTGCAACGGCGTGAGGGTCTCGAGGCGCACGCGGGGGTATTTTCCGCATGGCGTGAACTGGCGCAGGCGATGGCGACCTCGTCTGCGCCGGCCGATCGCAGAATGGCAGTGGGCATAACGGATTTTGTGCGAACGATGCCCGTGCAGCAGGATGGCCGGGACGTCGGTCGCTCGCCGGAACTAGCGCGTGCGCCCGATGATGAGCGTATCCGCGATATCGGTCGCGACCGCGCAGCAGGTCGAGGCACGGCACCTGCCCGCGACCTTGGTGACGCGGGCAGGAAACCGGATGTGGAGCGCTGACGCGCGCAGACGACTGCCTGTCAGGTCCGGTCCAGGCCAATACACCTGATGCACGGTATCCGTTCGCCAGGTGATGTTCACATTTACGACCGGCCCAAACGCGCAGGCAAGCGATGCAAACACGAGATAGCTGTCGGCGAGCTTGTCATATCGAGTGGAGACACGGCGAAAATGCTTGATGCGATTGAAGAAGCGCTCGACCAGGTTGCGCGTACGGTACAGCCCACAGTAGTAGCGCTTTGTCTTGCGATTCGAACGCGGCGCGGTGACAACCTTCGCGCGGGTCGCCCGAATCTCTTGCACGAAGGCGTCGGAGTCGTAGCCCTTGTCAGCGATAACCGCTCCTGTGCGTCCTCACCAGCGCGCATTGGAAGTTTCCCCAAACTCACGTATCGCGATCGATATGGCCCGCTGGGGGTTGTGCATAAAAACATCTGCTGGGGTTCTGCCGTCGAGTAGCGCGTGAGGTGAGTAGAGCCAGAACGCCCGATGCCATCCGCCCGTAATATGCGCGGGTTTGGCTGGCGTTGTCGGGGCTGTCCTTGGCGACAACGCTCTGGTCCAATCTGGCAACCCTGCGGCCGCCTCCTGAAAGCATGAAGGCTGGCAAACACTTCTGGCCACCGATCGGATAGGGGTTTTCCCTGCCAGGACGGTCGCGCATCTTGTGGTGCGCTGATTCTCTGAATGGCCGTCCGCGCCTGCACCGATAACGCCGGGTGGACGTCGGCGCGAAGCGCGTAGGCATATGTTTTAAAAGGAAACTATCTATTGGAGTCGGGTTTTTGCTGCAACGCAAGGTTCAGACTTAAGTGAACAAGGTTCAAAGTTAAGTGAATCTCGACATCTCGACAGGTATTTCGGTGTCGAGATTCATTTAACTTTGAACTAGGCATGACGCCAGGATGAAGCTTTCCGGTCTCGTTGCTCATCCAACTTTGAATCCATGGTTCACTTAACTTTGAACTACCCGGGATTTGGTTCGTTTAACTTTGAACTTATTTTGTCCAGCGGTTTTCGCGTTGCGACAAATTCCAAGTGCCGTCTTCGGGCCCGCGGTCGCCGGCATCTAGATTAAGCCGTAAAGATCAACTCCTGCATAGCGGGCAAGTTCTTGTCAGGGAAGCGCCCGTGAACCTCCGAGAAGGCGTCGCAGAGGTGACTTGGCTCTTGCGCAAGCTCATACCCTTTGACGGGCAATTCCAGGCTTTCGGATTCGTACGCGGCGCGGCCGCGGAATTCGAACTGTACTCAATCCACAAGGATCGGCAGCTTGGAGGCGCACGTTAGGGAGCGCTGGCGGCGTTGGTGGGATCAGGGCGGTAGCTTCGTTATAGGTGCGCAGCGCATACGGTCGGTCCGAGGCGGGAAATCGGAGCAAGCTTGCAATCATCTATTTTGGGATCATATGATCCAGTTGTATGGCGTGCGCCGCAAACATGCGTTGACAAATGGTCATAAAAAATCATATGATTCCAAAATCGTGACAAAAACCGGGTGCTAACGGTGGATCCTGAAAGTTTTCGCCAACTGAGGGCGAACTGCCGTCGTAAAGGCGGTCATTTTGTTGGCTTCCCTTGTGACTGGAATCCGCGGGTCGTCCTGAACCCCCACATACCCGGCTACTATTTCACGGATGCGGGAGCGTGGGACTACATCGCGGACCTTCTCGATGCAGAGCATCCATATGAGGAAATTATTTTGGATTCGCCGAGAGGTGCGACGGCCATTGTGCTATTGGTCCCCCTTCCTGAGCATCCTCAGCCCCTTTACATAAAAGTCCAGCTTGGTGTTTCCAACAAAGCAATCGGACGTAGTTTCCACATCAGCCAACGTTATTGAGGACACTATGCGCGACTTCGACATAGCTAACGATACTCAACCATTGGGATTGGAATGTCCCGCATGCGGGCAACACCGCGTTCGATCGAATTTGGTGCAAGATCGATTTGAGTATGGAGTGGGTCAAGACCGGGTCGAGCTTACGGCTTGGATCACGGTTCATCAGTGCTTAGAATGCGACCTTACGTTCACGGGAGAGGACGCGGAGCAAGCTCGGCACGAAGTTGTGTGCCGTCATTTAGGCCTTCTAACTCCTCGAGAAATCCTTGCAGTTAGAGAGTCGTATGGACTCAGTCAATCCGAATTTGCGGAGCTTTCGAAAATTGGTAAAGCTTCGCTAGCGCGCTGGGAACGAGGTGCTCTTCTTCAAAATGCTTCGAATGACAATCTGGTCTATTTGCTTAGTTTTAAAGACAATATACAGAGAATTAGATCGAGAGTCTCTCTCGAGCAACAGGACGGATATACATATTTTCATCCAAAATTCAGAGAGCTTTCTGAATCTGACCAAAGTTCATTAAAGCCGAGAGCAAGCGAGTTTCGGCTTCATACGTCCATAACGGTGAATTAGATGTACGTTGTCACTTTCTACTCCTTTAAGGGTGGTGTTGGCCGCTCAATGGCGTTAGTGAACGTCGCTGTTCAATTGGCTGAAGCGGGAAAGAAAGTCCTGCTCGTTGATTTCGACTTGGAAGCCCCCGGCTTGGCCACATTCGATCTCACGCGACCGAAAAGCAGCGTTCCCGGCATTGTGGATTACGTCCATGAGTATGTTTCTACGGCAATGGCACCTGACTTTTCGTCGTATGTCTATAAAACTACTGAGCTTGCCGGGAAAGGTGAGATATGGGTGATGCCGGCAGGGTTGCACAGTGAAGATTACGCCCCGAGACTTAATTGTATCGATTGGGCGCATCTGTACGCGGAACAAGAAGGATACTTGATGTTTGAAGATCTTCGACGTCAATGGGAGTCGAAGCTTGATCCCGACTACGTTCTCATTGATTCGAGGACGGGGCACAGCGATATCGAGGGGATCTGTACGCGTCAACTTCCCGATGCTGTCTGTATGTTGTTTTTCCCTAACGAGCAAAACCTCCTAGGGCTAAGACGAGTCGCCGCCAATGTCAGGGCACAGAACGCAACGTCACCCGGTGGAAGGCCTATTGAGATCCATTTCGCCGCGTCGAACGTTCCTGACCTTGATGATGAGGACGGTATATTGGACGTATCATTGGAGCGATTTCGTAGAGAGCTACGTTACGACGACTTGTCCGCGAAAATTCGACATTATCCGAGCCTGTCCCTGCTGAATCAGGAGATTTTTTCACTGAATCGCCCCAAGAGTCGTCTTGCGCGTGAATACTGCGAATTGAAGGAAGCTATTGTTCGAAAGAATCTTAAGGACCGAGATGCCGCGATTTCCCTCCTCAGGCAAGCTCGTAGGGGCTTTTCAGATGCGATGACGCAAGATGGGCCTAGCGTTCTTATGGAGAAGGCACAAACAATAATTAAATATTTTCCTGATGATTTTGAAGTTCGATACGCCGCTGCACTTTTCTATGAAACTATGGGAAAACCTTCAGACGCTTTAGCCTTACTTTCGGTCAGAGACGGTGATTTAACCTCGTTAGACGCATCATCCTACGCGGTGCGCGCGCGTTTAAATTTTGGGTTGGATCGAAAGCCCGATGCCATGGTTGATCTTCAGGGTATGCTTCGTTCAGAAAATGCGGAGCTTAAGTCTTTTTTGCAAGCTGTCGCACTTTTTCCTCAAATTGACTCTGGCTTATATTTATCGCTGGATCGCTCTGTAGCTTTACGCTCTTTGTCGCCGCAGGACCAATTTGCTGTTGCCATTCAAATGGACGCTGATAGGAATCAACTGGCTGCAAAGGCGGAGATTCTCTCGCGACTTCTGAGTGAAAGCCACAGCGAGCTTGGCAAACAACGAGGTTTTATCCGGCACGAAATAGCTCTTGCGGCAATTGGGGTCGGTGATTTTTCAAGGGCAATTCAGATACTTGAAAATATGGATGGCGAATTATCTATTGCTGATAAATTTAATCTTGCCATGGCGACGTGGGGGCGAGACGGTGCTCCGTCGCACGAGCTATTTTCAGAGGTGTTGGACATGGATGGCGGGCACTCTTTTGGTTCAGGTGCTGGAGCGAACTATCTGCAATGCCTCGGCATCACGAATGCTATTTTGGGCAACAGTGATACGGCAGAGATATTGATTCGTAAGGCGCGGGACAAAATCAAAAGAAGCAATAGCCGGGAGTTTTCTGCTTGGGAATATCTTGCAGTGGGGGGCGATGATTTTCTTCGTCATCTAGGGGATATCGAGAGAATGAATAAGGGAGAGCATCGTATGCCGCTATTTATGGAAGGATTTGGCGGCGCTCCGGTTGTCGGATCCAAATTTCATTGATTATTTTATCTGAATAAAACGCAGTACCCGATAGGTTATTGTTAAGCCACAGAGTGCCGACGTGTGCTGGGCTCCACACGTCTCTCGTTTTGTATGTTTGAATTCCCGCGTCTTCGGCTACCGGAAGGCCATTTACATAGCGAGCAACCTGCGCAGTCTCGGGTAGATTCACTATGGCAGCAATGCGTCCCGCGTCTTCCGGTGTGGGACGCGCATCAATGGAATGGGGGGCGCAATTTCTGATGGCGCGAAGGTCGGCTACCCGCTGGCTTCCGTCGGTTGCTGTCCACCGCCGCCCGATTCGCAACGAAGATTTCAGGCGTACCCGGGCGCGATCTCTAGTGTTTCTACGCCGTACAGTGTCTCTCTATTTCTTAGCCACAGTTGATACTCGTTCCCCTCGAGCCGATGGTCGGGAGAGCAGTCAACGTTCCACCGGCGCAAGAAATAGCCCGCTACGGCCGCCCTGACACGCGACCGTAACACCCCATCTTCCATACCGTATTCAAAAGCTGTTGTCTCGGCATGGGGGCGCTTGGGATGCGGCACAAGTTCAAGTTCAACGATGCGGTTCCATTGAATGTCGTACTCCCAATGCTCTTGGGAAAGAGGAACGGAGTTCTCCAACTCTGGGTTGCTGATTCGTGCGATCACGAAATCGGAAAATCGGTTCCTACGGCGATCGAAGGCGCGTATGTGCCATCGAAGCCCGTTGTCCACTAATGCGAACGGAGCGATTTGTCGGCGTGTCTCCCCGCTGCTGTGAGACCTGTAGTCGATCGAGATGATGTGTCGGCGATTTATTGCTTTTGTGATGACGGCGACTACGCGCGGGTCCGGACGGTCCAACTGAATCGGCAGATCACATCTGAGCAGCGGCTTTTTTTCTTGGCGTGGAAGGGCTAAGTGGCCGTGCGCGATTGTCGCCAACGCATCTGCGCTTTCATGTGCGTACAAAGGCGAGAAGCTTTCACTGGGGAGATAGCTGCGTTCCGCGTGGCTGTATTCGAGATTCTCCGGGCGTTGCTCGCGATATTGGGTGAGATCCCGGGTCGCGGCGGGTTCAGAGATGCCAAAGCGATCGGTTAGGTCTTGTCTGCTGACGTCACCAAGAAACATCAGTCGAAAATCGATGAATCTTAGTCGCTCGTCTTGGGCGGTGGTCATTCAAATCTCCTCGGGTACTGGGCAAAGGATCGCGCATTTTGCGGTGATGCGCAACACGCACCACCGCGATCTGTTTACATCATCAAAATGATCTGTTACATTAATCTTGTCGATCAGGTGTCCCGTTCGATAGGCGATCGGCGGCCTTGGTCGATCTTGCGATTGAAATAAAATTGAAAGGTTTCGCTATGGGTACCCATGAAATGGAACACGCCGACGACCATCGCGCCGTCGAGGGAGCGGTGGCGGCTCACAACTTCTCTGTGCCCGTGAAGACTGGCCTCTCAGAGGAACGGATTGTTACGCTCTGCGAGGGCCAGAGCGTAACAACGATTCTTCAGATTATTTCTGTCGAACGTGGTTGCGCCATCGAAGAACTGGCTCTCGTCCGCGAGGGCGAAGACGAACAATTGGTAGAGGCAATCCTGGTTGATGCGGACTATCCGCGTCAACGCCGTCATCACGTCCATCATGCCGGTCAGGTTGCGGTGACGATCTATTACCAGGCTGGCGAACATCGTGGTGAATTCAAGCGACACGAACCTCTCGAAAAGCTTCTCGCTTGGGCTATTGAAGTGTTCAACATTGATCCGAGCATGGCGACTGAATTTGAACTCGCCCGCCACGGTCAGAAAGAAGAGTTGCCCTTGACTGAACATGTGGGCCATCTCGCCGGCCGTCAGCACGAGCTTGCGCTTGATCTTGTCCGCGGTGATATCGCCAACGGGAGCTGCCTGTGATTGCCGACCCGAGCGCGGTTCGCGTCGAGGCCGACTTTCAGGACGGTGACTTTGTGAGCGGATTAGAAACTGGTCGTTGGCGGGTCATCGCTTACACCTTTCCAACGCTCGACTTTGCGATCTCGGCGACCGAGCCGGACGGATCGCACAGCGAGTATGGGTTCAGGGCGGAGCTATCTAATTACCCCGGCCAGTCACCGACCGTCCGGATTTGGGACCATAAAGTCAACCAGCCGCTGGCAATCGAGCGACGTCCGAAAGGCGGTCAGCGTGTCCTTATTACGTTCCAGCAGTGGGGATCTGACACAGTCTATCGACCTTGGGAAAGGATGACGGGTCCACACAACAACAACGCTGCTAACTATCCCCACTTGGCATGGCGCCCTGAGCGGCGCCTGACGTTCATCTTCGAGGACCTGTATGGCATCCTTAATAGCAACGCTCGCGCGCGCTGCGTTCGGACCGCGGCCTGAAATCTTCTGTGACGCGGCGGTCTGGGATGCGGGTGTCGCAGAACTTCGTCGGCGCGCGGCGGGCCGTCGCGAGAGTGGCGCGTTCCTTTTGGGCACGAAGACAAAGGCGCGGCGCATTGAAGAATTCGTTTTCTATGACGACATCGATCCGAACGCGTTGCGAACTGGCATCGTCGAGATCGACGGCCGCCGGCTTGGGGACCTTTGGAATCATTGCCGGAAGACGGGCAAGAATGTCGTCGCCGATGTACACGTACATCCAGCCGGCTTTCAGCAAAGCCAATCTGATCAGGCGAATCCGATCGTGGCGGAAGTCGGCCACGTCGCTTTCATCCTTCCTCACTACGCGGCCAAGGAAACGCGCCCAGGCGCAATTGGTGTCCACGAATATCTGGGAGCACGGCATTGGCGCGATCGTAGCCACGAACGTCCGTCCCCGGTTCATATCGGATGGTGGCCAAAATGGCATTAGATCGTCATGTCTCGCGCCTTGCAAAGATTCTCGTCGATAGTGAACAGATAACGTTCGATGAAGCACAGAGAAGATTGCGAGGGCTAACCCTTGAGATAGTAGTTGGCCCCGATGCAGTGTCTCCTGCCGCCCATGCCGCTGTGCTGACCGCCGTATCGGTAGGCCGCCGAACTTTTGTCGGTGGTGTCCGGGTGATTGGCGCCGTTGACCAACTGCATAATTCTGCGTTTCCTTTGTCCTCGGCCACCCTTGGCGGCGCCGCGACGGAAGTCGGGGCTCATGACTTCGAAGGCGTGCCTTCGCGCAGAATCGTTATCGGAACTGCGCCGATGCCGGAGGACGACTGGTCTGTAGGGGTCTGGTGGAACGGATGGCGGGCCGGTACGGCGCACCCTCAGGCGTGCGTTTGCGAGCATAGTGGCAATCCGCTCGTGGGAATCGCTGCCGCCGCGCTGGCCGTTGGTATGGCCTTTCAGGCCGAACGAGGACAGTGCTTCGATTTGCGGTCGGAAGTCGAACTCTGGACGACGATCGAGGGAAAAGAGGATGCCCCAGGCTTTTCGGAGGTTTTTCTGCCCGGAGCCCTGTGGCTGATTGGGCTAGGAAACCTTGGTCAAGCATTCCTCTGGGCGCTGGCCGCGCTGCCATATGAAAATCCCAGCGAAATCTCTCTTGTCCTCCAGGACCGAGACAAGATCAGCGAAGAAAATTGGGCCACCTCCGTGCTTGTTGGAGACGATACCTACGGGGTTCTTAAGACGCGGATTGCGGAGCAATGGGCGTTGCGCAAAGGATTCGACGTAAGACGCATTGACAGGATGCTTGCCGCCACAGACCGACTCGATGACGCTGACCCACGCATTGCGCTTTGTGGTGTCGACAAAATCGAGGCGCGCAAGCGTTTGGCCGGTATCGGGTTCGACTGTATCGTCGATGCGGGGCTGGGCCGGAGTGCGAGCGACTTCGATCGCTACCGCGTAACCATATTCGACAGTGCGCGGCCAATCGACAAACACTTTGCGAACCAAACGGATGCGAAGACTGACGATGAAATTCCTCACGTGCACGCTTATCAACATCTTTTGGGGGAAATCGGTCGCTGTGGAACGGCGGAGGTGGTCGGGGCGAGCGTCGCTGCGCCATATGTGAGCGCGCTGGCCGCGGTAGTTGCTGTTTCTCGGCTGATCGCAATAACGTCTGGGTGCAAGTGCCCGTCAAGCGAGGTTGGCCGACTTTCTTCATTGAACATGCGTCGCGTTGCTCCGATCGTCGACGTCGATGCCAGAGGCGTGCGTCACGCCGGTAATCCGAAGGGATACGAGCGATAAAAGCGGGCCGTGTGGCGCGGTACGCGTACCTCAGCCCTTTGCCTTCACGAGCGGACGTTTAATCCGAGCGGCGTCGTTCAAAGAGCATCAACCGAAAATTCATCATCTCGCAGCGCACCTTGCTCCACGAATCAACATATAACGCTTTTACTCAAAACTATGAACGAGCGTACAAACAGACGCATCTTGGCAATTCGACTGTCAAGGAAGAAAAGAAACGAATCCGTAACTAAACGATTCGGTCTCGTCGACGTCGCAGCGATTGTGGCCGTCTTGGCGTTAGTTATGTGCGAATTCATGTTTCCACTTGCCGACAAGGACTTTACTGAGCAGGCTGCCCAACCTTTGGTCACCCTGAAATTGTTAGCAGCTCCTGCTGAAAATGCGATGGAGCGATTCGACAAGGCTCGCAACGATTTTTTTGAGAACACCATGGGACACACTCGAGATATTGGTGCCGTAGGTGCGGACGCGGACCAACTCCTCGGTTTGGAGCTTCAATATCTCTCCTACTATCGCGTCGCCAGCATAGTCCTACTCGATGAGCTAAGCCGTATGCAGATGCTGGAAAACGACATATCGAAAGTCGAGACGTCCGTTTCAGCAAAACAGCTGCCATCGAGTTTTAAGGCACTTATTGCACTCCAGCCGAAGCTTGACGAGTGTTTCAAAACGGCGTCCACTGCCCAACACACAATCGACGCGGCCTTGCAAGCCGGGCCGAATGAAACTACCAAGACGTCCTTGATGATATCGACGTTGAAGATCCTTCCAGACTTTATTCACGTCAAAAAAACGCATTGGCTGGATTGTCAGAATAGCCTTATCGAGTTCGACAGGCGGTTGGGCGACGTGGCTGCGGCTTACCCAGCCGTTATCGAACAGTTAGATGCTCGATCCGAATGGCAAAAGAAGATGCGCACTGTAATGCGTTGGCTTGCCACGTTGCTGCTCTTTTACTGCGGACAATTGTATCGGCGTCGATGGATGGAGGCAGCGTCCTCGACACTCGGTGGTTAAACGACGATGCTAGATCCGCAGCGGCCGTATATTGCGATTCTCCGACTCGCGCGCCCCGCGTCGCGAGTGCTAGCGCGGGGACGCACCTTTCTTTCGTACTCGTCGCGTCAGGGGCGTAATCAGTTATGAAAGTCGCAGTGAAAGCCGTTGTATTCGACGCATTTGGAACGTTGTGTGAACTGCGGTACAAGCAGCGACCATTTACCAAACTGGCGCGCCTTTGTTCGGACCACAGGCGAATGCTAGAAGCGGTAATGACGCGCCCGTTGGGACTCTCCGATGCAGCCAGAGAGTTTGCCTCAGCGGCGATAGACCTCGAGTCTCTGGAAGCCGATTTGAAACTCGAACTCGAGGGCATGCGTCTTTTTTCAGATGCAATGGAGGCTCTCGGAACACTTCGCGACGCGGGCATTAAAGTTGGGATCGCGTCGAATCTTGCAAAACCGTACGCAAAACAGTTGCTAGATATCTTGCCCGTCCCAGTGGAGTACGCGTGGTCATTCGAAGTCGGATACCTTAAACCCGACCCGCGCATCTTCTCAGCAATCTGTACAAAAATTCACGTTTCGCCGAGTGAAGCTGTCATGGTCGGAGATACCTTTTCTACCGACTACTTGGGAGCGACTGCATTCGGCATGCGGGCTATTCATCTCGATCGCGCCGGGGTCTCGTCTATCTCGGTGCCGACAATAAAAAATTTGGATGACCTTGTTGGCCAGCTACCGCTGTCGTCAAACATCGGCTAACAACTATGGGCGATCAACTATTTCGCGACGCATGTCAGCGCTTGTCGCGAATGCGAGTCCTCGCCGAGCGTCCGGGCCGGCCTTTGGTGCGGTGTGGGCGCATCAGAATCTTACCCGCCGACATGATGTTGGCCGCAGGCCGAACCAGGTGCACGACTGGAGTACCCGCTCGGCAGACAATGAATTCGCGTCCGGCCTTTACCCAGACCAAAATCCGGCTCACACCGGCTTTCGCCGCAGAAACGCTGATATGTCTTGCCGTCATCGCTCCAAGCTCCATCCTGTTTCGATAGCATTTCGTCGAGATTCAGCAACCTTGGCACGCCGCGGTCATACGATTGGATGGTCCACTTCGGCAGCAACGTTGACGTCAGGAAATGACTCTCCGCGCGTGCCCAGGAAATATAGAAACAAGAAAAACATCTGACCGTCGCGGCAAAGTAGACGAAATTGCGGCGCCAACGGGGTGTCTCGAATTCCAGTTCCATCGAGTTGCCGGGTCCTCAGCGCATGCATCAGGAAGTCTAGCGGCACCCGCTCAGGATGTCCTTCAATAAGGCAGTGTCCGAGCAACAATGTGTTCGCCAGAGCTACTTGAATCCGCAAACTGCCGCATATTTCTTCATGCGGCAGGCGATCGACCGATTGCAAGGTTAGATCACTAGCGCACATGGAGCAGCGACGAAGATCAGCTAGATAAAACTTCTGTGGAGGTCGCATCGCTAAAAGCGGTGCTTCGCACCCGTGACACCGATAGCACATACGGATACGGTGCGTGGGACAGATATCCCAATGAGTGAATCGCCACGCAATGCGTAGATAAGGCGTTTCGTCACTTGCGAGGCACTCGGGACAAAACGCATAAACGGGTCGACCTCGACCGTCGTGGCGCAGTAGGCGCCGATACTTTGACTGGCGTAACCGCTCGTAGATTGTTCCCAGGTGGGCGACCATTGATTCGCTTACGTTGGTTTCGCGTACCAAACTACCAAACTGTTGCGAGGTCAGAGCGGTGTCTGGATCCTTCATTTTTCGAATCCCCACCGAATGCAGGAGCGTCCGAGCCCCACGTCCATGTAGCAGACTTAGGCGATGGAGCCACGATGAAGGAGACTCGCCGGCGATCGGCGCTGGCGCGAGCATCAACGAGCTGTCAGTTGGCATACTATTCCTCAAACAGGGAAGGCTGTACGGGTCCATTTCGATTTATGCGCCGAGCCGACGGAGGGCGCGGCCTGATTCTTGCAAGAATCGACAAGATCAATCTTTGGTCCGGCAAAGTGACTGCTTCCTCTTCAATCGATATTAACTGGGGCCACCAAAGGCAGAGCGACGCAACGTCTCGTCCACTTAGCAGACGCCGGATGCGGTTGTGGGCTTGGTCGGCAGTCAGCATGGCTTCCAATGGCGTGGGGATTGCATGCAAGATGTGTTGCGTGCAGCCGCCTCTCTCGCATTTGGATGATCCAAGCGCCCACACGAGTCGAAGGAATGTATCGACCGAAATGTCGTCAAAGACCGCGAGCTCGCTATCCAATTGTGACTGGAGGCGGAAATGCGCCCTACCGAGTAGGTATTCGATCTGACGGCAAATAGCCAGTGCTCCCTTCGTCGCCGGATGAGTGGAATTCGAGCTGCCAAGGAGCATCCGACCACATTCGCAGACCAGCAAACTCCGTCTACGCCACGAGATGGGCCTTCCACACACACATTGGTCGATGAGGCAAACCTCGTGTTCCGTGCAGCAGCACATCATTGTGATAGACCACGACGCGCGTGCGTGTCCGTGTTCGAGCAGGCAAAACGGACAGAGTTGTGGCCGCAGCTGACGCAAATGTTTCGGTCGCAAAAATCGATGCTCGGCGAAATCGGCGACCGTGATACCGTCTTCAAAATGGCGTCGCACCAGCGCCCTTGCAATAAGTTCGGACGTGCCGCCGAACATAAACGCAATCTCTGGTGCAGAGCTATAAGGCAGGTAACAGTGTCCTGGCGACGCAAGATGCGTTGCAAGTTGATGGAAGGACAGAGCGTTCGCGTCTGCCATCCGTAGAGCGTATCCCACGCCGTCTTCGTCGGGAAAAATTTCGTCAACGAATGGATACGGAAGGGTGTCGTTGTGGGCGAAGTTCACAGAAACGGGTTCTCGCGCGTCGATGCTGGTCCGAAGGTTCGAAGAAACGCGGTGGACAGGTGTTTCCGATTCACCGCTTCGGCGCCGTCATCTATTGCAACCATCGACGATTCGAGAACCAAACCTTTGAGTGTCCTGAAAACACCTTGGCTCGCGAGATAGAGCTCCCGTGAATAGTCGTTGCGAAGCGGGCTGAGATCAAGCGCCTGGCAGTTGTCGCTATATGCCTTAAGAACGCCTTTCCATTCAGCGTCATGTCGAAACGGCATCAGACGAAATGTTGCAGAAATTCTTGTGCTCAGTTGAGGATCGCCGTTCGCCAGGGCGGAAAGCTCCTCTGTGCCGGTCAGGAGAACCGGTTTTTCTGTAAGTGTCATGAAGCGTTTCAGCCAATCGTTGACCGAGCGCCTCACACCGTCCTTTCCCGCAAGGAACACCTGCTGATATTCGTCTATGGCGGTTAGCTGAATCTTTCGCTGTGCGACAGCTTCTATTAAAACGTTATTGACCGCAGCGTTTGTGCTTGCGGAGCTTCTTATGGGGATCGGATATTTGAAGCACTTGAGCAATTCAGACTGGATATGAGCGACGGTCGGCGCTTCCTTCAGCGCGGCAACCAGAACGGACTGAGCGTTCAGGAATGGCCATCCATATGCGTTTCTCGTCAGCAGGTCGATCAGCAGTGATTTGCCGCAGCCGCTTGGCGCAATCAGACACATTCCGATCGGGTTCCCGAGATCGTTTCCGAGCTGAATTATCCGTCCGATGCCATCAAGCGCCTGGGTAAATGTCGAGTGATTAATCACCACTTGATGAAGCGCGCGGGCGGCGCTCAACGCCTTCTCACTGTAGGACATATCTGCTCCCGGGGCCTGTGCGTGCTCCGCTCCCATCATTGGTTGATACGCTCACGTTGGGAGCAGGAGCTTGAATGACCGATAGCGCGTCGCGCACGATCTCGAATCTACCGAAGCGGAAATCATTCACGTTTCACACAGCCGGAAGGTGCCAAAGTCTGGAACCGAACGCTCAGAAAAACTGAGCTCGCCATCAGGGATGAGCAGATCGGCCAAGTCCTGCGGCTTCGTATGTGTGCGCGGATGAAGGATATCGACGGAATTCTGGTTTTGTGAAAGGGCGAGGTGGTGTGCCCGTTTCAGTCGCTTCCCAGCGCTGATCGCGCTTGACCAATGGTCCTGTAATTCCAGTCGCGCGCGCCGCAAAACCTGCTCGGCGTTTGCGCGACTCAGCCGCTCTTTACATGCAGCCCTTATGAGGCGGTGCTGGGTCAATGTTAGGCCCGATGCGTATTCCTGATCTTTGGCGGGGACGTAAATCCAGGTGCCTTCCTTGGGATGCTGTACGAACATTGTGCCAAGATCATACGGATCGAACTTGTACTTCGTCTTGAAATTTGTCCCGATCTCGTTTCTTAGTCGACGCAGATCTTCTCCCGCATACTGAATCCAGTGGCTGACCACGCCACTTTGGTCGACCGTGGCGCTTGCCGTAACTCCAGCGAGTACATCGAGGCTGGCGTAGCTTTCGACGAACATTGGGGCCGGGCAGCTGTCGAGTCCATCGAGGAAAAGATCAATGGGTCGCGCGAGTTTCCGCTCGTTGATGGTGAATGGATGCACGTCGACTACCCATTTGAGGATGCCGGCGCACAGGTCGCTGAAGGTGACGCATGCGTTCTTGGTGGCATTGATAGGTTCCGGATGCCTTCCAGGTTTCTGAGGGCGGCCGGGCGCCGGGAGCTGGCGGCACGCCTCTCCGATGTATCTTTCGACCACAGGCTTGAACCACGGTTGACGAACAGGGCAATACTCAACGTCCATGCAAAGATCAAATCCGATCTGCTTGAACTGGTCTGAGTGGCAGGCACGGGCGTTGTCTATAACAAGCGTTTCCCACAATCCGTGTGCGTGCCACGGGTTTTCCAGGGAGGCGCCAGCAGTTAGCGGCTCCTTGGGTTCGATAGCGATTTTCAGGCTACGAACGATGCGCGCCAGAGATTCGCCTTCGAAGGAGATGAAGAATCCTGTGATATAGGCGCTATAGCCGCATATCAGCAGGGTCAGCGTTGGTCGGCCAAGGGGAATGCCAAGAGCATCATCGATCACCCATAGATCCAGGGGCGTATGGTCCATCTCAACACGCTCGAGAGGTCGTGTTGCATATTTCCCATGCGTCGAAAATCTCCACTTTGCTCGGGCGTTTGCCGGACCAAGGCGCGCGCGGTCCCTGTCGTATGGCGTGACCTCTCGCGCAATGCGGCGAATCGTGGAGAGGCTGATCTGTGCTTCAGGTTGCTCAATCACGCCGACATCAGCTGCTCGCTCCAATTCTGCCGTGATCCTGTCGTGTGCGGATGCCAGCGAGCATCCGTCGCGAACGAAGTAGCGTTGCCGAAGGATGTCCTTCGCTATCGCGCTGGCTTTGTCAGAAATCCCCGATCGGCGCCGTCGATGAACGTTTCCGGAAACCAGGCTCGTCGTGTTTCTGCCGCTGCTTTCATAGAGTCGCATCCAGCGCATTACGGTCGATGACTTGGGGGGATTTCGATCCCCGAGTTCACTGGCGACCGAAGTGATGGCGTTCGCGATACGGGTCCGCTGTCCCTTGGCAATGCCACGTTTGCGCATTGCGGTCACGTATTCGCTTGCGCGCAGATACGCGGTTTTGTGATGCTCCTTGAGTGAGTCCGCGCAGAATACGGATCCTTCGAAATCCGCGGTGTACTTCTTAATATCGAGCGCCGAGCCGTGTTCGATAGTTATTTTTCCGGATGCTATCTCGTGTGTAAGCTTCGAAAGTCGTTCGCGACGTATTCGTCCGGTAGTTAGGTGCTCCAGTTGAACGGAATTTCGATCTAGTACTCGTTGAACTTGCCAGCTCGCGTCGCCGACCTTCAGAACAAGGCCGCGTTCAAGCGCATAAATGGCCATTTTCATCTCCTACCGGGTACACAGTTTGGGATGCGTCGAAATTAAGTATTGAATTGAGGCGGAGCCGACGGCGGCCGACCAGGTGCAGTACTGTCGAAATAGGAACGCCAGCAGTCGAAGCTAACGCGCCAATGGAAATTCCATCGGTGGACAATGCAGCGACTCTGAGCGTTTCGACTACGACAGGATGGGGGAGATGCGCGCGAGCGTGTCGAAGGAGAATGGCGGCACGTTCGTGACGCTTGTTTGCTCGAATGAGCGTCTCGGTGGCTACGAGGAAATCGTAGCCTTGGAGATTGAGGATTTTTTTTGCCTGTCGTAGACCGTCGGCAGTTGTAGGTTTGTTAGCCCGCTCCTCTGGTTTTACCTCGACAACTAGTCGAAGATTTCTACCCGCGAGCAGGAAATCTGGTGTGTAGGAGTGCGACTCGTCGAGTTCAACCTGAAATGGCTGGTGCGTGATTGATGAAACCCTAAGGTCTAGAAGGGCAAGCCGTACGAAATCGCGCTCGAGCAGACTTTCATACTCGATCTGGTGTGGCTGGAACCACGGGCTTGAGATAAAGCCGACCCTTCGATGAGGGGACGTCGTTACGACGCGCCGGACACCGGACATGATTTTCTCCAAGCAAAAGGGAACCTGCTCCCCCGAGGGAGAGTGCTTGAAGAGGACTTGACATGGCTGAAAACGACACCGATACTGAGCTTGCTAGGGCGGGTACCGATAGGTATTCGCGACGCCGTCTTGTCCTCTGGGGCTAGGCGGCGTTTTTACTTGTGCATAACGATCTCCTCAGGCGGCTTTTTTCGCCGATTGGGTTTCTGGAAGGTCCGCGGGATGCGGCGCTTGGTCAAGGACGTTGAGGAACTCCTGCAGTGCTCTCACCTGTGCCTGGGTGAACCTGGGAGTCATGCGAGAAAAGTGAGCGCATAGCGCATAGGCAAACGCCGGCGTTCCCTGCTGTGGGAAATCGAGGGGACGGGAGAGTTGAAGCGCTTCGGTGAGAACCTGCGCGCTCGCGGTGTCCAGTTGAAGGGCAGCTATCGTGCGATCAACGAGCGTGCTGTCTTTTGGGAGCTTGGCTCCACATTCGATCGCCGAAATGTAGTTTTGGCGAAATCCAATACGTCTGGCGAATTCGCCTTGTGCCAAGCCAAAAGTTGTGCGGATTGCTCGGAGCTGCACAGCGAACGGGGTCATTCTGCCTCCGCCACAAGTTGCCTAAAACGATAGGAAAATTTCACTCCAAATGCAAGACAATCTCCGCCGTTTTTTTTCGTGTGTATAACAAGCGCTATACCTTCCCTAATTAAACCGGCTATACGCGAGAGATTCGTTCTCTCTGTGAAATTCGGGCTGCGCCAAGACTGGGGGGCGCCCGGCATGTCCGGCACAATCGACGTCGGCATTGCCGTCTCAGCGGTCGGTGTGATAAGCGGGGGAGTAAAGCACCGACGTTCGCTAGCCTTCCAGATGAACCTGCGGTGTCTGCGGGGGGACGTTTTGCACCGGCCCGCGATCTTTCCCAGATCTTGACATTGGGGCCGGATTCCTGGCGGCGGCCCGCGAAAATGCGTCGCCCGCTGTCGTGCTCAGGGGGCTGGATTCGGACATTCGAACGTCGGTTTCCCCACTGACGGACCTTCTTCGACGGTAGTGTTCGTCGTGTCCGCAGCCCAGTGCGGACATTCGCGTCGACCGCACCTTAAGCCCGTCTGAGTTTCTCCGGTCGGGAGGATTGCATGCATGTCTGTCGACCTGCACTATGCCAGCCAGATAGTCAGCGCGCCCAGCTTTTCGGGTTCCGTCGAGTGTCGAGCACCAGATCCACTGGGACAGAATGGTGAGCTATTATTACGGGATATGTGCGAATAATATGCGAACATTTCCGGGGCACCATGAAAGACCACAAGACATCGAAAACAGACGACAGGCTGGAACAACTGAAGGGCGTGGAGCAGTACGCCTCGCAGAGGGACATAAATGAAGCGGAAACGCGTCACAAAGTTATCGACTTCATCATTCATGATTTTCTCGCGTGGCCTAGAAATCGAGTCGTCGTCGAAGAATTTATCGCCCCGGGCTTCGCAGACTATGTGCTTAAGAAGACGAACGGGGATGATCTACTTTTCATCGAAGCAAAAAGAGCTGGCGTATTCTTCGAATTGCCGATTCCGCACGCGGCTGACGAGACTTCCTGCTACATCTCAATCGCTAAGCTACTAAGCAATTTAAATATTAAAGTGGCGATGCAGCAGGTTAGAACGTATTGTTTTGATAGTGGATGTGAATACGCATGCATTTCCAATGGATTTGAATGGATTTTTTTTAAAACATTCGAAAAAGGAAAGCGTTGGGAATCACTGCAAGCGTTTGTCGTGCGAAATCTCGGCTTCTTTGCCCAGGAGTACACCAAGGCGATAAACAACCTGTCTTTCGTTGCCATCACCGAGCGCTCCTCTCTGCCGACGCTGCTTAGCAGCGCTCCACCGAAGGACCGTAACGTCTACTACCCAAAGGAAAAAATCTCGTCTTATTCGCACACGATTACAGCAAACCGTCTCGCGATCAAGCTTCGCCCAATTGTGAATCGGTATTTCGGCGTAATCAAGGACGATGACACCGAGTTTATGGAGCGATGCTACGTATCGCAGCGAGAATACCTTGGCACGTCGGACGGGATGAGGTCACTCATCCACGATTCACTCTCTCCGTTTTTCGAGTCGTTTGGCGTCCAGCAACTCGAGGATACGGGAAAGGGTGGTCGTCTTGGCGGACGATTGACTAAAAATCTCAAACAAAACCGTAAGGGCGAGGTGCTGGTTTTGTTTGGGGGAAAGGGCGCAGGTAAATCGACGTTTATAAAACGACTTCTGCATCATAACGCACCGCGTTGGTTGAGGGACCATGCGGCAATAGCCATCGTTGATTTGCTTAAAGTGCCAGAAGATGTACCGGTTATTAGATCCGCTATTTGGGAGGGGTTGGTTAAGCAACTTGATAAGGAAGCCTTGCTGGATGCGGATCGAGATGCACTGACGCGCGATCTGTTTTCAGATCGTTTTGCCACTGCGCGCAAGCAGGATCTCGCTGGACTCCCGGTGACATCTGAGGCGTACAACTTGAAATTGAACTCGTTGATTGCCGCATGGAAGCAGGATAAGGCTTACTGCGCGGAGCGATTGGTTACTCACCTGTCTACAAAAGAACGGGGTGCAATCGTCGTCATCGATAACACTGACCAATATTCGTCCGAGATTCAGGATTTTTGCTTTTCATCCGCGCAAGAAATATCTGATCGACTGAAATGCGTGGCTTTGATATCGATGCGCGAAGAACGCTTTTTCGATTCCAAAATTCATGGTGTGTTAGATGCATTTCAAAATTCTGGCTTTCACATTAGTTCGCCTCGCCCAGCCGAAGTATTCAAGAAACGCCTCGACTATACAGTGACAGTACTAGAGAAGCGCGAACTCGATGAGGAAGATGAGCTTGGTCAAACCGCTCTCGATTTTATCAAGGATAGTGGGACGTACCTTAAAATTCTGAGCCGAGAATTTTCAAGCGACATTTCGCCGCTTAATAATTTTTTGACTGCGTGTGCGCATGGAGATATACGCCTTTCTCTGGATCTATTCCGGAGCTTCCTCTTGTCTGGCTACACGAACGTGGACGAGATGATCGCCAATGGCGCCTGGAATTTTCAAGTTCATCAGGTCATAAAGCCGGTGATGATTCCGAATCGCTATTTTTATGAGGAATCGCTGAGCGATATTCCAAATATTTACCAGCTCAGATCGGCGCGTCATGGCTCTCATTTTACCGCGCTGCGAATTTTGCGGAAGCTTGCAAAGGGAGTTGACCCAACGGCACCGTCATATTTCGCTACTGCGGAATTGCGGGCCTATTTTGCGGAAACTTTTAGCATGCAGGACGATTTCGAACAAAACCTTGACGTTCTATTACGTCACGGCTTCGTAGAGTCGGACAATAGACTGGACGCGTATTCGGAATCTGTCGATCGAATCAAGATAACCAACTATGGTCTCTATATGTTCGGTGAACTTGCCTACTATTTCACATATCTCGATTTGATATGCACCGATTGCGGTATTTTCAGCGAATCGACTAGCAACTACCTAACGGAGGCGGCGCGAAAGGAATATCAGTTTTTCACGCGAGGCGAGCGTGTGGAGCGGGTAAAGGTACGGCTAGAGCGCGTGGAGAAATTCATAGAGTATATGAAACAGGAGGAACTCCGCGAGCGGGAAATGTACTCATTGGGTATGCCGGAGGACGAGATGTTTTCAACTAAAGCTGAAACTAGCTTCACCGCAGAGAAGACTCGTGTGCTCAGAAGCGCAAAAAAGCAGAGTTTCAGGCAGCAACCCCGGCGGCCGAATGGCGGAGGGTAAGCTATTTTTGCGGTTCATGGTTTTTGTCACGTCACCAAGTGATGGCTTGCAGGGGCGAACAGGTGTGGCAGGGAGCAATCCTGCCAAGGCATCACATTTGAGTTACTCCGATCTTGAGGATGCTTAGGGGCGGCCAATAGTTGAGTGCGCTGCTGCAGAACGTGAATGGCCAAAAAGGCCGACCAATTTGCCGCCCGCCTTGGCCGTATCAACGGCCGTTGGAGCTCGGAACGCCGCCGTTGAGTCCACGTTGGGTTCGACGGCGGCAGGGGGGCGACATCGGATCCTCGTGGCAGATTCGACACGCCAACCAACCCGGCGTGAGCGATGAGCGGCCGCGATGGAGCTTCGGGCGCATCTAGTGTTTACCTGTTGCGTAACCGGCGAGCGTGAGATGTCGCAATCTTGACTCATCGGGTACGGCGGCTGGGCTCGTCGTCTGCTGCGCTGTAGGTATACGATTCAGTGGCCAGTCCCCGCATGACATGTCGTCCCTCAATCAGTCCAATAGAGTACTGTGCAACGCGTGACAAGTATTCTCGCGCTCCCGAGACGGTCACCAGAACTCGGGCACAAAGCCGACCGATGAATGAAGGAAGTTCGTTAATGTTGCAATATCGGCGGGAAGTCCGCTTGATCCGCCCTAAGCAGCGGCGCGCGCACTTGGCTCTGTATTGTCAATCTACGAGGCGACTGTGTGGTACTTAGTCCGACGATTGTTGAAGGCAGGCATCGTTCCTTCAAGCACATTCACCACATGCCCGTTGATCGCGGGATTCTCGATCGCTCCGGCTACATAGGATATGGTGGAACCCTTCTTGCGATCGAAGCTGGACCAGATGACTTGCTCTGCATCGCAGACGACGGCGAGATTTGGATTGTGAGTGACCATGATTATTTGCCGCCGTTTCTTGGCCTCGGTGAGGACGGGTACAAGTAGACTTACTACTGTCTCGTTGTCGAGATTCTCCTCGGGCTGGTCGAGAATGATCGGGTTGCGTCCCTTATCAACCAATAGATAAAAGATCAAGAGTAGCGCGCCGCGCTGTCCAGGCGACAGCTGTTCAATCTGCGTCTCCTGAAATAACAACGAGTAGCGCGGTTCTAGGAATGAGAGTCCGAAAAGAAGGTCGTAAACGTCCGTCGCAGTTTTGTCTTTCCGAAGCAGTGGCACGATGCCAATGGCTGACTTGCCCCCAGCAGCGGCCGCCGCGACTTTCGTATGCAGTTCGGAGACAAAGTCTTGCACATCGGCACGTTTGTTTAGGTCGTACTTGTCCGTCAGCGCGCGAACGACCGCGTAGCCTTCATCGGTTCCCCGGAACTCACCGGTGTTTTGCTTAATAAGGTCAAACAGCGCGGCGGCGATCACATCTGCCGATCCACCAAGCGTGGCCTGAAATTGAAGTTTGTATTCCTCGCGAATCAGGTTATTGCCTTGAATCAGGTCTTGGACAGGTTTGAAGAGGTCTTCACGAGCCTTGCGCTGCGCGTCAAGAACGCCAAAAATTTCTCCGGTCAGTTTGTGTCGTAATTCGCGGTGAGCGGCGAGGTGTGCTGGCAGCTCGTCAAGTTGCTTGATGCGTGCTTGTAAACCGAGTAGTGAGTCGGGAGCATCAGGTGCTCCGGTCAGTTCAGCAAGCTTTGCGTTCCAAGTTTCGAGGGCTTGGAGGTTTTGCTGGTAAACCAATTGGGGTGCATTCAGCTTTGCATTCAAGGCGATCTGATCAGTTGCCAGCTTGCCCCTTTGTTCCACACCTGCGTCGGTATCGGTCTTGAGCTTTGTTAGTCCATCTGGAATCGAACGCTCGATATCGTCCAACGCTTGTGCGCTTACCTTGAGGGTGACCAGTTGCTCCGGCGCCAATCCGAGGACGCCGAGATCCTTAGTGGTGTCTTCGACGAACTGCTTGTGTGCACGCTCTAAGACACGGAGTCGTTCGCGAACGTTTTGGATGGCCTTGAGTTTTCCGGCCAGCGCTAGCTCGCGAGCGCTGTTCGCTGCAGCGGCCTCTTCGAGTGCCTTCAACTTGACCGCAATGGATTCGAGTTGCGTCGCGGCGTCTTGCTGTTCGGACGTTAGTTCGGCTGCAGGCTTCGGCACAACGGTCGGTTTGAGTTTGTTGTGCTCATCGATCTGACGGGTCTTGACGAGGAGGATTTCTTGTAGCGCACTCTTGACGTTTGGTTGAAGCTGCTCTTCGAAGGCGGTGATCTCTTGGTTAATCCGGTGGAGGTCCTTCCGAAAGTCATTCAGCTGGATACGAAAGCCGCTCTCCTGCTGATCGATCAGTTGATCGAAGTCAAGTGCGCCAAGTCGAATGGCTTCGCCAGCGTGAGAGAAGATGACTGCGCGAAGCTCCCTTTCGAACGCATTCGAACTGCCGCTCACGTGAGCGTTGCAGAGATCTTCAAAGTGGCCCTGCGGGATATAGCGAACCATTTCCACCTTATCGGCCGGCGGATCGTCGTTCAGGTTGCGGGTTTCTTCAGTCGAGTCTAGCCACGTTAGCTTCCCCGCGAAGTTTTTCGCAGGGTCACCTGATTTTCCGCGAAAGCGGTTCTTCTGTAAAAACGAGAAGTGGAGCTTCTGGCGGGAGTTTCCGAGAAGGGCAATCACATCGGCGAGTGCGCTCTTGCCGCTTCCCTTGTTGCCGATGATGGCGACGAGATCAGGATTGAGCGGCAAGTTGGCGCCGTCGAGCCACGAACCGGGAGCCGTCAACACTTGTTTGCTGACCGACACTCGATCAATGAAGAACGTCTTGTTCGTCTCGATTTCGAGTTGTTTCGGTGGACGCAGACCAATGAAGGAACGTTTGGCCGGTTCCCAAATAGCCTGTTGGAGTCCCTGGAAGGTCGGGTCAGCTTTTATCCAGGTTATCTTACCGGACGGGTAGTCACCATAGCCGCGCCTGTCGTTGTCGCCTTTAACACCAACGAAACAATGTGCGTCACTGCCAGAAACAACGAGACGGGGAACATTATCGAGACCTTCCTGGAATTTCTCCAAAAAAGCCTTGTTCTTGTCGGTCTCCTCCCCGACGAAACAGCTACGAAGATGTGGGTCGCGAGACTCGAAGATCGGCGATGACTTAAAGAGTCCGATGAAGTAGGCGTAGTGGTCTTGCCATTTGACTTCGGCCAAGCCGTCGCTCGTGTCGTACGGCATGAAGCCAATCGCCAATCCGTCCTCTACTTGTTCAATTGCATCGCGGTAGCTCTCCGCAGTAATTTCTGCCATCGAGGCTCCAGCGTAGAGCGCCTTGGCGTCGTCTGCCATGTCGATCTTCTTGAAGGCGTGGACCTTCAGAATATCTTCTGACGAGTGGCGTGCCAGTGAGGCAAGTGCGTCGTTCGAGAGAGGGCGGTCAATGATGGCGACACGAAGAGCAGCCTTGAAATCGTGAAGCATTTGATCCGGAATTTCATCTGAAAACAGAACGTGCGCGTTAAGGCGTCCGTTTGGTGACCTCATCGGTGCCATGAGGCGCAGTTCGATCCCCGGAAAGACCTTCTTGTGCAGCTGCGGTGCTCCGGCCTCCTTGAGTCGACGCTTCAACGCGAACCAGCCGTCAAAGGTCCAGTAGTCCATCAACGCAAAAACCGCGGGCTCCGCAGCATTCATAGCGACAATCATTTCGTCGACGAGAGACCGATTGCTCGCAGAGTTTGAATCGGCGTCAAATTTGGCTCCTTGCCAGTGAAATGATGCCGGCGTGTGGACATGTAGATCCCATTGCCGCCATTCTGAGCCACGCTCAAATCCATTCGGGGATGCCATTGTGTGCCCTCTCATCCAGCTCTTTTGTTTTTGATAGTTGACGGCACGTTCGCTCTTCGCGCTGGGGGGCGCAGATATACCCACATGCCTTCGGGATCATTGTCCGGCATCTGGGATCCGGTCGAGCAGCATGGTAGTGCCTCCAGATGAAATTTGTCTGAGGGAAAAAGATTTCCGGAGATCTTTCAGTCTGAAAAGCTGGTCACGGAGAACGATAAGATGGCGGGGGCTGTGCTCGCGTGATCATTTCGAGATCCCCGAGCATGACGAGGAGTGTGATCTTCTCGGGGTTTGCCCTGGCGTGAACGTCAGCCATCAAGATTTGCGGGCGGATACCGCTAAGAACGACTCGGTGTCATGCCCCACGTACGACAAGGCAGAACAGAGCGTTTTATTCTAAGTGATTGTTTTTATATGGAAATAACGACATCTCGGCATCCGGGCGTAGGTCGCGAGTTCAAACTTAAGTGAACAAAGTTCAAAGTTAAGTGAATCTCGACATTCGGAAACCCGCCAAACCCCTTCTTGAATTTGTCACCACCCGTCCATATAATTAGCACTCGCTGCACGAGAGTGCTAACAACATTTCCGGTTGGCCCTGCCAGCCGGGTTTTCTCAGCGTTCTTCAGTCTCAATCAAGAGAGGAGTATGTATGAACCTTCGTCCTTTGCATGATCGCGTGATCGTCAAACGTCTGGATCAAGAAACCAAGACCGCGTCGGGCATCGTGATCCCCGAAGCCGCAGCGGAAAAGCCGGATCAAGGCGAAATCCTCGCAGTCGGCCCGGGCAAGCGTGACGACAAGGGTGCACAGATTGCGCTCGACGTGAAGGTGGGTGATCGCGTCCTGTTCGGCAAGTACGCTGGCCAGACCGTTAAGGTCGACGGCAACGAACTGCTGGTGATGCGCGAAGAAGACATTATGGCCGTGGTGCAGAAGTAAGCGAAAAATCGCTGAAATCCCGGTTATATCCCAAAGAATTCAAGGAGTTTGAAGATGGCAGCTAAAGACGTCGTATTCGGTGATTCCGCCCGTGCCAAGATGGTTGAAGGCGTGAACATCCTCGCGAACGCTGTGAAGGTCACGCTGGGTCCGAAGGGCCGCAATGTGGTCCTGGAACGCAGCTTCGGCGGCCCGACGGTCACGAAGGACGGTGTGTCGGTCGCGAAAGAGATCGAACTGAAAGACAAGCTCCAGAACATGGGCGCGCAAATGGTCAAGGAAGTTGCTTCCAAGACCAGCGATAACGCAGGCGACGGCACGACGACGGCAACCGTTCTCGCGCAATCGATCGTTCGCGAAGGCATGAAGTACGTTGCATCGGGCATGAACCCGATGGACCTGAAGCGCGGTATCGACAAGGCTGTGACGGCCGCGATCGAAGAACTGCGCAAGATCAGCAAGCCGTGCACGACGAACAAGGAAATCGCCCAGGTTGGCGCGATTTCGGCTAA
Source organism: Paraburkholderia sp. GAS42 (assembly GCF_050436565.1). NCBI lineage: Bacteria > Pseudomonadati > Pseudomonadota > Betaproteobacteria > Burkholderiales > Burkholderiaceae > Paraburkholderia > Paraburkholderia sp. GAS42. The sequence continues at coordinate 75,244 of NZ_JBNDML010000006.1, read as the reverse complement.
CAGCGATTCGTCGATCGGTGACCGCATCGCTGAAGCGATGGACAAGGTCGGCAAGGAAGGCGTCATCACCGTTGAAGACGGCAAGTCGCTGCAAGACGAACTCGACGTCGTCGAAGGTATGCAGTTCGACCGCGGCTACCTGTCGCCGTACTTCATCAACAACCCGGACAAGCAGGTTGCTGTGCTCGAAAACCCGTTCGTGCTGCTGCACGACAAGAAGGTTTCGAACATTCGTGACCTCCTCCCGGTGCTCGAGCAAGTTGCAAAGGCTGGCCGTCCGCTGCTGATCATCGCTGAAGACGTCGAAGGCGAAGCACTGGCAACGCTGGTGGTGAACAACATCCGTGGCATCCTGAAGACCGTTGCTGTGAAGGCGCCGGGCTTCGGCGACCGTCGCAAGGCGATGCTCGAAGACATCGCTATCCTGACGGGTGGCCAGGTCATCGCTGAAGAAACCGGCCTGACGCTCGAAAAGGCAACGCTGGCTGAACTGGGCCAGGCGAAGCGTATCGAAGTGGGCAAGGAAAACACGACGATCATCGACGGCGCTGGCGAAGCAGCAACGATCGAAGCACGCGTGAAGCAGGTGCGCACGCAGATCGAAGAAGCAACGTCGGACTACGACCGTGAAAAGCTGCAGGAGCGCGTGGCCAAGCTGGCTGGCGGCGTTGCAGTGATCAAGGTCGGTGCTGCGACCGAAGTCGAAATGAAGGAAAAGAAGGCACGTGTCGAAGACGCACTGCACGCAACGCGCGCAGCTGTGGAAGAAGGCATCGTGGCCGGTGGCGGTGTTGCGCTGATCCGCGCACGCTCGGCAATCGCTGGTCTGAAGGGCGCTAACGCCGATCAGGACGCAGGTATCAAGATCGTGCTGCGCGCGATGGAAGAACCGCTGCGCCAGATCGTCACGAACGGTGGCGAAGAAGCCAGCGTCGTGGTGGCAGCAGTTGCAGCAGGCAAGGGCAACTACGGCTACAACGCAGCAACCGGCGAGTACGTCGACCTGGTCGACGCAGGTGTTGTGGACCCGACGAAGGTGACGCGCACGGCGCTGCAAAACGCAGCTTCGGTCGCAGGTCTCCTGCTGACGACGGACGCAGCTGTCTGCGAACTGCCGAAGGAAGATGCTCCGATGGGCGGCGGTATGCCCGGCGGCATGGGCGGCATGGGCATGGACATGTAATTTCGCCTGGAGCCTGCAAAGGCTTCAGCTCGAAACACATGCGGGGCGCGCCTCGAAAGGAGCGCTCCCCGAAACGAAAAACTCGCAGAAATGCCCAGCCCTTCACTTAACGTGTTAATGAAGCGGCTGTGATTCCCTCGGATGCCCCTTACGTCATAGACTTCCGGGGCATTTTCTTGTTCGAAGAATTTTCTGCTGGCGACCAATCACAGTCTCCGCCCCGCCCAAAAAAAAGCCGCCGACAAATTCTTTGCGCGCGACGCCAATCCTATTGGCGACGGATCCGGTATTCTTCGACTGCCCGGCCAAGACCAAACCTCTTGGCCCAGCCTTCATTGGCGGCGGCCTTTATCCTGCATGCGGAAGAAGCTCTGCCACGCAGGTTTGCATTTTTTTCACTCCGAATCAATAACATATTCCCTCGATAAAAATAGCGTACCAAAAAGTACGCTATTTTTTAATATATCAGTCGTGAACTGAGTGCCGTGGCGCGATCGTGCCCTGTCGCCGTTGCAGCCCTTCCGATGGACACGAGTTGACTCATGTTTATCTTTTAAATTCAACGGTTTGCGACGATGTATAAATTTGCGTACAATTTAGTACGCAAATTTACGGGGGCGGTATGGCGGATTGGCGTTTTTACGGTCGGCGCGGCACGCTAGACCAGTTGCGCGGACTGCTCGAGCAGCCGCGATGGTTCTTCTGCCGGATTCAGGGCCGCCGTCGCATTGGCAAGACGACGCTTCTGCGGGAACTGGCGCGCGCCAACGAAACGCTTGCCGAGCGCCTCTTCTACGTCCAGATTCCCGACTCCGACCAGATAGATGTCGCCAGCCAGTTCCGGCGCGCGCTGCAGGACAGTCTCTCGAATACCGTTCAGGCACTGGCAAATGACGTGCACGACTTCGCGTCAATGGCGCGCGCAATCGCTACGATGAACCGCGCCGGCATCATCGTGGTTCTGGACGAATTCCAGTATTTCACTTCTCCACAGCTTGCCGCGTTCAACTCGTTCCTGCAGGCCGAGGTAGACGTCCTCCGTGAATCGAAGAGCGGCGGCCTCTTCGTGCTGGGCTCATTGCAATCCGAGATGAGCGCTCTGCTCGACGATAAGGCGGCTCCTCTGTACGGCAGACTGACCCACTCCTTTCGTCTCGACCACTGGGATTTCGAAGACCTGCTTGCCGTGTACAACGACCATGGCCTGGAAGACCCGTACCAGTGGCTCCTCTTGTGGACCTACTTTGAGGGCGTACCGAAGTTCTACAGAGATGCCTACGGACAAGGGCTTTTCGATGCTTCCTCCGACCGGCTGCGCAACGAGCTTCTTGTCCGCCTGTTCCTGAACGAAGGTAGCCCGCTCTCGGAAGAAGCGGACACCTCGTTCCTGCGCGAGATGAAAGGACAATTGCTCTCCATCCTGCACTTCGTGGCGGACCACCCGGGCACCGGCCACAACGAACTCGTAGCGAGCATGCAGTCTCCGACCGACACGGGCCGCTCATTGGGCGCACAGCTCAAGAAGCTGGTCGACAACTACGGGATGATTGACCGGCGCCATCCTGTGTTCTCGGACAGTCGCAGCCGCAACGCCAGATACTACGTGACGGATAACTTCTTGCAGGCGTGGATTGCTGTTGTCCGGCCCGCGCGAGACGCGGCGCGAATGCAGCTTCGCGAGCGGGTGCTGGAAAAAGCCAAACCTCGTAGCGAAACGCTTGAGGGTATTGCGTTCGAGAAGCTCATCCGGCAGCTGCACGTCGAGTGTTCGAGAAAGGGTAAGGGGGACTTTCCCATAACTTCTATAGAGGTCGGATTTTGGAACCGCGCTCGTTCAATCGACCGGCTTGTCGAGATTGACGTCGTGGCATTGAACAGCGAGGACAAACGTGTGCGTTTCGGCTCCTGCAAGCGAAGCGCGAGTGCACACGACAACGGCGCGCTGGCCGCCTTCGAGAGTCACATAGCGGGATTCATGTCGACCGTAGAGGGGCGTAAGCTCACCGGCTGGGAAGTCGAAAAGGTGCTATTTTCGCCGTCATTCTCTAGAAATGAGACATCCGGTCTTGAGAAGGACGGATACCGCTGCCTTGATTTGAACGCCTACGCGCAGCTCTTCTGAGCGCTCTCCCGAACGACATCTGTGCAACAAGTTGAAAACGGTATGACTGGCGCTTGACCAGCGCCAAAACTAGAAAGCCGCGCCGCGAATTCCTTAACTTGTCTCAGATTTTTACGCCGAAACGTATAAAAAAGGGCGCAGATTTCGGTCAGCGCCCTTCAATCAGCCTTGCCCCGCTTGGCGTCCCTTGACATCCTCCCCTACATAAATGCAGGGGATTCCTACGGCGCTACGCGATGAGTTGCGCAGTCGCTTCGGCGGGTTCCTGCTTCATCGGATGGCCTGACCGCGCCATGCCTCCACAGGCAAACAAGCGCTGTCCGCGCTCTAAAACATTGATCGCACCGACCACATCGGCGTGATTCTCGTAATCGCACGCAACGCACCTGAATTTCGCCTGCGTCGTGCGATTCTCCGCCGAGACGTGGCCACAACACGGGCAGGTACGGCTTGTATGCTGCGGCGGCACCGTAACGAGGTATCCACCTGTCCATGCCAGCTTGTACTCTAGTTGACGACGGAACTCGAACCATCCCTGATCGAGAATCGCCTTGTTCAGGCCGGACTTGGCCCGAACGTTTTTACCAGGCTGCTCGGTGCTGCCTGCTGCTGAGCGCGACATGTTGCTCACCTGCAAGTCCTCGATACACACCATCGCGTGGTTTTGACTGATCGTGTGTGTGACCTTGTGCAGGTAGTCGCGGCGGGCATTGCCGATACAGGCGTGGATACGCTGCACCCGGGCTTTTGCCTTCTTCCAGTTACTGCTGAAATTGATCTTGCGGCTCATCGCACGCCGATAGCGGCGCAGACGTGCCTCGTGCTTCTTGAAGCTGTTGAGCGGCGCGAGGTAGGCACCATCGCTGAACGTAGCAAAGCGGGCAATACCCACATCGATACCCACGGCGCTTGCTGCCTGCGGTATAGGCGCATCGACCTCGCGGGCTGTCTGGATCGAGACGAACCACTTGCCGCCCGAGAGGCTCACGGTCGCATTGCGCACCGCTCCAAGCACGTCGCGACTATTGCGGTAGCGCAGCCAGCCAAGCTTGGGTAGGAATATCCGGCTGTTGGCTTGATCGAGCTTAATCTGTTTCGGGTCGGGGTAGCGGAAGCTGTCGCCTTGCCCCTTCTTCTTGAAGCGGGGGAACGCCGCGCGTTTGGCGAAGAAGTTCCTGTACGCGCGCTCCAGGTCTTTGAGCGCATGCTGCAGCGGATGGGTCGGGGCATCCTTGAGCCAGGGCGTTTCACTCCCGTTGCGCCACGCAGTCAGATGCTTCGCCATCGGGACATAACCGATGAACTTGCCACCTGCCTCGTAATTCTCCTTCTGCATCGCCAGTGCCTTGTTGTACACGAAACGGCACGCCCCGGCGAAGCGGCGCATCTGGCGCTGCTGGCCACCGTCGGGCATGAGTTCGTATTTGAAGGATTGGAGGCGCTGCATGGCGCGATTATAGTTTGGCCTATGAGCAACGACAACGACATTCGGCACGGCAGACATTGCGTATTTCTGATGCACGTCCATTTGGTCTTTGTGACCAAGTATCGCCGCGAGGTGTTCACCAAGGCGATTCTGGATGATCTGCGCGCTATCTTCGCCAGCGTCTGTATCGACTTCGAGTCTGAACTGGTCGAGTTCGACGGCGAAGACGACCACGTTCACCTGCTGGTGAATTACCCGCCCAAGGTTTCCGTGTCATCGCTGGTGAACAGTCTCAAGGGCGTGTCCAGCCGCATGATCCGGCAGAAACAGTACCCCAGCATCCGCAAAAAACTGTGGGGGGGCGCACTCTGGTCGCCGTCCTACTTCGCCGGAAGCTGCGGCGGAGCGCCTATCGCTGTAATACGCCAGTACATCGAACAGCAGCAAACGCCGCATTAACCGCTGCAAAGGACGCCTATGGCGTCCGCGCTATCCTTCCTCGCCCCTGAAGGACGGGGCTTGTCGCGCTCTTGGTCAAACCGTCACGCGCTGGGCCCAGCAGAACAGCTCAGTGACGCGCTTCGTCCGACGGCGCGTCCTTGCCGCTTGCGCGCGGCGTCTCTTCGTCTTCGTTGCTGCGCGCCCAGAAGAAGCGATCGGGCATGTACGCGCCCATACCGGGACGAAACGCGGCGCGCGTGGCCTGATACAGATACTCCTGCGCCTCGCGCACGGCTTCGGCCGGATCCTGGCCATTGGCGAGCAGTGCAGCGATTGCCGCGCCGAGCGTGTCGGTGATGCCCATGATGCGATTGGCGCCACGATCCCACATGTCCTGACGCAACTGGCCGTCTTCGCTGAAAAGCGTATTGACCAGACGATGCGTGCCCGTTTCCGTCGACAGGATGTACTCGCACCCTTGCGACAGCAAATGGGAAATCGCTGCATCGAGACTCGGCGCTTCGGCGTCGCCGTCGGGCTGCGCGAGTGCGAGCAGCGTCGCGAAATCGGCGACGAGCAGCGTGGTTTGCGGTGCGAGCAGATCGGCGATGGCTTCGCGCAGTTCATCGGCGGCAAGCACGTGTTCGTCGTCGAGCGTGAAGTCGGGCGCGAGAATCAGCGGAATGTCGTCGTAGTCGGCGACTACTTCGGCGATCGCGCTCACTACTTCGGCGCGCGTCGCTGCACCGACCTTGAATGCCGCGATCGGCATGTCTTCGAGCAGCATCCGCGCCTGGGTGGCGACCACCTCAGGGTCGAGGCCGGTGACTTCGTCGCAACTCGCCGAATCACGCACGGTATAGCCCGTAAGCACGGAGACGCCATGGCATCCCATGCTGGCCAGCGTCATCAGATCCGCCTGGATGCCGGAGCCGCCGGTCGGATCGGAGAGGCCGAAGGTGAGGACGATCGGAGGAGTGTCGCTGGGCATGAAAATCTTGCTGGATTGATCAAAAAAGGGTGCCGGGCGCAAGGCCCGACGTTGCCCCAATTATGCGGCCTAATCTAATGCCAGGGCGTTTTTTTGCACGGCAGCACGGATTCGCGCCCCGATTGATCAGGATCACGCTCGCGCCGGACCTGGATTGCTAGGCAGTGGGGCGGCAACACGGTACCATCATGGTCCTGATTCAACCGACTTTTTTGACTTTTCGACGCGGCATAAGAATGGAATATCAAAGCTGGATGTGCCTGATCTGCGGCTGGATCTACGACGAAGAAGCCGGTTTGCCAGATGAAGGCATCGCGCCTGGAACCCGCTGGGAAGATGTGCCGATCAACTGGACCTGCCCGGAATGCGGTGCCCGCAAGGAAGACTTCGAGATGGTCCAGATCTGACTGGTTCGCCGGTCGGTTGCATTGCGTCTGATGCTTGACGCTTGAGATGCCCGGGGTGACGGCGCATGCCTGCAGTGGCCGCCGGCCTGGCATCGGACACGGAGCAACAGGAACGTCGCCCTATTCGCCGTGTCGCAAGGGTAGTGCTCATCGTACCGTCAGCGCGCCGATGCGTGACGCGCAGCATTTGCCGCGTGTCATTGTCGTGGGCGTGTTCGCAGACGGGTTCGCAGGTGTCTTCGTCGACCATCCATGGCCCTTCGCTACGCTACCACCGACCCCTTCGAAGCTTTGCCCAATTCCCGCGGCGGTGTGGTTCGCAGCGCGGAAGCTGCGCTCGCGGAAGCGCAACTCGCATTCGTCCAGCGCGTCGACGCGACTGCGCCACTGCTGCAGGCCGCGCGCGCGTTGCGTGAGGCGGGCTGGCTGGCGGCGCATCGTTTCGCGAATGCACTCGCGCTGGCGTCTTCGATGGCGCAGCAGGCCGATGTTCCGCATGTCGATGGCAGCCATACCGCGTTTGGCGAAGCGCTGGACGTTTTCCGCACGGCCGTCGGGCGACACAATCTACGCGAACTGTCGTGTTCGCCATCGCTTTTCGCGCACTATCAGGTGCTGAGCCAGCAGGTCGCGCAGCACACGCCCGGCTTCAGCGTTACGTTCGAAGATCTGGCGCTTGCCGCCCGGCCTGTGCCGCCCGTCACACTGCATGCCCAGCCGACGAACACGCTTGCGCATCTGCGTGCCCGCTATGAGCGCGCGCTGCTGCCCGTTCTGCGAGCACATCAGCGCGAGGGCGCGCCTCCCCCGGACATTCACGGCGCGCTCGATGAACTCGAGGCGTGTCTCGCCGAAGCCGCCGGCCCCGATCCCTACGATTTCTGGCGGCTTGCCACCGCGTGTGCCCGCGCGCTCCGCGCGAGCGGCCACACAACCGGCGACGCCGACGCCCGTCATTTCTACGCGCGCTGCAATCTCGTCTTCGCCGATCACGCCCGCGGCACGCCGCTCGCGCCGCGCTCGCTCGTGCGGGCGACGCTCGCCACGCTCTGGCGTGACTTCGCGCTGTTTGGCGCGTCAGCGGAAGATGCCGATCAGGTCGAGCTGCTGCATGACTATGGTCTGACGGTCGATTGGCACGTGGCGGGTACGCAGGCGTCGGAGGCGTTGTGGGAAGCCGAAGCCGCGCAGGCTGAAGCTGCCGCCGCGGCGCGCACCGCGCGGACGCGCGATCTCGGCGTCCTGACAGTCAACGCGCATGCGTATGAAGATTTCCTGCAGACCGCGGATGCGTCAATCGCGGCGCTTTCGGACCATGCCCGTCAGGCCGACAATCCCGAGAAAGCTGATCCCGGCGCCGCGCTGCAGGCGGGTGATGCTGCGTATCGTCTCGGCTCGGCCGCCTGCGCGCTGGGGCTGGGCCACGTCGCGTTGCTGGCGGATGCGCTTGGGCTGGCGTGGCGGCGTCGCGCGCACGCGGGTGTGACGACGCCGGCCGTCCGTTCGCACACGATCGTCGATGCGCCGGACGCCCGGTCGCTCGATCATGCCGCCGAGGCGTTGCGGGCGATGCTGCACAAAATAGCGGCAGGTGTTGCGCCCGCCGACAGCAGCGCCGCGCTTGCCGCGCTGACGCGTGCAATCGAGCAGGGTGGCGCGCCAGATGGGGCGCGGGCCGGCGCGGCCTGACCCTGAGAACCAGCAGCGGGCAGGCGCGAACCCTGCTAGATGACGGATACGTGCCGTTAACCACACAGAGCCTTACAGGCAGCCGCTGACCGCGTGATAAAGTGCAGTATGCACGCCGTCGACGGAGCCCTGCGAATCGTCTCGCCCACGCGCCTCATCCACGCGTTCCCGCGTACGCTGAAAGCCCGCCATCCCGCACCGTCTTTGCTAAAATCCGAACTATGTCCAAGAGTACCGATCGCATCAATCTGACCAACCAGTTCCTGATTGCCATGCCTAGCATGGCGGATCCCACATTTTCAGGCACGGTGGTCTACCTTTGCGATCACAGTGAGCGCGGCGCGCTCGGCCTCGTCATCAACCGGCCGACCGATATCGATCTGGAGGCGCTCTTCAATCGCATCGATCTGAAGCTCGAGATCGAACCTCTGCTGCATGTTCCCGTGTACTTCGGCGGCCCGGTGCAAACCGAGCGCGGCTTCGTGCTGCACGATCCGAAAGACGGCACGCCGTACACGTCGTCGATGTCGGTGCCGGGCGGGCTTGAGATGACCACGTCGAAAGATGTGCTCGAAGCCGTTGCCAGTGGCACGGGGCCGGAACGTTTTCTGCTCACGCTCGGCCATGCCGGCTGGGGCGCGGGCCAGCTCGAGGAAGAAATCTCGAAGAACGGCTGGCTGACCGTCGAAGCGGACCCGAAGATCATCTTCGACGTGCCCGCTGAAGAACGACTCGAAGCGGCGCTGTCGCTGCTCGGCATCAGCCTGTCGATGCTATCCGGCGAAGCAGGTCACGCATGAGCATTGCGGCCGGACGTGAGGCGACGCTCCTTGCGTTCGACTATGGCGAAAAACGCATTGGTGTCGCCGTCGGCAATTCGCTGACGCGTCACGCGCGTGCGCTCGTCGTCGTACAGAACCGCAGCCGCGAATATCGTTTCGAAGCCGTCGGCAAACTGATCGGCGAATGGAAGCCCGACGCGCTCGTCGTCGGTCTGCCGATGCATCCTGACGGCACGCCGCATGAAATGACGCAACTCGCGAAGCGCTTCGGCAACCAGCTGAATGGCCGCTTCAATCTGCCGGTGACGTGGGTCGACGAACGCTATTCGTCGGTCGAAGCGAAAGCGGGAATCCGCGCCGGCAAAGGCCGCGCCGACATGCTCGACGCCGAGGCCGCCAGCATCATCCTCCAGCAATATCTAGACGGACTTCCCGCCGATCATGAGTTCCATTGACGCCGAGGCGCTGTATCGCGCCGTCCTCGAACAGATTCGCGCGGCGTATGGCGCAGAGTTGGGCGCCGGGTTGGACGCAACGTCTGCCAGCGCTGACGGCGCAGTTGTGCTCGTCGGCATCTACAGCGGCGGCGCGTGGCTTGCGGAGCGGCTCGCGCGCGACCTGAACGTGGCGAGCTTCGGCGTCGTCAATGTGGCACTGCATCGCGACGACTACGCGAAGCGCGGCCTGCACGCGCAGGCGAGCCCGACGTCGCTGCCATTCGAAGTCGACGGCCGCAGGATCGTGCTCGTCGACGACGTGCTGGGCACCGGCCGCACCGTGCGCGCCGCGCTGAACGAACTGTACGATTACGGACGTCCGGCTTCGGTTGAACTGGCGGTGCTCGCCGATCGCGGCGGGCGCGAACTGCCGATAGCGGCGCGCTTTGTCGGCGGAACGGTCGAGTTGCCGGCCGATGCGACGCTCGTCCTTGCACGCAGCGAAGGCGACGATCCCAGGTTCACGTTTCACACGGAAGCGCGCGCCGATTGAGCGCGTGCATTGTGCATATCGCACACACCGGATGCCTGTCGCCGCGGCGGTCGTTTGCGGCAGAGCCAGTCAGTCCACGGCAAAGAACACGTTTTAAGTCAGGTACACGATGAACACCGCAACCCCAGGTTCCACCGACAGCAGCGCCGCCGCGGACCGATTCCGCTTCGGCTTCCTGAAGGGCAACCCGCAGCTCACGAAAAACGGCGAGCTCAAACATCTGCTGACGATCGAAGGTCTGCCGAAGTCGATCGTCAATCACATTCTCGATACGGCCGAGCAGTTCGTCAGCGTGACGGACCGCGAGGTGAAGAAGGTGCCGCTGCTGCGCGGCAAGTCGGTGTTCAATCTTTTCTTCGAGAACTCGACGCGCACGCGCACCACGTTCGAGATCGCCGCGAAGCGTCTGTCGGCGGATGTGATCAATCTGAACATCAACGCGTCTTCGGCGAGCAAGGGTGAGTCGCTGCTCGACACGATCAACAACCTCTCCGCGATGCATGCCGACATGTTCGTCGTGCGCCACGCGTCGAGCGGCGCGCCGTACCTGATCGCGGAGCACTGTGCGCCGCACGTGCACGTGATCAACGCCGGCGACGGACGTCACGCACACCCGACGCAGGGTCTGCTCGACATGTACACGATCCGTCACTACAAGAAGGATTTCACGAATCTTCGCGTGGCGATCGTCGGCGACATCCTGCATTCGCGGGTCGCGCGTTCGGACATTCATGCGTTGACGACGCTCGGTGTGCCTGAGGTGCGCGCGATCGGTCCGCGTACGTTGCTGCCGGGCGGGCTCGAACAGATGGGCGTGCGCGTCTTTCACAACCTTGACGAAGGGCTGAAGGACGTCGACGTGATCATCATGCTGCGTCTGCAGAACGAGCGGATGAGCGGCGCGCTGCTGCCTTCGGCGCAGGAATACTTCAAGAGCTGGGGCTTGACGCCCGAGCGTCTCGCGCTCGCGAAGCCCGATGCGATCGTGATGCACCCGGGCCCGATGAACCGTGGCGTCGAAATCGATTCGCAGGTGGCGGACGGCCCGCAGTCGGTGATCCTGAATCAGGTGACGTTCGGCATCGCGGTGCGGATGGCCGTGATGGGAATTGTTGCCGGCAATAACGATTGACTCCCGGCGCGCGATTGAATCAAGCGAATCAAGCGACAGGCAACGCAGAATAAGGCAGCGAATGGAGATTCATATTCAGGGTGGCACGCTGATCGATCCGGTAGCGGGCACCGAACAGCAGCAGGACGTATTCGTCGCGGCGGGCAAGATCGTCGCGCTCGGCCAGGCGCCGGCGGATTTCAACGCCACGAAGACGATCGATGCCCAGGGGTTATCGATTGCGCCGGGTCTTGTCGACCTGTCGGCGCGTCTGCGGGAGCCGGGCTTCGAACACAAGGCGACGCTCGAATCCGAAATGACCGCGGCGCTCGCGGGCGGCGTGACGAGCCTCGTGTGTCCGCCGGATACCGATCCGACGCTCGATGAGCCTGGTCTCGTCGAGATGCTCAAGTTTCGCGCGCTCAAGCTCAATCAGGCGCATGTGTATCCGCTGGGTGCGCTGACTGTAGGGCTGAAGGGCACGACGATCACGGAAATGGTCGAACTGACGGAAGCCGGTTGTATCGGCTTTTCGCAGGCTGATGTGCCCGTGGTCGATACGCAGGTGTTGCTGCGCGCGCTGCAGTACGCGAGCACGTACGGCTATACCGTGTGGCTGCGTCCGCAGGATGCGTATCTCGCGAAGGGCGGTGTGGCAGCGAGCGGCGCGCTGGCTTCGCGGCTCGGTTTGTCGGGCGTGCCGGTTTCGGCTGAGACGATCGCGCTGCATACGATTTTCGAACTTGTCCGCGTGACGGGTGCACGCGTGCATCTTTCGCATGTGTCGTCGGCGGCGGGTGTCGAACTGATGCGCGCGGCGAAGGCTGAAGGGCTACCCGTCACGTGCGATGTGACCGTGAATCACGTGCATCTGATCGACGTCGATATCGGCTACTTCGATGCGCAATACCGGCTCGATCCGCCGCTGCGTCAGCAGCGCGATCGCGAAGCGATCCGCGCGGGTCTCATCGACGGCACGATCGATGCGATCTGCTCTGACCACACGCCCGTCGATGACGACGAAAAGCTGCTGCCGTTCGCCGAAGCGACGCCGGGCGCGACCGGGCTCGAACTGTTTTTGTCGCTGACGGTGAAATGGGCGAGCGAAGCGAATGTGCCGCTCGCGAAGGCGTTGAACCGCATCACGGCATCGCCGGCCGATGTGCTAAAGCTGCCGGCGGGGCGCGTCGCCGTGGGCGCGGTTGCCGATCTGTGCGTGTTCGATGCGAACGGGCACTGGCGCGTCGAGCCGCGCGCGCTGAAGAGCCAGGGGCATAACACGCCGTTTCTCGGCTACGAACTGCCGGCGCGCGTGCGTACGACGATCGTCGCGGGTCACATCGCTTTCGAGCAGCGTTGATGCTGCTTGATGCCTGAATAACAGACATCGATACAGGAACGGAAAGCGTCGATCATGAAGCTCGCGTTTCGCAAGGCACGGCTTGTTGCGCATCTGTTGCATGGCATGTGGACGGTCGCGACGCGTTTCCCGCGCGCATCCGCCGACGTGCGGCTCGAACTCAATCGCGCGTGGTCGCTGAAGATGTTGCGGCTGTGCGGCATGCGCCTCGTCGTGCATAACGACGATGTGCGGCTCGACGAGGGCGCGCTGGTGGTCGCGAATCACATTTCGTGGATCGATATCTACGTGATCAACGCGTGGCGGCCGACGCCGTTTGTGTCGAAGGCCGAGATCCGCAAGTGGCCAGTGGTCGGCTGGCTCGCTGCCCAGCTTGGGACGGTGTTTATCCAGCGCGAGAAGCGCAGCGATGCGAAGCGGATCATGCATGAACTGGCCGACCGGCTGAACGCGGGCGAGTTGATGTGTGTGTTTCCCGAAGGGACGACTTCGGATGGCCTGTCGCTGCTACCGTTCCATGCGAATCTGTTTCAGGCTGCGGTGTCGGCTTCGCGGCCCGTGCAGCCGGTGTGTCTGATGTACGAAGACGCGCATGGGCGGCAGTCGACGGCGCCTGCTTATATTGATGACATGACGCTTCGGGATTCGCTGAATGCGTTGCTGCAAGGCGGCCCATTGACCGCGCATGTTTATGTCGGGGCGCCGCTTGCTTCCGGCGCTGACCGGCGGGTGCTCGCGGCGGAGGCGGAGGCGGTGGTGGGTGGGGCGTTGAGGGAGATGCAGGGCGGCAAGGCTTGGGCTAAAGAAGCCGCGACGCCCATTCAACACAATACGGCCGACGTCGCGTTGAGCCACGAAGCGAATGTCGATGCCAACGTCGACATCGATGCGACGCGAGCCAGCTAGTCTGGTTGCGCCATCCCGCGACACGCCGCGCAATCGACCTGTGTGACGATGCGACCGGCAGGATCGCCCGTCAGTCGTATCGCTGAGAGCTGATTGCCCCACACGCAACCCGAGTCGAGTCCGATCACGTTGTCCCGGACCATCAGGCCGAGCGCAGCCCAATGGCCGAAAACGACCGTCGTATCGACGGATTTTCGCGCCGGAACGTCGAACCACGGCATGTAACCCGGCGGCGCGGAATCCAGGCCGCCGCTCGATGTGAAATCCATCTCGCCTTCCGTATTGCAGAAGCGCATCCGCGTGAGCGCGGTGCACGTCAGGCGCAGGCGATCGATACCTTTCAGGTCCGGTTTCCAGCGATTCGGCTGGTTGCCGTACAGGCCCGCGAGCGTCTCCTTCCAGGTCGGCGCCCGCAGGGCACGTTGCAACTCTTCGGCCATTTCCATCGTGAATGCAGCGTCCCATTGCGGCGGCACGCCCGCGTGGACCAGCAGCATGTCGTTGTCGAAATGGGCAACTGGGCGGTGACGCACCCATTCGAGCAGGTCTTCAACATCCGGCGCGGCGAGAATGTCGTCGATCGTGTCGCCTTTTTTTGACCTGCGAATACCTGCTGATACCGACAGCAGATGCAGATCATGGTTGCCGAGGACGGTGATTGCGCGATCGCCCTTCTCGACGAGATCACGCAGCGTCTCAAGCGATTCGGGGCCGCGATTGATAATGTCGCCGGCAAACCACAGTGGCGTGTCGTCAGAGGGCGCGGCTTTTGCGAGGAGTTGCTGGAATTGTAAGCGGCAGCCCTGAAGGTCGCCGAAGGCAAGGGGTGTGGGCCGGGTGGTCATCTGAATGCGGACTGAATAATTCGTAACGTGGTTGTGACATGTGTGTCAGGGCATTGACGCCAAAAAAGCGATGCGGCATCAATAACGGTGGGAGCCGCCTATCAGCCGATGTGTCTGCGATAGCGACATACCGGTGCCCGGATCCGCACAGGGTCACGGAACGTACAACTTAGCGTGACATAATAGCCCGTTTGATGCCGCGGCACGACCAGTACGGTCGTACCGGCTGCCATGAACGCACCGCTTCCGCGACACGAAGCACGTCGCGAGGCGATTCTGAGGAAGAATATGATCCTGGTGACTGGAGGCGCAGGTTTTATTGGCGCCAACTTCGTTCTTGACTGGCTTCGCGACGGAGATGAACCCGTCGTCAACGTCGACAAACTCACTTATGCGGGCAACGCCGAGACGCTCGCGCCGCTCGAAAACGACACACGCCATATTTTTGCGCGTGTCGATATCTGCGACCGTGCAGCACTCGATACGCTCTTCGCCACGCACAGGCCGCGTGCGGTGCTGCACTTCGCCGCCGAGAGCCACGTCGATCGCTCGATCAGCGGGCCGGGCGAGTTCGTGCAGACGAACGTCGTCGGCACCTTTACGCTGCTCGAGGCGGCGCGGGCATACTGGAGCGGCCTCGCGGGCAGTGAGAAGGACGCGTTCCGCTTTCTGCATGTTTCGACCGACGAGGTGTTCGGCTCGCTTGAAGCAACCGACCCTGCGTTCAACGAACGCACGCCGTATGCGCCGAACAGTCCGTATTCGGCGAGCAAGGCCGCTTCCGACCATCTGGTGCGTGCTTATTTCCACACGTACGGCCTGCCGGTGCTGACCACCAACTGCTCGAACAACTACGGCCCGTACCAGTTTCCCGAGAAATTAATCCCGCTTACGATCATCAATGCGCTCGCCGGAAAAGCGTTGCCGATCTATGGCGATGGCAAGAACGTGCGCGACTGGCTGTACGTCGGCGATCACTGCGCGGCGATCCGCACGGTGCTGCAAAAAGGCGTACTGGGCGAGACGTACAACATTGGTGGATGGAACGAAAAGGCCAACATCGACGTCGTACATACGCTGTGCGCGACGCTCGATGAACTGCGGCCTTCGGCATCGGGTGCGTCGTATGCGAAGCAGATCGAGTTCGTGAAGGACCGGCCGGGCCACGACCGTCGCTATGCGATCGACGCGACGCGCATCGAGCGTGAGCTGGGCTGGCGTCCTGCGGAGACGTTCGAGACCGGCATGCGAAAGACGGTGCAGTGGTATCTCGATCATTCGGAGTGGATTGCTGGCGTGACGAGCGGCAACTATCGTCACTGGATGGAAACTCACTACGCCGGACAGGCCTGAGGGAACGTTAATGGCACGCAAGGGCATCATTCTCGCTGGCGGATCGGGCACGCGGCTGTATCCGATCACGCACGCCGTTTCGAAGCAGCTGTTGCCGGTGTATGACAAGCCGATGATCTACTATCCGCTGTCGACGTTGATGCTCGCGGGGATCCGCGACGTGCTGATCATCTCGACGCCTTCCGACACGCCGCGGTTCCAGTCGATGCTCGGCGACGGCTCGCGATGGGGGATGAATCTTCAGTACGCAGTGCAGCCTTCGCCGGATGGACTCGCACAGGCGTTCATCATCGGGCGCGACTTCATTGGTAACGATGACTGCGCGCTGATTCTGGGCGACAACATTTTTTACGGTCACGATCTGGCGCTTCAGCTGGAGAAGGCAAACGCGCGGACGGATTGCGCGACGGTGTTTGCGTATCACGTGAATGATCCGCAGCGTTATGGCGTGGTGGAGTTCGACGACCAGTTGCAGGCGCTTTCGATTGAAGAGAAGCCTGTCAGGCCGAGGTCGCCGTATGCGGTCACCGGGCTCTACTTCTACGACAATGATGTTTGCAACATTGCGATGGATATCAAGCCGTCGGCGCGTGGCGAGCTTGAAATTACCGATGTGAACCTGCGCTATCTGGAAGCGAAAAAACTGCGCGTCGAAATCATGGGACGCGGTTATGCGTGGCTCGATACCGGCACGCACGATTCGCTCATCGAAGCCGCGACGTTCATTGCAACGCTGCAGAAGCGGCAGGGCCTGGTTGTGGCGTGTCCGGAAGAGATCGCGTATCGGAGTGGCTGGATCGACGGCGCTCAATTGAGTGAACTCGCCGCCCCGCTCGCGAAGAACGAGTACGGGCAATATCTCAAGAATCTGTTGACGGACAAGGTCAAATGGCAATCACGGTAACCGCGACGGCACTAGCCGAGGTCAAACTGATCGAACCGAAAGTGTTCGGTGATGCGCGTGGATTTTTTTTCGAGAGTTTCAACGCGAAGGAGTTTGCGGAGAAGGTTGGGGTCGAGGCGGAGTTCGTGCAGGACAATCATTCGCGCTCCGCGAAGGGGGTGCTGCGGGGGCTGCATTATCAGATCCAGCACGCGCAGGGAAAGCTGGTACGGGTGGTGTCGGGGGAGGTGTTCGATGTGGCTGTCGATATTCGCCGCAGTTCGCCCAACTTCGGAAGGTGGACGGGGGTAAATCTGAGTGCGGAGAATGGACGGCAGATCTGGATTCCGGCAGGTTTTGCGCACGGTTTTGTTGTGCTGTCAGAGACGGCGGAGTTTCTGTACAAGACGACGGATTACTGGTTTCCGGAGTATGAGCGGTGTTTGATCTGGAATGATCCGGAAGTGGGGATCGAATGGCCGATTGACGGTGAGCCGACGCTGGCTGCGAAGGATGCGGCGGGGAAGGGGTTGAGGGAGGCGGAGAGTTATGCGTGATCTGTGCGTTTCACGACGTCAACCTGAAGTTTGATGTGAACGCAAGGTATTGAATTTAAAGAAAATCGGCACGTTTGTATCTGTTTGTTAGCTCGCTTCGGTCGTTCGACCGGCGATTCTATAATCGTGCGTCCGGTCTGTTGCCGTCGTCCGACGGCTGCCTCAGGTATGAGGATGCACTGATTTCAAGGACGTCCTCATGGCCGATCTGCACGAACCTACCATTCTTGTGACCGGCTCCACGGGCCAGGTTGGATTTGAACTTCTGCGAAGCCTCCAGGGCTTGGGCCGGATTGTCTCGCCTGACCGGCAGGCTTTCGATCTGGCGAATTTCGATCAGATGCGAAGCGTTGTGCGCGAGCTCAAGCCCGCGCTTATCGTCAATCCGGCAGCCTATACCGCGGTGGATCAGGCGGAGACGGACGTCGATGCCGCGATGCGGATGAATGGTGAGGCGCCGGGCGTTCTGGCGGAAGAGGCGCGGCGCGTTGGGGCGGCGCTTATCCACTTCTCCACTGACTACGTGTTTGATGGCGCCAAGGATGGTGCTTACGAGGAAGACGATCCGACCGGCCCGCTCAATGTATACGGCAAGAGCAAGCTGGCGGGCGAGCAGGCAATCGAGCAGGTTGGCGGCAATTACTTCGTGTTTCGGACAAGCTGGGTGTATGGAACGCGCGGGCGCAATTTTCTGCGGACGATGTTGCGGCTTGCCGCGGAGCGGTCTGAGCTGAGTATTGTTGCGGACCAGGTGGGGGCGCCGACGTGGTCGGGCACGATTGCCGCGTTGACCGCGCATATCGCGACGCAGGCGCTGGGTGAACATCGCGCGGATGACGGATGGTGGTCGGAGCGCTCGGGTGTCTATCACCTGACGGCGTCAGGAATGACCTCTTGGGCCGGGTTTGCAGAAGCGATTTTCGAAACAGCGGCGTTACCCAGTCGGCCGACCGTGAAACCCATTACGTCGAACGAATACCCGACTCCAGCGAGGCGCCCGGCTAACTCCCGTCTGTCAAACGAAAAGCTGGCATCGACGTTCGGAATCCAGGCACCGGACTGGCGCGAGGCGTTGAAGTTGTGCGTAGCCGTTCTCCCCGTGTGACGGCTCGGATCCCGATGCCGGCGGGTCGCGAATTGCGATGCAGCGATGACCCTCGAAGCCCGGGAAAGAGCGCGTCGCAGCGCGGGCTTCCCGATTGGGCCGACCAAGCCCTCGGATATAATCGACCAAGACATTTAGTACAGCACTCACGGCTTGCGGCGTGACCGTCAAGCGCGGTGTTTTCAAGGAGATGGAATTGACGAGCGCAGTTGTAACTGGCATCACGGGGCAGGACGGAGCGTATCTCACGCAGTTACTGCTTGAACACGGTTACGAGGTCTATGGTGCCTATCGGCGCACCAGTTCAGTCAACTTCTGGCGTCTGGAAGAGGTTGGTGTAGTCAACCATCCGAAGTTGCATCTGGTCGAGCACGATCTGACGGACCTCAGTTCCACGATGCGCCTGATCGAAAAGGCCCAGCCGCGCGAGGTCTACAACCTCGCGGCGCAAAGCTTCGTGGGCGTTTCGTTCGACCAGCCCGTCACGACAGCCGAAATTACGGGTGTGGGCGCGCTCCATTTGCTGGAAGCGATCCGCATCGTCAACCGTTCGATCCGTTTCTATCAGGCATCGACCTCCGAAATGTTCGGCAAGGTGCAGTCGATTCCGCAGAATGAGGAAACGCCGTTCTATCCCCGTAGCCCCTACGGTGTCGCCAAGCTGTACGCACACTGGATCACGGTAAACTACCGCGAGTCATACGACATCTTCGGTTCAAGCGGCATCCTTTTTAATCACGAGTCGCCACTCCGCGGCCGCGAGTTCGTCACGCGCAAGATCACCGATTCTGTCGCGAGGATTTCGCTCGGCAAGCAGGACACGCTTGAACTCGGCAATCTGGATGCCAAACGTGACTGGGGCTTTGCTAAGGAGTACGTTGACGGGATGTGGCGCATGCTGCAGGCCGACGAGCCGGACACCTTTGTGCTCGCGACCAACCGCACCGAAACGGTCCGCGATTTCGTGGCGATGGCTTTCAAGGCGGTCGGAATCGAACTGGACTGGCGCGGACAGGCCGAGCAGGAGCAGGGCGTCGATGCGTCGAACGGGAAGGTTCTCGTGAGAGTGAACCCGAAGTTCTATCGGCCCGCCGAGGTCGAACTGTTGATTGGCGACCCCGCCAAGGCAAAGACGAAGCTCAAGTGGGAAGCGACAACCTCGCTCGAAGGACTGTGCAAGATGATGGTGGAAGCCGACGTGCGGAGAAACGAAATTGGTTTTTCCTTCTGATCCGACTCGCCGGCGTGCCCTTGTCACCGGTGTGCGCGGCTTTACCGGCGCGTACGTCAAGGACGAACTGCAACTCGGCGGCTACGAGGTAGTGGGTACGCTTGCCCGGGGCGATATAGCGGGCGCGAACGAGCATGCGCTTGACATCACGTCGCTGGATGAATGCCGCCGCGTGATCGACGAGGTGCGCCCAACGCATATCGTGCACCTCGCCGCGATCAGTTTCGTCGCACACGACGATGCGCTCGAGATGTATCGGGTCAACGTCCTGGGAACGCTGAATCTGCTGCAGGCATGTTCCGACGTCGGCCACCGGCCGGACAAGATACTGATCGTGAGCAGCGCCAACGTGTACGGAAACGCCGCGGGCGTTGTGGACGAGACAGCGCCCCCTGCACCGGTCAATCACTACGCGGCTAGCAAGCTGGCGATGGAGCACCTGGTTCACACGTGGTTCGACCGCCTGCCCATCGTGATGATGCGGCCGTTCAATTACACCGGGCGCGGGCAGAGCGAGCGTTTCCTGGTTCCGAAGATCGTGTCGCATTTTGTGGAGCGACGGTCGTTGCTGGAACTGGGCAATCTTGACGTCGCGCGCGATTTTTCCGACGTGCGTACCGTGGCGGCGACCTATCGCGCGCTGCTCGAGTCGTCGGTTACCGGTGAAACAGTCAATGTGTGCAGCGAGCGCCCCCGTACGCTCGAGGAAATCGTGGCGATGGTGAGGGAAGCTTCCGGGCACGATCTGGAAATCCGCGTGAATCCCGCCTTCGTGCGTGCAAACGAAGTCAAGAGCCTCGTCGGTTCGGCGAGCAGATTGCGCCGTCTCGTTCCCGGCGTGCCTGCAATTGACTTCGCGGAGACGATCAAGTGGATGGTTCGGGCCAACGACGTTGAGTGAACGCGTTCAGCCCGGTGGCAATCCCCTAAAGTCGTCGATGGCAGGGGTGAGGGCATAAGGGCGTCATGTAAAATGCCCGCTCTTTTTCTGAGTCGAAGTTGGGTGAGGCGCGGACAAGCAGGCTTGCTGCAACGTGCAGCAAGCCTTTGCGCCTCTCCAGCATTTCCATGAACTGTGTCCTGTGCTTCGGTGAGCGCATGGCAGACGCAGGGCAATCACTTCTACCGACCGTGAGGAATCTGTGAGTCTGACACCCATTATTCTGTGTGGCGGCGCCGGTTCACGACTGTGGCCGGTGTCGCGCGAGCTTCATCCCAAACCGTTCATGCGTCTGGCGGACGGACAGAGTCTTCTGCAAAAGGCGTTTCTTCGGGCCATGGCGCTGCCCGGCGTCGAGCACATTCTGACGGTGACCAACCGCGAACTGTTCTTCAAGACAGAAGACGAATTTCGCGAGGTCAATCAGGGTAACTGTGCCACGTCGTTCATTCTTGAGCCGTTCGGTCGCAACACCGCGCCGGCCGTGGCGGCGGCAGCCCTGCGCGTCGCTCAGGTGCAAGGCCCGGATTCCGTGATGCTGGTGCTTGCAGCCGATCACCTGATTGCCGATCAAGTCGCCTTCGCCGATGCAGTGAATCAGGCCGAAGCCCTCGCGCGGACGGGGCAAATCGTAACGTTCGGCATCCGGCCGGAGGGCCCGGAAACAGGTTATGGCTACATCGAGGTCAATGGCAACAACGTGGTCCGCTTCGTCGAAAAGCCGTCGCTCGAAAAGGCCCGCGAATACGTGGAGTCGCAGCGGTTCATGTGGAATTCCGGCATGTTCTGCTTTACCGCGGGGGCGATCCTGCGCGAGTTCCGGCAACACGCGCCCGATATTCTCGCCGCGACGGAGGCCTGTCTTGCCGGCTCGCGCGTCGCCGAAGCCACGGGCTGGACTCAGGTCGAGCTGGAGGCGAACGCCTTCGCCAAGGTGCGAGAAGACTCGATCGACTACGCCATCATGGAGAAGTGTACTGAAGCAGCCGTCGTGACGTGCAGCATCGGATGGAGCGATGTGGGCTCGTGGGCCGCCGTGAGCGAGCTGTCCGTGCCCGACGCAAACGGCAATCGGGTCGAAGGCGAGGCGTTGCTTCACGATGTAGCGAACTGCTACCTGGTGAGCCATGACCGTTTGATTGGCGCGGTCGGTGTGGAAGATCTGATCGTGATCGACACCCCCGACGCGTTGCTCGTGGCCAATCGCCATAGAAGCCAGGACGTCAAGCACGTCTATGCCGCTCTCAAGGCACAAGGACATGAAGCGCACCGGTGGCACCGCACCATGCATCGTCCGTGGGGCACCTATACGGTTCTGGAAGAAGGTCCACGCTTCAAGATCAAGCGCATCGAAGTCAAACCTGGCGGCCGTTTGAGCCTGCAGATGCACCATCATCGCAGTGAGCACTGGATCGTCGTGAGCGGCATGGCGAAAGTCGTGAATGGAGAGAAGGAAATGTTCATATCCACGAACGAGTCGACATACATCCCGGCAGGTCATAAGCATCGACTGGAAAATCCGGGTGTCGTCGACCTCGTGATGATCGAAGTGCAGAGCGGCGAATATCTGGGAGAGGACGACATCGTCCGGTTCGAGGACGTTTACGGGCGCGCGTGATCCGGCCAGGCAGCGGCGGCCTGCGGGCCGTCCCCGATGTGCGCACAAGCGGACCAGTGCGCGCGACTAGTCCACGCACCAGGGTGCCCGCGGGCGCGAAGGAAGATTCCAGCATGCGCTGGCTGCGGAACGTAATTCTTATCGCGATCAGGCACTTCGATTGCTCATCGTTCGCTAACTTCGGTTCCACACTTCAGATGCCTGTGTCCGCCCGTCTCTGTCCGCCGCGAAACCGGCCTTCGCCGGGACGACGACTGGCCGGAATCGAAGTAATCGCTTCTCCCTCCTGAGTTACCGGAGATAAAGGTATGCACATCATGAAATTCAAGGCCCGATGGCTTGCACTTAGCGCGTTTGCGTTCGATCTGTGCGCCGTCACGTTGGTCTGGCTGCTTGCATACGTCATTCGCTTCAACGGGCCGGTGCCCGCGGAGTTCTGGCACGGCGCACTGAAGGCGCTGGGATGGGTGCTGGTTACCTACGCCGTCATGTTTCGGTACTACGGCCTGTATCGCGGGATGTGGCTGTTCGCGAGCCTCCCCGACCTGATGCGCATCGCGAAAGCGGTGATCGTCGGGGCGCTCGTCGTCATGACCGGATCCGCGTTGCTTCAACCGCATCCCGTGGTCCCTCGCTCGGTGCTCATTTTGTCGCCGCTGCTCCTGTTTCTGGCGATGGGCGGCTCACGCGCGATATATCGCGCCGCGAAAGAGTTTTACCGGTACGGCGCTCTGGTCGGGCAGGGGATGCCGGTCCTCGTGCTGGGAGCCGGAACGGTGGGCGCGGGTCTCGTGCGCGAACTCAAGCGTTCCAGCGAATGGCGGCTAGCCGGACTGCTCGACGATGATCCAGTGAAGCACGGTCGCGAAATCGACGGTTGTCGTGTGCTCGGCCCGATCGGCGATCTCCAGAGAATCGCGACCGATCTGAAGGTCGAGCACGTCATCATCGCCGTACCGTCTGCGTCGGTGGAGGCGCATCGTCGGATCTCCACGCTGTGCGTGCGCGCCGGCGTGCGCGCGATGGTGCTTCCGCCGTTGACGCCGCTGACGCAGGGGCAGCCATTCCTGTCCCGTGTCCGTCAGATCGATCTCGAAGATCTGCTGGGGCGCGAGGCCATCAGCATCGACACAGCCGATGTCGAACAGCTTCTCAGGAACCGGGTCGTCATGGTCACGGGCGCGGGCGGTTCGATTGGCTCGGAACTCTGCCGTCAGATCCTTACCTACGGACCGGCGCAGCTTGTCGCCTTCGATATCTCAGAGTTTTCGATTTATCGTCTGAATGAGGAACTGCGTGACAAATTCCCCGGCGTGTCCGTTCTGCCCGTGATCGGCGACGTGAAGGATTCGCTTCTGCTCGATCAGGTGATGGGACGTCATTGCCCGCATATCGTCTTTCACGCGGCGGCTTACAAGCATGTGCCGCTCATGGAGGAAGTGAATGCCTGGCAGGCGGTACGTAACAACGTGTTGGGCACTTACCGGGTTGGTCTCGCGGCGATCCGTCACGATGTCGCCAATTTCGTGCTGATCTCTACCGATAAGGCAGTCAACCCGACAAACGTAATGGGCGCGAGCAAGCGTCTCGCCGAAATGGCCTGCTCCGCGCTTCAGCAAGGCAGTCATCGCACGCGCTTCGAGACCGTGCGCTTCGGTAATGTGCTTGGCAGCGCGGGCAGTGTGATTCCGAAGTTCCAGGAGCAGATCGCACGTGGTGGCCCGGTGACGGTCACCCACCCTGAAATCACCCGCTTCTTCATGACGATTCCGGAAGCCTCACAACTGGTCCTGCAGGCGTCCAGCATGGGACATGGGGGTGAAATTTTCATCCTCGACATGGGTCGGCCGGTTCGCATCGCCGATCTCGCGTACGACCTGATTCGCCTCTATCGATTTACCGAAGAACAGATCAGGGTTGTTTTCACCGGGCTCCGGCCGGGTGAAAAGTTATATGAGGAGCTGCTGGCGGACGACGAAACCACGGAGCGCACGCCGCATCCCAAGTTGCGGATTGCGCGCGCACGCGAAGTGCCGGCCGGCCTGATCGGCGATCTGCTGCCGTGGCTGATGCAGCATCGCATCCTGCCGGACGACGAGGTGCGGCGCGATTTGCGTCGTTGGGTGCCGGAGTACCAGCCGACGGCGCATGCGCCCTTGCAGAGCGTTCCTCAACGGCATCCGCCTCTATCGGACAGCGCTTGAGCGAATCAACTTGTGGTCTGCGGCGCGCGGCGAAAGTTCAGATTTTCGAAAGGTTTGTATGATAATCTCTCCGGCTTATGTATTTTTGGTATGTCACGACGAAGTGATCGTGCGAACCACGACGAACAGGGTTGATGCGGGGATCGGGAGACCTGTCTTGCAACCTGCGCGGCCGAACGGAAATCGCACGCCAACCCGCGGCATGTCACAAACCTCTTCAATCTCGTTGCATCGGACAGGATCCTCCTCGGGCAGCCAGTTTTCGAGTCCGGCCGATATCGGATCAGTGCTGGAGGCGAACCGGTCGTACGCACCGCTAAGGAGTATGGCGGGGCATGCTCAAGCCCCGGCCGCGATGCGATCCTGAATTTTATTTGCGCACTACGGGTGATCGCGACACTGTCGCTCCTCTTCATCGTTACGAGTTGCCGCGGCAGAATCAATCGAAATGTCCGTGGGATCGTGTAAAACCATTCGCTTTTTTTGAGAGATCAAAGATGCAGGAAGATTTCAGACGCGTGGCCGGTAGCAAGGATGTCAATGTTGCGGCGTTCAGCGATACGCTCTTACCGGATGTGATCCGGTTCGTGCGAGCCCAAGCGATCTGGATCATTGCAGCGCTCGTGATCGGCGGCGTGGTGGGCGGCGTCATTGCGAAGACCAAGCCGAAGCAATGGCAGGCTTCCGCGACCGTGCAGGTGGGGCAGGTGGGCTATTTTGATCCGCCGGGACAGGTTTCCGCGATCGAGTCGATTCCAAATGCGGTGGAGCGTTTTACCAGCGTCGTTACTCAAGGGTCTGAAGCTGATACGCTCAAGTCGTTCGCGGTTTCGCCCGACGACCTCGCCTTGATGCGCTCCACTTTTTCAGCGCAGGCTGTGCCGAATACCGGCTTTATCCGGCTCTCGGTCCGGGGCAATTCTGCTGACACAGCGAAAATCCTGATGCAGGCTGTGGAAGATCAGGTGATCGGAGTCCACGCGAAAATGATCGAGCCTGCCGTCGCCCGGCTGAAGGCAGCGGCGGCCCGCGTCGCCGCCGATACGTCGGACGTCTACAAACGCCGCGCCGAATTGCAGGCGCAGGCACAGGCCGCCGCGGGTAAGCCTGCTTCGGCCCAGGACGTGATGCTCAACTCACTGATCGACAAGGTGGATTCCGAATGGCGTGATCTCGAGACGCGCCGGCTGCAACTCGCGGAACAGCTGAGCGACGAGCGCACATTCGCTACGCGGCCGATCGGTCAGGTCGTGGTAGTTGGGCCGGTTTCGCCCCACGTGTCCTACTATGTCGCGGCTGGCATCATCATCGGACTGGCGATTGGAATCGCGATCGGCCTTCTACGTCACGTCATCAGCGTCGGGCGTCGGACGTAAAGGCGGCGCTACAGCGGGCGCCGTGCAGGGGTTACAAAACACCGACGCTACTCTAAAATTGGCAGCTTTCGGTTCAATCGTATCTACCCTTGAGCCGCTGTCGGCGCAAGGTAACGCTGCGGCGCGCATAGAGAGCGGGTGCATGCCGTTGGACCGGGCCGCACTTTCCGTCTCGCGCACAACAGTTCGATGGGCATATAGCAATGAAAGTCCTGGTAGTTTTTGGTACACGCCCCGAAGCCATCAAGATGGCGCCAGTGGTCGAAGTCCTGAAAGCCGATCCCCGGTTCGACGCCAGGGTTTGTGTGACGGCGCAACATCGGCAGATGCTCGACCAGGTGCTCGCGCTGTTCGATATCGTCCCCGAGTTCGATCTCGATCTCATGCGGCCGGGTCAAGATCTCACCGATATCACCGCGCGCGTGCTGATGGGCCTGCGAACGATCTTCGATCAGTGGCGCCCCGACCTCGTGCTCGTGCACGGCGACACCACCACGACAATGGCGACGGCGCTGGCTGCCTTCTATCAGCGGATCGCTGTCGGTCACGTCGAGGCTGGCCTGCGGACGGGCAACATCTATTCGCCATGGCCGGAAGAAATGAATCGCAAGATTGCCGGTGCGATTGCCGTGACGCACTTCGCGCCGACCGAAAAAGCCCGGGAGAACCTGCTGGCCGAAGGCATCGCCTCCGACGCGATTCATGTGACCGGAAATACGGTGATCGACAGCCTGCTGGAAGTGCATGCACGCGTGCAGCACAGCACGACGCTGCATGACGAACTCAGCGCGCGCTTTTCCTTCCTGCGCGACGACCGCCGTCTGATTCTCGTGACGGGTCACCGGCGTGAGAACTTTGGCGAAGGCTTCGAAAACATGTGTGGCGCGCTGGCGGATCTCGCGGCGCGTCCGGACGTGCAGATTGTCTATCCGGTGCACCTCAACCCGAATGTGCAGGAACCGGTTTCCCGTATTCTTGGATCGTTGCCCAACGTACATTTGATCGAACCACAGGACTACCTGCCGTTCGTCTATCTAATGGGGCGGAGTTATCTGATACTGACCGATAGCGGTGGCGTGCAGGAGGAAGCGCCTTCGCTGGGCAAGCCTGTCCTGGTCATGCGAAATACCACTGAGCGGCCAGAGGCCGTCGCTGCCGGCACCGTCCGTCTCGTCGGCGCGGACCGTTCGAAAATTATCAGCGAGGCGCAAAGCCTGCTGGATGATGCAGACGCATACGAAAGAATGGCACATGCTCATAACCCCTATGGGGATGGGATGGCCGCCAGACGTATCGTCGAAATACTTGCGAGGGAGATTGAATAATGGCGAACATCCGTTCGGTCTCGATGATCGGTCTGGGCTATATTGGACTGCCCACGGCTACCGTGATTGCGAGCAGAGGGATCAAGGTTTTCGGTGTAGACGTGCGTCAGCACGTTGTCGATACGATCAATCGTGGCGAGATCCACATTATCGAGCCTGACCTCGATCAACTCGTACACCGGGTCGTCAATGACGGATTGCTGGTGGCGAGCACCACGCCGCAGTCGGCCGACGCTTTCATGATTGCAGTGCCTACGCCGTTCAAAGGCGATCACGAGCCCGATCTCGCTTATGTCGAGGCCGCGGCAAAATCGATTGCACCGGTGCTGGCCGCGGGCAATCTGGTGATTCTGGAATCCACGTCGCCAGTCGGCGCCACGGAGAAGATGGCCCGTTGGCTCGCCGAGGCCCGCCCGGATCTGACATTCCCGCATCAGGCCGGTGAGGACGCGCAGGTGCAACTGGCGTACTGTCCTGAGCGCGTGCTGCCAGGACACATCCTTCGCGAACTTGTCGCGAATGACCGCATCGTGGGCGGCATGACGGAGCGTGCCGCCGAAGCGGCCGCCGGACTCTACCGCACCTTCGTAGAAGGCGAATGCCTGAAGACGGACGCCCGCACGGCCGAAATGGCCAAGCTGACCGAGAACGCTTTCCGCGACGTGAACATTGCATTCGCGAACGAACTTTCCCTGATCTGCGACCGGTTGAAGATCAACGTGTGGGAACTGATCCGGCTTGCCAATCACCATCCGCGCGTCAACATCCTGCAGCCCGGCCCGGGCGTGGGCGGCCACTGCATCGCGGTGGACCCGTGGTTTATCGTCGATTCGGCACCCGCAGAAGCGCGCATCATCCGGACGGCCCGTGAAGTCAACGATGGCAAGCCCGGCTACGTGGTCGACAAGGTGCGAGAGGCTGCGCGCGGCAAAACGGACCCAGTGATCGCATGCCTCGGCCTGGCATTCAAGGCGAATATCGATGACCTGCGGGAGAGCCCGTCGGTCGAAATTACGCGCCGTCTTGCCGAAAGCGGAATGGGTCGTATCCTCGCGGTCGAGCCGCATGTCGACGCATTGCCGAAGGAGCTTCACGACGGCGTGGAACTCGTCGCCCTCGAAGCAGCGCTCGAGCAGGCCGATGTCATCGTGTTGCTGGTCGATCATGAACAGTTCAAGCGTGTATCCTGGTCGAGCATCACGGGTAAGGCGATCATCGATACGCGTGGGATCGTCAATTGAAAAAGGCACTCGTTACCGGCATTACCGGGCAGGATGGCGCGTACCTTGCCGAGCGTCTGCTTGCGCTCGGCTATCACGTGTACGGTACATATCGCCGCTCCAGCACTGTGAATTTCTGGCGTCTGGCGGAACTGGGTGTGGAACACCATCCCGAACTTGACCTGGTCGAATTCGATCTCAGTGATGCGTCCGGGGTGATCCGGCTGCTCGCGAAGTGCCAGCCCGACGAGGTGTACAACCTCGCGGCGCAGAGCTTTGTCGGCGTATCGTTTGATCAGCCTGTCACGACGGCACACATCACGGCGCTCGGCGTCGTGAATCTGCTCGAGGCTATTCGCATCGTCAATCCGGCCATTCGTTTCTATCAGGCTTCGACCTCTGAGATGTTCGGCAAGGTGCAGGCAACGCCTCAGCTCGAATCGACGCCCTTCTATCCGCGGAGTCCCTACGGCGTCGCCAAGCTGTACGCGCACTGGATGACCATCAACTACCGGGAGTCGTACGGCATCTTCTGTGCGAGTGGCATTCTGTTCAATCACGAATCTCCGTTGCGGGGTAAAGAGTTTGTGACGCGCAAGATCACCGATTCGGTGGCCAAAATCGCGCTTGGCAAGCAGGACTGCCTCGAACTCGGAAACCTGGATGCGAAACGCGACTGGGGATACGCCAAAGAGTATGTCGAGGGCATGCGCCTGATGTTGCAGGCCGACAAGCCCGACACTTACGTGCTGGCCACGAATCGTACGGAAACCGTACGGGACTTCGTCACCATGGCGTTCAAGGCCGCGGAGATCGAACTGACGTGGCAGCGCGAGGGCGAAAACAAAGTGGCGCACGATCGGCTAACGGGCAAACAGCGCGTGCGCGTGAACCCGAAGTTTTTCCGTCCGGCGGAAGTCGACCTGCTGATCGGCGACGCAGCAAAGGCACAAAGGGAACTGGGCTGGCGCGCTGATACTTCACTGGAAGAGCTATGCAGGCTGATGGTGGAAGCGGACATGCGCCGGAACCGAAATGGCTTCTCCTGCTGAGGCGCACCAGCGGGCATTCGTTACCCCAACATCCGCGGACAGGCTGCCTGCGAGGGTCGGCGCTCCTGAATTCGAGCACGGTGGCAGAGCGGCGTGCCGCGGAAACTATCCGGCGCCCGGTGCGGGCCTCCGGCTGGCGGTCAGCTATTCCAGCGCGAAGCCTCCGGCACGCACTGCGGTCGATATTTCGTCGAGGCGCATTAGTCTGCAGACGCATCGAACAACTACCTGGTTCTAAAAGCATGCGAATCTGTTTTTTCGCGAATATGACGAATCACGCCAACTGGCGTGAAATGTTCGAGACGGTCGAGTTTTACAAGGTCGATATCGAAATCCTTCGCAGCCTTGGACACGAGGTTGTGCTCGCCGGCGACTTCAAAAGTATCGACAAGACCGCAGATCTCTACTATTGCTGGTGGTGGACGTACGCGTTCTATCCGCTCGCGCAGTCGAAGCTCAGACGTCGCCCGGTGATCGTGACGGGCGCATTCGACTACGACACCTGCCACAAGGTCATTCCTGGCCTGAGCTATCTGGACCGGCCGTTGTGGCAAAAGGTGCTGATGAAGTTTGCGCTAAAATTTGCGTCGCGAAACCTGTTCATTTCGGATTGCGAGTACAAGCTCGTTACCCGTCATCTGGGTGTCAACAACCCGATTCTTTGCCCGCTGGCGATCAACACGTCCTACTACCGTCCCGAACCTGCGCCGCAGGGCGACTATTTCTTCACGGTGTGCTGGAGTAGCGAGACCAATGCGATCCGCAAGTGCCTGGATTCGATCGTGGCCGCGTTTGGGGAAGTGAGCAGGACGCGCCCGGAACTTCGGCTGGTGATGGCGGGCAAGAAGGGCGATCACTATGAGGCGTTGGTCGATCTCGCCCGCAAGGCAGGCGTGGAAGATCGCGTCGACTTCGTGGGCATGATCTCCGACGAAGAGAAACTGCGCCACTACCGGCAGTGCCTCGCGTATGTGCAACCCACGCTATTCGAGGGTTTTGGCCACGCAATCGGCGAGGCGATCGCGTGCGGCGCCAAGGTGATTACCAGCCCTTCGGGCGCGGTGCCCGAGGTGGCCGGCCCTTACGCGCGTTATGTGACACCGAATGACGTGGCGGAGCTGGCGCAGGCTATGCTGGAACAGGCTGCAATGCCCGCCGATCCTGCCCGGCAGCAAGCTCAGTTGCGACATATCGAGGACAACTTCTCGATTGCAAAGCGCCGCGAGCACCTCGCCGGCATTCTTGATTCCGTGCGGATCGCGTGCTGATCGTCACAAGGACGACGCCCGACTGCAATAACCGACGATCCTTCTGACGTGTTACAGATTCGACAACTTCTTGACAGATATAAGGCCGTGATTGGAGTGCTGATCCTGACCGCCTGTATTCAGGGCGGCGTGATGATCTCGCAGTTCTTGGCCGCCTTCTATCTGAGCCCGAACCAGGTCGGTGTGATCCGGACCGTGGAAAGTATCCTGTCGATCGTCGTTCTCGGCACGTCCGTCGGCGCGCCGACGCTAGCCATTCGCGAGATCGCGGCGTTGCGCGACGACGACGAACGCTCGGCACTGCTCAAGCGCCTGATCAGCATGGAACTGATTGTCGGGGTGCTGGCCATTCTGGGCATGCTCCTCGTGCGCGGCCTGATCCACGGCGCCATGCTGCGCTACGCGTCGATGATCGCGGGCGTGGCGCTGCTGAGCAATACCATCCGTGTGATTGCCGCCTTCGTGCAGGGCACCCAGACTGCCGCGTCGTTCTCGGTGCGGGTCGTCATACTGTCGATCGCAGCGGTCAGCGTCGTCTGTCTGGCTTCCTGGTACGGTGGCGTCGAAGGGTGGGTGGTGGGCCGTTACCTCGGTGAAGGCGCGGTGCTGATCGGGCTGCTGTACGGTGTACGTCAGTACTTTGTCGGTACGGGCGGCCTCGGACGGAACACGTTGCCCGACTGGCATATCATTTCGCTCGGCATCACGGCCAATCTTGCACTGTTCATCCGTCTGCTCTGCGACAACCTGCCGATCCTGGCGCTGGCTGCCGCCAAGATTCCGACTGACCAGATCGGGTTTTTCGGGCTTGCGACGCTGGTCATGATGGGCCCCAACCTGATTCTTGCGGTGACCATGCAGGTTGAACTGCCGCGTGTGGTGTCCGTGTTGCCGGACAGGCACCTGGTGAGCGAACGCTTTCGGAAGCTGCTGAGCAACATGCTGAGCATTGCGCTTCTGTTCTTCGGCCTGATCCTGTTCGCGTGGGCCGTCAATCGCGAGTTTCTGCATCTGAGGTACACGCCGACCGTCGACGCACTGTTCATCATGAGCTTCGCCTTGCCGCTTAGGGCGATTACGCTTTCAATCGGCACCATGTTCACCGCGATGGGGAAGTACCGTTTTTCCGTGTATGTGAACATCGTCGAGCTGATTATCGTCGGCGGTTTTGCTTACCCGCTTGCGCGACACTTCGGCGTGAATGGCGCGATTCTTCTGTTTGTGGCGGGCGCAGTGGTGTCGATCGGTCTGCACGTCGGTGCGCTCAGGCTCTCGGGATTGCTTGACCTGTCCTACTATCGATTCTGGCAAGGAAAGGACGCGACGAATTGATCGGCTTCCGTTGCCGCTTCGATGAAAAATGTCCCTCAGCAAAGGACTTCGCTGACGAGACATCGGTTGTTCTGCATGAAGGGCGGCGTTGCACCGTTCTGTCGCACGCCGTTCCGGATCAAGACGGAACGGCACTGATCATGGCGCCCGGCGGTACTTTTGCGGGCACACCAGTGTTCCCACTTTGCACTTTAAGGGTGACCTGATTTATGTGCGGAATTGTCGGCTATTCCGGTTTCGACCGAACCGCGGTGGACTTGAGCGCGCTTGCCGGCTATCTCGGGCATCGCGGGCCCGATGATCGCGGACAGATTGCTTTTGAGGCTGACCGCGTCGGTCTCGCGCATCTGCGTCTCGCGATCCAGGATCTGACGGAGGCCGGCCATCAACCGATGGCAACGCGAAGCGACTCCACCGTCATCGTCTACAACGGCGAGATCTACAACACGCCCGAACTGGCGGCGGAACTGCGTCGGGATGGCATCCAGTTCCGTGGCCACTCGGACACGGAAGTGCTGCTGTACCTGTACGAGAAGTACGGTGAGGACATGCTGTCGCGTCTGAACGGCATCTTCGCGTTCGCGATTTGGGACAAGCGCAAGTCGCATCTGTTTCTCGCGCGCGACCAGCTGGGCGTGAAGCCGTTCTATTACGTTGCCGACGAGGGGCGTTTTGCTTTTGCGAGCGAAATGAAGGCGCTGCTGCGCGGCGGCCTTGCCGGTCGCGCACTCGATCCTCACGCAGTGCTGAGCCATCTAGGCTATCTGTGGTCGCCGGGCGAAAATACGCTCGTCGCGTCAGTGAAGAAGCTGGAGCCCGGCCACGCGATGATCGTGAAGGACGGGCGCATTGCGCGCAAATGGCGCTACTACGATCTGCCGTTCGGTCAGCCGCTGCTCGATCTGTCCGAATCCGAAGCGGCTGAGATGGTTGCTCAGAAGGTCGAGACTGCAGTGCGTCGCCAGTTGCTGTCGGATGTACCGGTCGGTGCGTTTCTGTCTGGTGGTCTCGATTCGAGCGCCGTGGTGGCATGCGCGCGTCGCGCGTTGCCGGACACGCGCATTCAATGTTTCACGATCTCTGTGCGCGACGGCTCGGTCGCCGACGAAGGGTTCGCTTCGGACTTGCCTTATGCAAAGAGGGTCGCGGAGCATCTGGACGTGGATCTCCATACCGTCGAGGTCGGCCCTGAAATGATGGATCGCCTCGAGCAGATGATCTATTTCCTCGATGAGCCCACTGCCGACCCGGCGGCGCTTAACGCGCTGTTTATTTCTGAACTGGCTCGCCAGCACGGCATTACGGTCCTGCTATCGGGTTCGGGCGGCGATGACATCTTCACCGGCTACCGCCGTCACTATGCGTTGCAGCAGGAGCGTTACTGGTCATGGATGCCGCAGCCGGCGCGGCGCATGATCGCCGCGGCGAGCGGCGCGCTGCCCGTGTCGTCGTCGACATTGCGTCGCGTCGGCCGTGCCCTGCAGTACGTAGACAAGAGCCCGGCAGAACGCCTCGCCGGCTATTTCATGTGGCTTGGGCCGGCCGCCGCGCTGAACCTGCTCGATCGTGACTTTGCGGCGACGCTCAGCCCGGTCTCGCTGACCCAGCCGCTCCTGACATCGCTCACGCAGTTGCCGCAAGGCGTGTCGGGGCTCAACCAGATGCTTTATCTGGAGTGCAAGCACTTCCTCGCCGACCACAACCTCAACTACACCGACAAGATGGGGATGGCGGCGGGCATCGAAGTGCGCGTGCCGCTACTGGACCTCGAACTGGTCGATTTCGCCGCCCGGCTGCCGCTCAATTTCAAGCAGCGCGGTCGCGAGGGCAAGTGGATATTCAAACGGGCCATGGAGCGGCTCCTGCCGCGCGATGTCATCTATCGGCCGAAGACCGGCTTCGGCGTGCCGCTGCGCGCATGGCTGCAGACGCGGCTACGTCCGCTGGTGGACGAGGCATTGTCGCCGGAATCGATCCGTCGGCGTGGCATATTCAACACCGAGGCGGTGGAAGCGCTGCGCCGTGCCGATCGTGAAAGGCGCGTCGATGGAACGTATCCGATCTTCGCGCTTGTCTGTATGGAGCTCTGGTGCCGGCAGTATCTTGACGGACGCTACCCCGTATAACCGAATCGCAACCTGCAAGATCAATGAAACAAATTCTCCAAAACATGGGTAATGGCGAGACGTCTCTGGTTGAGGCGCCCGCACCTCGAGTGTTGCCCGGGACGCTTCTGATCGGCACCACGCACAGTCTGATTTCGGCAGGCACGGAACGGATGCTGGTGGACTTCGGCAAGGCGTCGATGATCGACAAGGCGCGCCAGCAGCCGGAGAAGGTCAAGATGGTGCTGGACAAGGTCAAGACCGAAGGCTTGATGACAACCATCGACGCCGTCAGGAGCAAGCTTGACCAGCCGTTGCCTCTGGGTTACTGCAACGTGGGCGTCGTGCTGGAAGTCGGTGCGGGCGTCAGCGGTTTTGCAGTCGGCGATCGCGTGGCGTCGAATGGTCCGCATGCGGACCTAGTCCGCGTGCCAAAGAATCTTTGCGCGAAGGTGCCCGCCGAGGTAGCCAGCGAAGCTGCTGCGTTCACCGTACTCGCCTCGATCGGGCTGCAAGGCATCCGTCTGATCCAGCCGACGCTGGGCGAATACGTGGTGGTGACTGGCCTCGGCCTGATTGGCCTCGCGACCGTGCAACTACTTCGCGCACACGGATGTCAGGTGCTCGGTATCGACTTCGACGAGAGCAAGCTCGCTCTGGCACGCCAGTTTGGCGCACAGACATGCAACCCGGCGAACGGCGAAGATCCAGTCGCGGTGGCGATGGCATTCTCGCAGGGGCGCGGTGTCGACGGCGTGTTGATCACCGCGTCGACCAAGTCGAGCGAGCCCGTCAGCCAGGCGGCACAGATGTGCCGCAAGCGCGGACGTATCGTGCTGGTCGGTGTGACCGGGCTGGAACTGAATCGCTCTGAGTTCTATGAGAAGGAACTGAGCTTCCAGGTGTCCTGTTCCTACGGCCCGGGTCGCTACGATTCTGTCTATGAGCAGGGCGGTCAGGACTATCCGCTGGGTTTTGTTCGCTGGACCGAGCAACGGAACTTCGAGGCCGTGCTGGCTATGATGCAGTCAGGGCGGCTCGATGTGGCGCCGCTGGTGTCGCATCGTTACGCGCTGGAGCAAGCGGTCGAAGCCTATCGCGTGCTCTCCGACGACCGCAGCGCGCTCGGTATCGTCCTGCAATATCCGCACACGCCGGAATCGACCTTGAGGGTCGGCAAGGTTGCACTCGGCGCGGCACCTCAAGTGCAGGCGGACCCGAAATCGCCAGTACTCGGCGTGATCGGTGCGGGCAACTACGCGTCGCGTGTGCTACTTCCCGC
Organism: Paraburkholderia sp. GAS42; assembly: GCF_050436565.1. Classification (NCBI taxonomy): domain Bacteria; kingdom Pseudomonadati; phylum Pseudomonadota; class Betaproteobacteria; order Burkholderiales; family Burkholderiaceae; genus Paraburkholderia; species Paraburkholderia sp. GAS42. The sequence continues at coordinate 40,140 of NZ_JBNDML010000006.1, read as the reverse complement.
GTTTGCGCGGGGTGGTGCGGTGTTTGACACCATCGTGACGAGCGCCGGCGTAAGCGGCGTTCATCACGGCAAGAAGCTGGGTTTTCGCAGCGCGGCAACCGATCGCTCTGGCGTTCTGCAGGCCGCCGATATCAATACGGTCGTGATCGCGACCCGGCACGACACGCACAGCCGCTTTACCGTCGAAGCGCTGCGTGCGGGCAAACATGTGTTCGTCGAAAAGCCGCTTGCGCTGACGCACGCGGAGATCGACGACATCGAGCACGCCTACCGTGAGACGCGCGCCAACGGGGCGCCACTGCTGATGGTCGGATTCAACCGGCGCTTCTCGCCGCTTGTGCAGCGCATGAAGCAACTGCTAGACGCAGTTCATGTGCCGAAAGTGTTCATCTACACCGTCAATGCCGGCGCTATCCCGGCCGATCACTGGACGCAGGACACGGCAGTTGGCGGCGGCCGCATCATCGGCGAGGCCTGCCATTTCGTGGACCTGCTGCGATACCTGACCGGTGCGAAGATCGACGATGCGTCGATCCGTCATATCGGCGGCGGCGATGAAGCCGGGATCAAGAGCGACAAGGCCGTCATCAACCTGACGTTCGAGGATGGGTCGATCGGCACCGTTCACTATCTGGCGAACGGCGGCAAGGCGTTCCCGAAAGAGCGCCTGGAAGTCTTTGCAAACGACGGCGTGCTTCAGCTCGACAACTATCGTTCGCTGCAGGGCTTCGACTGGCCTATGCGGCGCATCAAGCTGTGGAAGCAGGACAAGGGCCAGGACGCGTGCGCCACGGCATTCCTGGGCGCGATCAAGGAGGGCAAGCCTGCTCCGATTCCGTTCGAAGAGTTGATCGAGGTAGCAAGGTTGTCGGTCGACCTGGCCACGCAGGCTGCCTGAGCGCGTGATTCGCTGTAGCCGCGAACGCCGCCGGTCTGTCTACTGGCGGCGGATTCGTTGATATCCTGACCTTTCCGAAATGACGTCAAAACTTCTGCTATTTCACACGTTGCGCTATTTGCGCTGGGAGCAGATCGTATTCCGTATCGCCGCACGGTTTCGCAAGGTCGATGCGACGCCTGTGGCAGCTCCCCCGGTGACGGCTTGGTCGCATCCGTGGACGGGCACGCGCTACAAGGCGGCCACGCTGGCAGCCGACGATACGTGGACGTTCCTTGGAGAGTCGCACCGCGTCGAGCGCGCATCGGACTGGAACCACACGGCGTGGTCGAAGCTGTGGCTGTACAACCTGCACTATTTCGACGACCTCGATGCCGTTGATGCAGAGACCCGCGCCGCGCAACATGAGCACTGGGTGACGCGTTGGGTAACCGACAATCCCGCGTCTTCGGGCAACGGGTGGGAGCCATACACGCTTTCGCTGCGCATCGTGAACTGGATCAAGTGGCTGTCGACACATCCGGACCCGCAACCGGGGTGGCTGGACAGCCTCGCGCTGCAGGTCAGCGTGCTGCAGCAACGACTGGAATATCACCTGCTCGGCAATCACCTGTTCGCGAATGCCAAGGCGCTCGTGTTCGCGGGAACGTATTTTTCCGGAGATCTTGCGAAGAGCTGGGTAGAGAAGGGCGTTGCCATTTTCGACCGGGAGATTCCCGAGCAGTTTCTGGCCGACGGCGCGCACTTCGAGCTCAGCCCGATGTATCACGCCACCTTGCTCTGGGACTTGATCGAGTTGCTGGAACTCGCCCGTTGCAGCGGCCACGGGGCGCTGAAAAGCCGGGAGCCGGTCTGGCGCGAGTACGTGGCGCGTGGCCTCGCGTGGCTCGCCACCATGTGCCATGCGGATGGTGAGATTAGTTTTTTCAACGACGCCGCCTTTGGTATCGCGCCTTCACCGGAACAGGTCTACGGCTACGCCGCGCGACTGGGTTTTGCGCCGCCTGCCGTGGCACGACCGGCCGGCGATTACGTCCGGCTCACCCGCATGGAAAGTAGCGGATACGCGCGGATCGACTGGCCCGACGCCGAAGCCTTTATCGATGTCGCGAGGGTGGGGCCGGACTATCTGCCCGGACACGCGCACGCGGACACGCTGAGTTTCGAATGGTCCCTGCGGGCACAGCGCGTGCTGGTGAACTCGGGCACATCGCAGTATGGCGACGATGCCGAGCGCCAGCGTCAGCGGGGTACGGCTGCGCATAACACGGTGGTGATCGGCGGGGAGAACTCGTCCGAGGTCTGGGCCGGATTTCGCGTCGCCCGACGCGCCTATCCCACCAGGTTGACGTTCGCCAATACGGTCTCGGAAGTTCGTCTCGGCTGTGCGCACACCGGCTACCGGCGTCTTGCCGGTCGTCCCGTCCATCGTCGCGAATGGCTCGCCGTGCCGCACGCGCTGCGGATCACCGACACGCTGAGCGAACCCTCAGGCGACGCCGTCGCGTACTTTCATCTGCATCCTGATGTACGCGCGACGCTTGTCGCTGGCACCGTTCAGCTTGAACTGATGGACGGCGGCACGGTTAGCTTTCGCTTCGAAGGGGGCGCACCAACGCTGTCGGCCAGTACCTGGCATCCGCGCTTTGGCGAGTCGGTGCCGTCCACCCGCATCGTTGTACCGTTCCAGGCTGCCACCCTCGTCACGGTCATGAACTGGTCATCGGACATACCTTGAAGATACTGATCCTCAGCTTTTACTTCACACCGGACCTGTCAGCCGGTTCATTCCGCACGGCCGCACTCGTCGACGCGCTGGTGAAGGTCTTGCCCTCCGACGCGACCATCGAGGTCCTGACGACGCAACCTAACCGGTACGCGTCGTTCAACCAGACCGTGCCCGCCGAGGAAGTCCACGGCAAAGTCAGCGTGCGGCGCATTCCGCTTCCGTCGCACAAGAGCGGCATGGTCGACCAGGCCAAGGCATTTTTCGCCTACTTCAAGGCGGTGCGCGCGATCGTGCGCGGGCAGGGATACGACGTGGTGTACGCGACTTCATCGCGTCTGTTCACCGCGTTCCTTGGCGCGACGATTGCACGCCGCACGCGCAGCATGCTGTATCTGGATATCCGCGACATTTTCGTGGACACGATCAAAGATGTACTGCCGGGCCGTATCAGCAGCTTCGGCCTGCCGGTGTTTCGCCTGATCGAGCGTTTCACATTCAATCGGGCTGACCGCATCAACCTAGTCTCGGCGGGCTTCCTGCCGTATTTCCGCGAGCGGTTTCCAGACAAGCCGTACGACTGCTTTACCAACGGTATCGACGACGCCTTCCTGCACACGACGCCCGCCGGGGATGCCCAGCCGGCGCGCAGGCGCAGGCAGGTACTGTATGCGGGCAATATCGGCGAAGGCCAGGGTTTGCACCGGATTTTGCCCGGGTTGGCGAAACGTTGCGCCGATCAGTTCGAATTTCTGGTGGTGGGCGACGGTGGCCGGCGCGCGGCGCTGGAGGCCGCGCTCGCAGAAAGTGGCGTCGACAACGTAACGATCTCCGCGCCGGTCTCGCGTGCGCAACTGATCGATCTCTATGAGTCCGCCGACGTCCTGTTCCTGCATCTGAACGCGTACGAGGCCTTTCTCAAGGTCCTGCCGTCCAAGGTCTTCGAGTATGCTGCGCTTGGCAAGCCAGTGCTCGCGGGCGTTGACGGTTACGCGCGCGAGTTCATTGAAACGGAAGTCAACGGTGCCGCCGTGTTTCCGCCTTGCGACGTCGATGCGGCAGAAATCGCGTTGCGGGGGTTATCACCTGGTCAGGTGGATCGCCGGTTGTTCACGGAGAAGTTCAAACGTGCGAACATTATGGAGGACTTTGCTCACGTGCTAAAACAGGTCGCAATGCGACAAGGGGACGTTTGATGATGACCGTGGTGACGGGCGCAAGTGGCTTCGTCGGCAGCGCGGTATGTCGCGAACTGTCGCGCCGGAACGTACCGGTGCGCGCGGCGTCACGGGGCCGTCCGGACGATATCGGGAACGCCGGCTGGATGTGCAGCCCCGACCTCGCGACAGGCGCCGACTGGGCAGACGTCCTGCGCGGCAGCGATGTCGTCGTTCACGCGGCGGCGCGCGTTCACATCATGCGCGATACGAGCGCGGATCCGCTCGAGGCATTTCGCCAGGCCAACACGGAAGGAACCCTGGAACTGGCGCGGCAGGCCGTTGCTGCTGGCGTGTCGCGCTTCGTGTTCGTGAGCTCGATCAAGGTCAACGGCGAACAGACCGCGCTCGGCCAGCCGTTCGAAGCGGATGCGATCCCGCAACCTACCGATCCCTACGGGATCTCCAAACTGGAAGCCGAAGTGGGGCTGCGAGCGCTGGCGGCGCGCACGGGGCTGGAAGTGGTGTTCGTCCGTCCACCGCTCGTTTACGGTCCGCGGGTGCAGGCGAATTTCCGCGGCATGATGCGGTGGCTTGTGCGCGGCGCGCCATTGCCGCTGGGTGCGGTGGCCAACCGTCGCAGTCTGGTGGCGCTGGATAATCTCGTCGATCTGCTATGTATGTGTTGCGTGCATCCCGATGCGGCCAACCAGGCCTTCCTCGTGTCGGACGACGAAGACGTTTCGACCACCGAGTTATTGCGCAAGCTCGCCCACGCGCTGGGTCGCCCGGCAAGGCTGGTGCCCGTTCCGCCACGGATGCTGGAAGTGGCGGGGGCGCTTGTTGGGCGGCGCGATCTCGGCCAGCGTTTGTGCGCATCGCTGCAGGTCGATATCAGCAAGACGCGCAGCAGGCTCGGCTGGAAGCCGGTCGTGACAATGGAGACGGCGCTGAAGGAAACAGCGGATCACTTCCTGGCGGAGACTGCCCAATGACCGGGACATCCGGTCGGCATGGGTCACAAGTTAAGACATATGAAACGGATTTTTGATTTTTCGCTCGCGCTCATCGCATCGGCGATCCTGCTGCTGCCTATCCTGATCGTTGCACTGATGGTGCGCATGACCTCGCGTGGCCCTGTCCTGTACTGGTCGGATCGTGTAGGCCGCGAGAACAGGATATTCAGAATGCCGAAATTTCGTTCGATGCTAGTGAACACGCCTGCCGTTGCCACGCACCTTCTTGCGGACGCGAACAGTTTTCTGACACCTATCGGTAGCATGCTGCGTAAAAGCAGTCTCGATGAGTTGCCGCAACTCTGGAGCATCCTGTCGGGTGACATGAGTTTCGTCGGGCCGAGGCCCGCGCTGTTCAACCAGGACGACCTGATCGAGTTGCGCACCGAGCGCGGTGTGCATCATTTGCGTCCCGGCCTGACCGGCTGGGCCCAGGTGAACGGCCGTGACGAGTTGCCGATTCCTGTCAAGGTCAATTTCGACGCGGAGTATATGCAGAAGCAGTCGTTTGCGTTCGACTTGAAGATTCTGGTGCTCACGTTCCTCAAGGTAGTTCGCCGAGACGGGGTTTCGCATTGAAACTGTTTAATCGCGCGATTCGCTATATCGCCAACCAGCCGCGGGCTGTCAAAAGCCTCGTGATGCTGGTCGCGGATGTGATCCTGTTGCCGCTGTCACTCTGGACGGCTATCGGGCTGCGGCTTGATATGTGGTCGTTTCCGCAGATCCACGCGTGGTGGGTGTACCTGTTGCCTCCGCTCGTCACCATTCCGATATTCCTTCGTCTCGGCATGTACCGCGCCGTCGTGCGATACATGGAAGATCGCGTGCTGCTGATGATCACCGCGGCGGTCGCAATGGCTGTAATGCTTTTCGAAGGGCTGCTCGCGCTGCTGGGGCAGCCTCTGGTGCCGCGCGGAGCCGTGCTCATTTACGCGATGCTTGCAGTCATCTACGTCGGTGCGAGCCGCTTTCTTGCGCGTGCCGTGCTGGGGCGTCTTTTGCGGCTACGATTTCCGTTGCGCCGTCCGGTTGCGATTTACGGCGCGGGCAGTGCAGGGCGCCAGCTAGCGGTAGCGCTGCGCGCGGGCATCGAATACCAGCCGGTCGCGTTCGTGGACGACAGCCCTGCGGTGCAGGGGTTGCAGATCCTCGGGCTCAAGGTTTATTCGCGCGAGCAGATGGCGCGTATCGTCGTGCGACGGGGCGTGCAGGTGATCCTACTGGCGCTGCCTTCCGTCAGCCGCGCCCGCCGCATCGAGATCATTCGGGAACTGGAGCCGCTGTGCATCGAGGTGCGCGTGATGCCGGGCATGTCCGACCTGGTCGGCGGCGACGTACAGACGTTGGAGGTACGTGAAGTCGAGGTCGACGAACTGTTGGGTCGCGACATCGTTCCGCCGGATCAGGCTCTGCTCGATGCGAATATCCGGAGCAAATGCGTCATGGTGACGGGCGGAGGAGGCTCGATTGGATCGGAACTATGCCGTCAGATCGTCCAGCAGCGCCCTCGCATTCTCGTTTTGTACGAACAGTCGGAATTCGGCCTGTATTCCATCGAGCAGGAACTCCTTCAACTGATTGCGCGCCGGGGCTTACCGATCGAACTGGTGCCGGTGCTAGGGTCGGTCCAGAATGAGACGCGCCTGCGCGATATCATGTCGCGTTACGCCGTGCAGACGGTGTACCACGCCGCGGCCTACAAGCATGTGCCGATCGTGGAATTTAATATGACCGAGGGTATCCGGAACAACACCTTCGGCACGCGGTCCGCGGCCATGGCGGCAATCGACGCCAACGTCGAAACGTTCGTCCTGATTTCCACCGACAAGGCGGTGCGGCCAACTAACCTGATGGGCGCGAGCAAGCGCTTCGCTGAACTGGTCCTGCAATCCTATGCGCACGACACAGAAGTGAAAACCCGCTTCTGCATGGTGCGTTTCGGCAATGTGCTGGGTTCTTCGGGTTCGGTGGTGCCGCTGTTTCGCAAGCAGATCGCGGCGGGTGGGCCGGTGACTGTCACGCATCCGGACATTGTCCGGTACTTCATGACGATTCCGGAGGCCGCGCAGTTGGTGATCCAAGCGGGTGCGATTGGCGCGACCGGCGAAGTCTTCGTGCTGGACATGGGCGAGCCGGTGAGGATTATCGACCTAGCGCGCAGGATGATCCATCTGAGCGGATTCTCGGTGCGTGATGAAAACGACCCTGCCGGCGATATCGAGATTCGTTTTGCCGGTCTTCGTCCTGGAGAGAAGCTTTACGAAGAACTCCTGATTGGCGAGGACGTGGCGGGCACCAGCCATCCGAAAATACTGATGGCGAACGAACACTACATTGAGCGAGCTCAGCTTGAACGGTATCTCGCGAAGCTGGATGTGGCATGCGAGCGCAACGACCATGATGCAATCATCGAGGTCATGCGCGAATGTGTCTCCGGGTTCAAGCCGGAGGCCGAGATTCGCGATCACCTGTATGTCGGGAATCGTGAGATTTCGGTTTGAGTTCCTGCTGAAATTTGGCTTTCAGGAAGTCGCGTATAGCCGGTTAGCTAAAAGGAACCAGCATTGTGCGTTAAGGCGATCAAATCATCGCGTCGCGGGCGACGCTGGACTGCTTGGGCTTACCTGCCACTATCTTTGACAGCGATTTCCCCAGTCGGTGCGTGGGAGCCTCAATGATCCGATGTATGCTCCACGACAGCGAAATAGTGACCGCGGTCTGAACGGAAAGGGCGATAAGGGCCGGGAATCCAATTTCGATCATCCAGCGCATTCCAACGTACCCGAACACCGCATGCGATACGTACATGGGGTAGCTGATATCGGCCAGGAAAGTGAAAACCCGCCCACCCGACCATCCGCTTTTGAAAAGGTACAACCCGAGAAATGCAAGAAAAGCCGCACAACAGGAGATGGTCATCTTCGATTCTGCAGACTCCTCGATGGAGCAATAGATGAAGATCAGTAGCATGGCGGCCGCATAGAAAAACATCTTCTTCAGGTTGAGCAAACCACGCAAATGGTAGTTGAAGGCGACTCCGATAAACATAAAAAGAATGAAACGTAACGCGAACAGAAAGTTCGCGGGCGCCTCCATGCCAACCATCTCAATCGGCTTGTAGGGTATCGCCAGTAGCGCTGCGACTGCGATCGCGGCGAAGACATATGCTCGACCATTTGCAATACCGCGCCAAAACAGCAGGGCGAACAGGTAGAACTTGATCTCTATTTCGAGTGTCCAGACAATTCCGTCCAGCATGGGCGTATTGAACCAGTCCCGGAATAACGTCGCGTGGATGAGGACATTTTCCAGCGTGATGTGCCAATACGGCATGTAAGCTAGCGCATTCGAGTGGACTGCCGCGATGCATAGCGCACACATGGAGACACAGAATCCGACGAGGTAGGTAGGCCAGATCCGGAAGATGCGAGCGACGACGAAACCTAGCCGCCCTCGGAACGAGTCGGGTAGGCTAGCGATGGAATTGGGGATAACGAAACCACTGACAAGGAAAAACAGCGCAACCCCGAATGCTCCGATTTCAAAGTCGGGGGCGACCATTGCCAGTTGAACAAGCCATCTCGGATACGTGTTGCCGGGTACGGGTGGAAATCCCTGGACGGCACCCTTTATTATGCTGAACATCACGACATAATGGGCCAGCAGAACAGACAAGCTGGCAATTCCACGTAGCGCGTTCGCAAAGGCGATTTTCTTGTTTGCCGAAGTCTGATTCATTCGTTTAGCGCTTGCAATATTTAAACGTCTCTATTCTGTGTTCCTGACTAAACGGGCGTCGCCCCTGGGCTCCGCTCGGAATCAGGCTCGGATTTCCGGGCCATTCCCATCGGTCGATAGACGATATCAAAGTATCGAATTGGAATAACAGCGCCCAGGATGACCACCCATGGGACCACGCGAATCCAGCCGATTGCGAAGTTGAAGAATTCCTGCTCGAAGAGCATGAAGTAGTAGGCCGCGATGATAACGGCCAGAAGTTTCCAGCCACGACCGCCGGTCATCAGGGCACGCGTAACCATCCCCATGACGATCCCATTTGCGAAGCCAGCCACGGCGAATCCGCCTGGGCCGAGATTTCCATAGGCATCTGTTAACCCGCAGCTTTGGTAGTCGATTGCGGCCATATCAGTGTAGTGGCTGATCATGTAGGCTTTCGACGTTGTCATTCCGGCGGCTTTCAGGGCCGACGCCTCCGGTGATCCAATTAACGGACCGAACAGGCTGATGAATGGGCTGTACCACGCTCCGCCCATCGGGAATCCTCGCTGCTCAAGGGCGGGACTCATGATCTGGATTAGGTCGAAGCAGTTCACGCGATCCACCCACTCGTGGCTAGTGGCTTGAGACGGGCCTGGACTAGCCATGAACGGGTTGAGCGCAGCGATGAAATCGGTCGATCCTACCAGGAAGCCGGAACGGAAATTGATCAGGACGATCATCAGATATATGAACAGCGGGGACACGATTACGAGTCGCATGAACAGTCTCATCGGTCGCAGGCCGGTCCACAGCATCATTATCCCAATGAACACGAAGATCGCTATCAGGGTGATTCGGGAATTTAGAATAGCGAATGTGAATACATCCGCGGCGAAAACGAGGCCCACAATCTTCATCCAACCCGGAGCATTACGTTCCCGAATGGCAACTACCGAGAGTAGCAGAATCGCGGGTGCAGCCATATCGTGGAACTTGATTAATAGCAAATCACCGAAGCCAAGGCTGGCGAACAGCTGTGCAGCCTCCTCAGACCCGATGCGCCGGAAGAAATAGCCGACTGACAGGGCGCGCGCGTAATACAGAGCAAGCAGAGATATGGAAACCACGCCGAACAACACCACACTCCGCCGGCTCTTATAGGCCAGCTGTATTCCTGCGATACCCGGCAGGCGCGCAACGAGCGCTCCGTAACTTGCGAACAGTAAGGGAAAGTAGAGAAGGAGTGTCCATGTCCAGAACCACGGATAGTTCCCAGTAACCTTGTCGCTCTCTAACAAGACGGTCAGGGCGGGAGACACGAGAAGGTAGGCGAAAGCCTGGAGAGCGAAAAACGCGAAGACCGCGTCGCGCTGGAGGTTCAACCGGAACACGAGCGCTGCGGCGCCGCACATCATGAAGGAAAGGATTCCAATTCCAACTACAGCTAACTCTTTCATGTACATTCCATCGTTTCATTCCTTCAGGCGGATGATACCTCGTGTTTGCGCCGCGATTTGTCGCAAAACGTGCCGAAAGGCGGAAATTCCTGCTGGCCCGATACCCGCTGGAACATGATGCGATGCCGTAAATCTTACCCGGTAACGTAGACGGCTCGCTCTGTCCTAATGGGCGTGAAGGTATCGGAATTGTGGGCTTAGCGTCGAGGGTCAATGATTGGCTTGGGCCTGCGACGTGGTATTTATACGGCGTCAGCACTCGCTACTGAACCCGAGACTTCGATAGCGCTGAACTCAATGGCTCGCGCTATCGATCGATCCGGTAGACCTACGGACGCGGGTGACATCGCTGCTGCGCTGTATTTTAACGCAGCCCGACCGAAGCGAACCAGGTTAAAGGGCGCCACATGAAGCAACTCGCGATTCCCGTGCGTGCTGAAACGGCTTCCGTCCGTTCACACATCACTCGCTCTATTCAGTCAGCGGCGAACCTGCATCTGGGCCAATCCTGTCACATTGTCGCGGGGGCGTTGCGACGGAAGAAAGGAAGCCGCTTAGGGAGCCACAGATAGTAATCGAAAGCCGGCCGGCTCGTAGCGTGTCGGTTGGCAATATTCTAGGTTTTTGTACGGTTGCGCCTTTGTGATGTCACTGAATTGACGTGCTAGCTCCCGCATATCGCTGAGACTTTTGAACGTAGCGCTTTGTATCCCTAACTGTGTCATTGCATAAGCCAGTGCACTGTCCTCCAGCATCCCATTAAGATCACACTGTCGCTCGACGAAAGGGTAGACATTCTGAAATGACAGCGGCGGAGCAATCATTTTTGCGGTTCCGTACGTAACGATGGATGAGATCATCCAATCAGTAACTACCGCGTGCTGAGGATCTTTTCGCGCTGGTTCGATGACCGGTGCCGCCTGTCGTGTCACATCAATCGAAAGACGGTACCAAGGCAACTGACTGGTCATCGTAAAGTACGCAACGACAGCGAGCACCATGATTGTTGCCACAGCATTTGCCACCTCACTCGCGATCACCTCCAAAATCAGTGCGATTGCCATGCCTCCCAGAATACTCACGCCATAGTCGTAGTAGTTTTTTTGAGAGATCATCGTGCCGGTGATCAGCTGGAGGTTGCCCGTCGCGAACGTCGCGGCACACACCCAAAGCATCCAGTGGGTCCAAGGAGCACGATTACGCGCGATACCCGTTGCGTTGACGAAGAAAAAAATGCCGCCGCAAGCAAGCGCCACAATTGGAATCTGAAACTTGTGACTCTCGAAATAGGTCGCTGCGCTTGTGTGGAGTACCGCCGCATATGGACCCATGTGATTCGAAAGAACGTCAGCAACAACGCCAGCTGAGATGAACGCGATCAATGAGCAAAGCGCGATTCTTGCGACAGGCTGCATCGGAATCGGTCTCGTCAGTACGCTGATTGCTCCTCCGGCGACGAGAAAGCAGAAAGGAATGGCGGTGTAGTAATAAAGCAGTGGAAGCGGGGTCAAAAGGATCCATGGCTTGCGATATCGGAGAAAACCGAACAAGGCCATCGCAATAAACAGATAAGATGTTTGGGGACTCGGAGTTCGGAGAATAGACGGGTAGTCTTCCCAGCCACCCATGAGCGTGGCCGCTGGATCGTGTTTAGAGAGGAATGTTGTGAGGAGAGGATTGGTCGCATTGAACAAGACCGATGCGAAACAAATGATGACCGAATAGCTACATGCGCGAAGCGCCTCTATGCCACACAATCGAAGAGAGCGATATATGAAATAGGCTGTCAGGGGCGGCAGCAGGGTGTCAAATGCAAGATTTTGGATCGATCCAGATATTCCAAGCTTTTGCAACTCCACGACAAGATAGAGTGGATAGTAGCCAGGAATATGTCGTGCACCCAAAGCGCCTTGCCATGACATGTACACATATTCATCCCATGCATTCTGGTAGAAATACGAGTGCACGTCAGAAAGTGCGCGCCACTCAGGCACAAGATAGGCAGCAAAGACGCAGATACAGAGCCCGAGTATCAGCACTCGTAGCGGGGTTCTTATCCGCGACCAGATCATCACGCACCCTCTGCAGCGATAGCCGACGAGAGTGCATCGACCACGCGGCCTTGCTGTTCGCTCGTGAGCCCGATCCACATGGGCAGTCGCACCAGACGACTTGCCAGATCATCCGTCACATTTAATTGTCCCTGCTGGCGACCAAGTTTCTGCGCGGCCGGTGCGGAGTGCAGCGGGACGTAGTGAAACACCGCATGTATACCGGCCGTCTTTAGTGAATGGAGTACGCGTTGTCGGCTGACTTTCCGATCCAGGATCACGTAGTACATGTGGCCGTTGTGTACGCAACCGGTCGGAATGATCGGGCGCCGCAAAAAGCCCGCCTCTTCGAGTCTTACCAGCAGCGCGTGATAGTTGTTCCAGAGATCAACGCGACGCGCTGTCAAGTTTGCGGCCTCTTCCAGTTGTGCGCAGAGAAACGCAGCAGTGAGTTCACTAGGCAGAAACGAAGATCCGATCGATTGCCATGTGTATTTGTCCACTTCACCTCTGAAAAACCGGCTCCTGTCAGTGCCTTTTTCCCGGATGATTTCGGCCTGAAGGCGGAAGTCGTCGCGGTTTACCAGCAATGCGCCTCCCTCACCGCTGATGATGTTCTTGGTCTCGTGGAAACTGTACGCGCCGAGTTGCCCCAATGCGCCCAGTGCGCGTCCTTTGTATGAGGACATCACGCCCTGAGCGGCGTCCTCGATCACAACAAGACCATACTGATTGGCCAAGGCGAGCAGGGTGTCCATCTCACATGCGACGCCGGCATAGTGGACAACGACGATCGCTCGAGTCCGCGCGGTAATCGCATCTTCGACCAGTTGCTCGTCTATATTCAGCGTGTCTGGCCTGATGTCAACGAAGACTGGGATTGCGCCGCGTAGTGCAAACGCGTTTGCCGTCGACACGAAAGTGTAGGACGGCATGATTACTTCGTCACCGGGCTGTAGTTCGAGCAGAAGGGCGGCCATCTCAAGTGCGGCGGTACAAGAGTGGGTGAGCAGCACTTGCATTACGCCGGTGTGTGAGCGGAGCAACGTTTGGCAGCGGTCAGTGAACGGGCCATCACCTGCGAGGTTGCCAAGCGCGTGCGCTTCGGCGATGTACGATATTTCCTTGCCCGTCATAAAGGGACGGTTGAATGGGATCGCGAACACGGCGCTGGGTGTCATAGTGATCAATCTCTCTTTTGGGCGACGACGAGCAGAGAACCGCCAAACGGAAAGCGAAGACCTTGCCGAATCAATGCGGCCTCGATCGCCATCGTGCGTTCCAGTACGCCATTGGTGAGTCGTCCAAGTCGTAGGTCGGCGGTCATGTCATAGTCGGCATCGCTTACGCGTTGGCGGAGGCGGGTCATATACATTAAAGGAAATAGCAGACTGACGAATGAAGTTGTCAACTTAACTGTGAACCCCGCCGCTTCTAATTTCTGACTAATTTCCTGTGCACGATAACGACGTACGTGGCAGGCATGTTCGTCCTGCTGGCTCCACATAAACGGATGCTGCGGGACGGTAATGATTAGCCGGCCTTGCGCTACGAGTGCACGATGAATTTCGAGAAGAACACGTTCGTCCTCTTCGATATGTTCTAGCACATCAAAAACGCCCACCACGTCGAACTCGTCAGCGAACGGAATTCGGCGCGCATCCATTTGATATAGCGACGCAGCGGGGACGCGGCTGGACGCAAAAGTCAGCGCATCGGCGTAAATCTCGGTGGCAGAAAACCGTGCCGTCGGAAATGTTCTCGCGAGCCCGGAAAGAACGAAACCCGTTCCGCAGCCGATTTCGCAGAAGTGTGTCCCTGGCCTCAAGTAAGGAGCGGCGGCCCACGCGATTAACCGATTGCGTGCGCGGAACCAGAAGTTGTGCTCTTCAACCTCGGCAAGCCGCTCAAAGTACTCGGGGCGAAAGCCACCCCTGTTGGCTGTCGTTTCAGCACAGAGAGACAGGAAGCTCCCGATTTTGGGAGCTGCTACGCCGCATGTGTGGCAGTGCCATCCATCATCCATGGTGGCGCTCCCGCAGGTTGGACAAAGTTTCATTCTTGTTCCGCAAACGATCGGCGAGACGCGGGGAAGACCCAGAACCGTAGCGCCGCAAATAAAAAAAGCGCTACGACAATGATCATCACCGCCTGCACTCCGCGATCTGGAAAATGATACCGATCTACCAGTACTAGCATTGCTACAAGGTTAATCCCATAGGCAGCGCTATATGCAATCATGTAGCGAACGAACGTGGAAGCCCGGGTGCTTCGATCCCTGAAGGACCAGTTCTTGTTAAAAAGAAACGTTTGCAATATTCCCAACGCAAACACGCCAGTCATTGCGCCTTTGTGCTCAACCCCGGCCTCCGTCGCTGCCAGATAGAGCATGTAAAGGACTGCGTTCGAAGCAACACCGACGATTGCGAAACGTACAAGCTGGTCAGCAGTGCGCATTTTGGAGTCGCTCAATCAAGTGAAGCGAGTACGGAACCGCTCGAGCGGTAGCAGCGACTCACGGGACTGGTCGTCGACGAGTCCGGTGATGCGTAACAGTCCATCGACGCAGACCACTACGGGATACCCGCCATCCGTCCACACCACCTTTCCGGACTGACGGTTTTCAATCCGGACGTCCGGAAGACACTGGGCGGCGACGATTCGGGCCGGCCTGCCGTTCACAAATGTAAGAGCCCCCTTATAAGGCGGCCCTACTGCATCAATAAAGCGTGCGAGCCAGTCAGCCGGTCGGTCCCACGGAACCCGATAGTCTTCCTCGTCTCGCCAGAGGCTGAAGCTTGCCTCCGTATCATCTTGAGGGACGCCGACAAGGGGGCGCCCGGTGGCGAGCTGCTCAAGCACAGAGATCGCAACTTCGCGATAGTTGTTAGCGGTGGCGTCGATTGCCTTGGCAATCGTGCACGGATATTCGATGCTCGTTGCCGACTGCGCGAGTATCGGACCTGAGTCGTAACGCTCGCCACCGAGAAGGGCGGTTACGCCTATTTGGGAGTCGCCATTAATCAAGCACGAAACCAGCGGGTTGAATCCCCGATAACGCGGCAGTAGAGAGTCGTGAAAAACAATCAGGCGATCCGGTGGGAAGTCTATCAGCCAGCGCCACGAGACTGCCATGGCAAACTCAGTTTGAATACTGAGGTCTGGTGAACGATCACACCACGCAATGCGGTGCTCATCGCAAAGCGCAACGATTTCATCCCGGTAGTCGTCGTCGAGTGCAGCATCGCGCCCAATGACAACGACTTCGAACAAGGAGTGATACCGGATGATCGTGTCGACTAGCAGGCTGTATCCCTTCTTCGTCATCAAAAACAAAGTGAGCTTTTTCACTTGTATGATGCCTGCCCGACGTCGACGGTGCCGTGCTCGTCGGGATCTCCGAGCACGTGGGCTATTGCGTATGCTGGTCGCCCCATACTCCGGAAATGCATACGCGCCAGATATTCTCCGATCATGCCAAGGGCAAACAATTGTGCGCCAGAGAAGATTGCGATGATCGACGCAAGAAAAGGGAAGCCCGGAACGCTAGTGCCATTGATGAAGTAGCGCGCGAGGACGTAACAGAATAAGCCGACCCCGAGCAATGTAAACCCGAAGCCGACGAGGCTGGCGATCTGTAAAGGTACCGTGCTGAACCCGGTCACCATGTTCATCGCATGGTTGAAGAGTTTCCGGAAGGTATAGTTAGATACGCCGATCTCGCGCGGATCGTGGCGAACGGTCACGTGCGTGAAGCGTGTTGTGCTCCATGTCAGCAGCACATCAATGGAGACGAAAGGGCTTCGATAAGCAGAGAATGCATCGCGGAGCGCGCTGCGAAACACGCGAAACGCGCTGACGTGGCGAGCGGTCTCGACACCCATCGTGCTTTGTAGCGCTATCTTGGTGATTACCGATGCCCGGTCGCGCCAGAAACTGTGCTGCTCACGTTCCGGTGCGCCGTAGACAACGTCGAATCCGGCATTGAGTCGTTCCAGCAGTTTCGGAATTTCCTCAGGCGGGTGTTGGAGATCGTCGTCCAGTGTCACTATCACGGAGTAGCGGGCCAAACGAATGCCGCATAGCAGCGCGTTATGTTGACCGTAGTTACGACCAAGTCGGATACCTCGCACATGCGCGTCATTTTCGGCAAGCATTTCGATAACTTGCCATGATCCGTCCAGGCCGCCATCTTCCACTAAAATCACTTCGTAGGGCTCTGCGGCGCTCTTGAGCACTGGCGTCAATCGTTCGATCAACGGCACGAGCGTTGGCGCGGAACGATACACCGGAACTACAACGGAAATTCCTTGGGTCGGATGCCCATCTACCTGTTTCTTTGGCGGCGATTCAGACATACAGTTTTCGCTCGATCGAGTATCTTCTGGCTGGGCGCAATATGAACTCAGGGTCAGCCGAGGCAGCGCCTGTCTCGCCTACGACGATAGAGGTGCCTAAATTAGGGGGCGAGCAGCTATTAGCTTGCGTCGCGGTGGCACCTACGCCCTGCGGCGATTTTTCGGTCAATAATTGTACACGCCAACCATGTCCTGGTTCAGTAAATCAGGATTGAAGTCCTCACTCGCTCAGCGGGGCGGCTTTTTTGACAACGCCCGGATCATCCTCAACTATCCCCAAGGTTGCCCGGTGGCTCCGTACGATACCTTCGAAGCACATCGCGCGCAGAGGGCTTTCCACTGCCGGGCCTAAGCAGCAGCACGAAACCAGGAGAGCTTTACGACCTATTTGCTCCGTCGCCATTGTTCTTGCGCTTCGATCTGCTGTCAGGCTGCCAGCGCCAGGGGTCGCCCAGAATGAGAGCGACTTTTGGCATTTTTCATTGGCTTAGTTACTTCTACTCAACTGTTACCGACTTCGCCAGATTCCTCGGCTTATCCACATCCGTCTCACGAGAACACGCCGTGTGATACGCCAGCAACTGCAGCGGCACCACATGCAGGATCGGCGAGAGCAACCCATAGTGCTCCGGCATGCGGATCACGTGAAGGCCATCTTCGCTGACGATGCGCGTATCGGCATCGGCGAACACATACAGCTCACCGCCACGCGCGCGCACTTCCTGCATGTTCGACTTGAGCTTCTCAAGCAACGCATCGTTCGGCGCGACCGTCACGACCGGCATCGCTTCAGTGACCAGTGCAAGCGGCCCGTGCTTGAGTTCACCCGCCGGATACGCTTCGGCGTGGATGTACGAGATCTCCTTGAGCTTCAGCGCGCCTTCCAGTGCGATCGGGTAATGCAGACCGCGCCCGAGGAACAACGCATTTTCCTTGCGCGAAAAATCTTCCGACCACGCGATGATCTGCGGTTCCAGCGCCAGCACGCTGTTAAGCGCAGCCGGCAGATGGCGCAACTGGCGCACGTATTCTGCTTCGAGCGAAGCGTCGACGTGCCCGCGCAATTTGCCGAGCGTCGCGGCCAGCACGAACAGCGCGACGAGCTGCGTCGTGAATGCCTTCGTCGATGCCACGCCAATCTCGGTTCCTGCATGCGTCAGGAATGACAGTTCGGTGAGCCGTACCATCGCGCTCGTGCCCACGTTGCACACGGAGAGCGTGTGCCTGTGCCCGAGCGACTGCGCATGCTTGAGCGCAGCCAATGTATCGGCCGTCTCACCCGACTGCGAGATCACCACCACCAGCGACTTCGGATTGGGCACCGAATCGCGATAGCGATATTCGCTCGCAATCTCGACCTGCGTCGGAATCTTCGCAATCGATTCGAGCCAGTACTTCGCGGTCAGCCCCGAGTAGTAGCTCGTGCCGCAGGCAAGAATCAGCAGGTTGTCGATCTCGCCAAACGCCCGGGCCGCGGCCTCGCCAAACAGGGATGCATCGAATGAATCGGCTTGCGGAATCGTGTCGCTGATCGCGCGCGGTTGCTCAAAAATTTCCTTCTGCATGAAGTGACGATACGGTCCGAGTTCGACCGCGCCGCCATATGCCGCGACCGTGCGCACTTCACGCTGCACGTCGTTGCCGTCGCGATCGGCGATCCGCACGCGTTCGAGCGTCAGTTCGCAGACATCGCCTTCTTCGAGGAAGATGAAGCGTTCGGTGCTGCCGGCAAGCGCGAGTGCATCGGAAGCGAGGAAGTTCTCGCCATCGCCGAGACCGACGACAAGCGGCGAGCCCTGACGCGCGCCGACCACCGTGTTCGGCTGGTCCTTGTGCTCGACCGCGATCGCGTAAGCGCCATGCAACTGCTGCACGGCTTCGCGCACCGCTGCGAACAGATCGCCGCGATACAGGCTGTGGATCAGATGCGCGATCACTTCGGTGTCGGTCTGCGAGACGAACTCATAGCCCTTGCCGCGCAGCGTTTCACGCAGCGACTCGTAGTTCTCGATGATGCCGTTGTGCACGAGCGCCAGCGCGTTGCGCGAGAAGATCGGATGCGCGTTGTTCGTGACGGGCGCGCCATGCGTCGCCCAGCGCGTGTGCGCGATGCCCGTGACGCCTTCAAGATGCGTCTCGCGCACCTGCGCGTCGAGATCGGCGACGCGCGCCACGCTGCGCGCGCGATGCGGCTCACCGCCCGCCAGCACGGCGACGCCACAGGAATCGTAGCCGCGATATTCGAGGCGTCGCAGTCCTTCGATCAGAACCGGGACGATGTTACGTTGCGCAACCGCGCCGACAATGCCGCACATATAAAACCTTTCTAGTTGAGATTGCGGGGTGCACTCTGACATCGCTGCACATCCTGTTCTTTTCATTGAACCGGGCAGAGCGATCCGCGATGACCCTGCGGCCTTCGAATGCGAGCGGCCGATCTGGATTTATGCAAACGACCGTATGTTTGCTGCGATCGCAATCGAACGCGAATTGTTGCTCGCCAAGCTAAATTTCAGCGAGTTTTCTTCCTCACCACCAACCACCGCGGCGACTTGAACCGCACGATGCTCACATAAAGCCACACATACGTCGCGGCAAACACAACAACAAAGCAAAACAGATGCACCGTATGCCGCCAGAATAGCGTAGCGGGGATCACAGCGACCAAACAGAGAAGCCACAAATAAGGCGACGTTAAAGAATTCCGCCTGGTCAACTCCCTCGCAGTCCTCACCCCCACAGCCCACCGCATCAACCGCTTATAAACGAGCATATGCAGGTGCACGCCATCGGGAATCCCAGGCGACATCCCGCGAATAAACTTCTTTCTATAGATCGAGAAACACGTCTCGAAGATCGGATACATAAACAGCAAAACCGGATACCAAGCCGACACATCGCGATTGCGCATGACCAACATGATAGAAAGCTCAGCCAGCATGAACCCAATAAAATAAGCCCCGCCATCGCCGAGAAAAATCAAACCCGCGGGAAAATTCCAGATAAAGAATCCCATCACCGCGCCCATCATGATGAGCGAGGCGGACAGCACCACCGGATCCGAAACCTGAAACGCGACATACGCCATCGAGGCGAACATCATGAACGCGACCATCGAAGCGAGTCCGTTGAAACCGTCGATGATATTGATCGCATTGGCCAGCGCTGCCACCGCGAGCACAGTGACAGCACACGAAATCACTGCGTAAGACAGCAGAAAATCGAGCGGCGGCACGCTGATCCGCGTCACGCCAATATCGAGCAGAAAAAACGCGAGCGCCGCGGCGGCCATCGTGCAAATCAGGCGAACCAGCGGCGACACGCGCTTGGTGACGTCCTCGACCATCCCTGAAACAAACGCCGGCATTCCACACGCCACAAGCCCCAGAATCCCGCCCGAAACGGCCGGATACGCGCGATGCAACTGCAACGCAGAAACAATCAGCCCAAGCAGAATCCCCGTCCCGCCAATACGCGGCACGGGGCGCGCGTGGAATTTCTGCACGCCGGCGAGATCGGTGTCCGTGGAGAATTTTTCATGCAGATGCGCGTAGCGCACGATCAACAGCGTGACCAGCAGTGAAACGAGAAAGCCGAGCGCGAAACTGAGCATGAAAGTGACCTGAGCGAAGACGCCGAATTATACAAACGAAACACACGACATCCAGCGAAAGCGGGATCGCACGCCGCCTGCTCAGGATAGTCCGTTACATCCCAAATAGTGATCTAAAGGGTCGGCAACTGCCCGAAAAGGCCATGTCTGTCATGGATTCCCCCAATCAAGCCTGCGCCGAAGCATGCCGTTAATGCACAGATGGCGCGGGTTTCGAACCATCCGACAACGCGCCAGCTGCCGCTCGACCCCGAAGTTCCGGAGAAACAATGCTAAACAACATCACCATCCGCGGTGGACTGACGCTGGTTATCAGCGTTTTCGTCGCTTTCCTGCTGACCGTGATCGGCGTCGGTTATGCCGCGCTCAAGCTCACGAACAGTGGGCTCGAGGAAGCCCAGCGCAGTGCGGCCGCACTGTCGCACCTGAAGGCGAGTTCGGAGAAGCTGCTGCAGGCGCGGCTGGCGCTCGGCAGCTACGAAACACTCTTCAGCGTCGGCAAGCAAACCGACGACCTGATCCCGGCCGCCCACAAGGTCCTCGAAGAATCGACGCGCGACTTCCGCAGCTACGCCAGCGGCCCGTTTGCCAGCGAAGACGAAAAGCAGCAGGCGCAGGCCGTCGACGCGGCGCGCAGCGCGCTCGTCGACAAGGCGATCGAACCGGAATTCAAGGCGCTCACCGATTACGACTTCAACACGTTCCGCACGATCCAGGGCGAAACGGCCAACACGTACTACGCGGCCTACGCGAAAGCGATCGCATCGCTCGAACGCGTGCAGGCCGTCGAGCAGGAGCGCGCAGCCGGCGCCTCCGCGCAGCGCGTCACGATGGCGACGTTTCTGTTCGGCGGCATCGGCGCGATTGCCATCGTGATTGCACTGCTGGCGCGCGTCGGTTTGTCGGTGGCGCTGATCCGCCCGGTCAATCAGACGATCGCGCATTTCCGCAGCATCGCGGCCGGCGATCTGACGATTTCGGTCGCTTCGAAGTCGCGCAATGAAATGGGCCAGTTGCTGTCGGCGCTGACGCAGATGCGCGACGGTCTCGTCGACACGGTATCGAAAGTGCGTGGCAGCACAAGCGCGATCACGCTGGGCGCGAACGAGATCGCGTCGGGCAATGCCGATCTGTCGGCCCGCACGGAGCAGCAGGCCGCGGCGCTTCAGCAGACGGCGGCGAGCATGGAAGAGCTGTCGGCGACGGTCAAGCAGAACACCGACAACGCAAAGCAGGCGAGCCGTCTCGCGCAGGGCGCGCTGGAAACGGTCACGCGCGGCGGCAACGTCGTCGCCCGCGTGACGCAAACGATGGACGGCATCTCCGATTCGTCGCGCAAGGTGACGGAGATCATCGGCATGATCGAAGGCATCGCATTCCAGACGAACATTCTCGCGCTCAACGCTGCAGTCGAAGCAGCGCGCGCGGGAGAGCAGGGACGTGGCTTCGCGGTCGTCGCGTCGGAAGTGCGTAGCCTCGCGCAGCGCTCGGGCACGGCGGCGAAGGAGATCAAGGAACTGATCGGCGATTCGGCGTCGAAAGTGCAGGAAGGCGCATCGCTGGTTGCCGAGGCGCGTCGCACGATGCAGGAAGCGATGGACTCGGTCGGCCGCGTGACGGGCATCATGAGCGAAATCGAAGCCGCTGCGCTCGAACAGAGCGACGGCATCGATCAGGTCAACAAGGCGATCACGCAGATCGACGAAGTCACGCAGCACAACGCAGCGCTGGTTGAAGAAGCGGCGGCTGCGGCGAAATCGCTTGAAGGGCAGGCGGATGTGCTGCGCGATGCGGTGGCGGTGTTTCGGCTTGATGGGGTGGCTGCAGCAATGTCAGGCCGGCAGCACAGTGCTGCCGCTTCGCGCATGCGTGGCGTTGCTTCAGAGCACGCATCGCGTGGTTCCGGCGCGCATGTTGCAGGCTCCGTCGCTGCATAACGGCAGGCTGTGTCAATCGTTCATCCGAGGCTAGTCCAGACCGGATGAACGAGTCGCCATTCAGCGTTGGATAGCGCATGCTTTGCGGAGACCCAGTTTGAGCTTTCACGCACAATACGCCCGGCGCTTCAGGTAGGCGACGACCTGCCGATCGCTCCGCAGCAACGGTGCCAGTGCCTTGCAGAGTTGGCGTCTTCAGTCGCTCTATCACTTTCCCGACGCAAACCCCCTCACGTATTCTCCCAGTACCCAAGGCCTTCCCCTTCACGCCCGATGAACATCAGCATGCCGGGCTGCCCGTCCGATCCAGACGGTCGTTCGGCCAGCACACCAAAGCTGCCCGCATCCGGGTACTCGGCAATCTCAGGTGACACCCGCGTGCTCACAGCGAGATAGCGCAGTTCGTCAGGGCCGGTATTGACGATCTGGTGCGCTGTGTCCTTTCCACCAGCAGGGCAGGCGATCACATCGCCCGGCGTGATGGGAAACGTGCGGTCCCCGATGCGAATCTCGCCCGTACCCGCGAGTACGAAGAACATCTCTTCGTTCGCAAGATGGTTGTGAAAAGGGAAGGCCCGCTTGCCCGGCGAGATCGCGGTGATGTTGTAGCCAAGTTGCTTCGCGCCGATGCGTGGTCCGATGAAGCCCACCTTCGCGTCATACCGTTCAGCGGCTGCGCCGGTCGGCGCGAACCCGGGTGGCCGAGGCAACAGTTCCACGTCGGCGATATTGACGACAGGGTGTGTCGGTGTGTCCATGATTTTCCTCATTGGCAATCACGAGTGAAACGAACGGGGCGCGCGGCACGTAGCTACCAGAGACTTTGCACGCCGATCCCAACAACAGGCATGCTGTCGAGGTCGAACGCATCGAAAGGGCGCGCAGTCAGAGAGGCTTTCGGATTGTCAAAATCCGGCCTCCCCGTCGACGAGTCGGGCGTCTCCATGAATGTGCCACAACGGCGCACCGCACAGAAGTGGTGCCTCACCGTGCTGGTATTTCACAGGGCACGGAGGGACCGTTTCCTTGCCGCCCGCGCGATGTCGAACCCAACACGGCCCGATTAGTCCAAAGTCCAATACCGCGAACACACGCCGTCGAATATTCTTTCGAAGGACTCCAATCCAGGGACTGAAATGCCGGGCGCGCGCACATTCCCGAAGCGATCCATCCACGACCCAGGTCCGGCTGTGGCGGGCAGGCCAGCCGTGATTGTCATCACGGGCGCTTCATCCGGGATCGGGCGCTCCGCCGCCGGCCTGTTCGCGCAACATGGCTGGCGGGTAGGCCTGATCGCGCGCGGTCACGCTGGATTACAGGCAGCATTCGACGATGTCGAACGTCATGGCAGCATGGCCGCGATGGCGCAGGCTGATGTCACCGACCTGGATGCACTGGAAGCCGCAGCTGCACACATTGAAGAGGCGCTCGGACCGATCGACGCGTGGGTGAACTGCGCGGGCAACGGCACCTACGGACGCTTTCTGGATACGCCCGCAGACGAGTTCCGGCGTGTCACCGACGTGACCTACCTCGGTACGGTGAACGGCACGCGTGTCGCGTTGCGACGCATGGTGCCGCGCGATCACGGCTCAATTGTCAACGTGTGCTCGGCGGTCGCATTTCACGGCATGCCACTGCTGTCCTCCTATTCCGGAGCAAAGCACGCCGTGCGCGGCTTCGGCCAGTCGATTCGTGCAGAGTTGTCCCAGGACGGTAGTCGTGTGCGGCTGACCACGATTTTCCCTCCAGCAGTGAACACGCCGTTCTTTGACCACGCCATATCGCATATGGGACAAGTGGGGCGGCCGATGTCACCGGTCTACCAGCCCGAAATCATGGCTGAGGCAATCCGTCTCGCGGTGATCTCTGGCCGCGCCGAGATGCCGGTGACCTTCACCACAATACTGTTCTCAAGTAGCGTCCGGTTCGTTCCGGGCCTCGTGAACCGGGCGATCTGCAAGCTGGGCTACGAAGGCCAGCTTACCAGTCAGGCGGCGTCGCTGGAGCGACACAACCCCACCTTGTTCGCCGCCTCTGACCACGCTTCTCCAGTGCGGGGCGCCTATGACGCACAGGCCCGACGCAGCAGCATCCACGTTCGTATCCTGCGCATGCTCATCCGGTCGAAAGGGGAAAAGCGCCAGGAATTGCCTGCTACATCGGCGGCTGCGCCGACCCTCCCCGTGGAAGATGCTTCCGTTCAGAGGACGTCGTGACCTGAGCGCTGGCGGACGTGTCCACTACAACTGCATTAGTCCCCCAGCCGCGCAGGGGCGGTCTGTGCCACCAACGCGAGCGTGGCCGCGTCGACCTTCGCCACAAGCACAGGATCGAGCGCACGCGCGTTCGGGCGGACGGCGGCGCGGTCTTTAGCATAGGCGCCTGTAGTCGTCGCCCACGCCGGCGACAATGCCACGTGTAGCGGTGTATCCGCGCCTTGCTCTT
This sequence comes from Paraburkholderia sp. GAS42, assembly GCF_050436565.1. Lineage (NCBI taxonomy): Bacteria > Pseudomonadati > Pseudomonadota > Betaproteobacteria > Burkholderiales > Burkholderiaceae > Paraburkholderia > Paraburkholderia sp. GAS42. Next base: position 15,756 of record NZ_JBNDML010000006.1, on the reverse strand, counting down.
CGGTCCGCAGGAACGGGGCCATGAGTCGCCACGCGACTCCAATCGCCCCTTTTTCCCGAATGAGACCGGTCGCAACGGTGCCCGGATGTACAACGTTGGCGACAACGCCGGTACCGCGCAGACGCTCCGCTCGCGCAAACGTCGACATCATCATCGCGAGCTTCGATTGTCCGTAGGCTCGCACCATGCCCCAGTGCTGGCGAAGTTCCAGATCTTCGGAATCGATCCGGGCGTGGTCTGAGGTCGATGAGCCCACGTTCACGATCCGCGACGGGCTGCCTGCCCGCAACGCACCCTCAAGAGCGCCAGTGAGGACGAACGGAGCGAGATGGTTCACCGCCAATACCATTTCGAGACCCTCCGCCGTCAACTGCCGCCGGGCCGTGAAAATGCCCGCATTGTTGACGAGAAGCGAAAGCCGCGGATGGGTCGCGACGATCTCCTGGCCGAGGTCTCGTGTTGCGTACAGCGAACTCAGGTCGACCAGCCTCAGTTCGGTGCTGGAAGCAGGCGCATGCTGGGCAATCCACGCGGCGGTGGCTTCTCCTCGTGCTGCGTCCCGGCACACCAGAACCACGTGGTGACCAGCGCGCGCAAGTCCGAGCGCGATCCAGCGCCCGATCCCCCCTGATGCGCCCGTGACAACGGACACCTTTCGCTCTGACCGATCCATTCGACCCCATCCTTACTGATTGACCATGCTGGCCGGGGAACGCCTTCGCATTCGACTTCATTGAACCCGGGCCTGCCAACGCTCGACACGAGGCTTACCCAACTTTAGCAGGTGCGCAATAAGGCAATCGTTTATCGCAGGGTCTGGAATGCGAAAGAATCGATCGACAATGGCGAGCCCGAATCCGCGTATAGACAAGGTGCGCAGGCGGCTGCATCATCAAGCCTGGTATTCGACACTATCAGCGGGCCGGCAAGCCAGACGGTTCAGGTGACGAACTCCGCGGCGTCACCGGCGCTTCCACACAAACGCGTGGCCCCAGTCCACCCCGCGCTGGAGCGCCCCTGACGGGAGAGACCGAACAATGGCGAGGCACAACCCAGCGCTTTATCGCAGCCGGAAACCCCCGATGACACCGGGGCGCAGGCGGCTTCTCATCATCTGCGTGATATTGCTGCTGGCCGCATCAGGCTGGGGGCTGGCGACGGTACTCAAGCCCGCCATCCAGCGTACGATCGTCATCACAACGGGAGCGGACAAGGGTATCTATCGCGGCTTCGCGGATCGCTATGCCCCCGTCCTGAAACGCGAAGGCATCACGCTCGATATCCGCAGTTCTTCCGGATCGATCGAAAACTATCAGCGCCTGAAGGATGCTGACAGCGAATACGAAGTCGGCTTTATCCAGTCAGGCACCACCAGCCCGAAAGAAACAGACAATCTGCAGACGATCGCTGCGGTCTCGTACGAACCGATATGGGTGTTCTATCGTGGCGACGCCACCATTGACCGCCTGGCCCAGCTGCGCGGAAAAAGAATTTCCATCGGCGTGCCCGGCAGCGGCCTGCTCAACGTCGCGTCAGTGCTGCTCGCCTATAGCGGCATCACCCGCGACAATACCGCGCTGCTTGAAATGGATGCAGGCAAGGCGTATGAAGGCCTCGAAAATGGCCAGCTGGATGCTGCATTCTTTATCGGCAGGCCCGATGCATCGATGCAGAAAACGCTGCTGAACAGCAATTTGAGGCTGATGAGTTTTGCCCAGGCCGACGCCCTGGTGCAAAAATTCCCGTCGCTCTCGAAAGTTATTTTCCCGCGCGGCTCGACGAGCATCGTCAACGATCTTCCGCATGCCGATGTCACCCTGGTCGCCGCTACCGCGCTGCTCGTGTCCAAAGATACCCTGCATCCTGCTCTCGCTTATCTGCTGCTGGACGCGGCCAGAACGGTCCACGGCGGCGAAGATTACTTTACGCCGCTCGGCACGTTTCCCAACCTGAATACCGAAGAATTTCCCATTTCCGACGAAAGCACGCGTTATTTCAAATCCGGTCGTCCCTTCCTGCAGCGCTATCTTCCATTCTGGCTGGCCAGCTTTGTCGAAAGGCGCCTGCTGATCCTGGTCCCCTTCGCGGCCCTCCTGCTAGGCCTGCTACAGGCGTTGCCGCGCATGGCGGAGGCGCGGATGAAAAAACGGCTCGTGGTCTGGTACCGCGAAATCAAATCGCTGGAAGATGAAATCTGGAGAAACACGCAACCGACCCGCGACCAGATTGCGCAATGGCACGATGAAATCGAGAACATCGACGCGCATGCCAGCCAGATACGGATTCCGTATCGCTATTTCCAGGACGTGTACGTCCTCAAACAGGCGATTGGCGTGGTCCGCCACCGGATTGCCCAGGTGGCTGCGAAGGTGAAGGTATAGCTGCGCATACCCTCCGCGAAATCGGCGCTACGCTCAGCGCGCCAGAAAACTCGCCCGATAGTCCGCGGGCGAAACGCCGAGCCGCCGTGCGAACACGAGACGCATCCGGTCGGCGCTGCCAAAGCCGCATTCATACGCGATCGTTTTGAGCGGCGCATCGCTGCTCTCCAGCGCTCGACGCGCGGCATCCACCCGCGCGCGCTCGACGAACTCGTGAGGCGTGATCGCAGCCGATTCCGCGAACGCGCGCGCGAAGCTTCGCGTGCTCATGCCCGCGACCCGGGCGAGCTCTTCGACCGTCAGTGGTTTCGCGATGTTTTCCATCACGTAGTTCTGCACGGTGGCGACGGGTGAGCCGTCCACGGGCGCGCTGAGATAAGGGCTGAACTGTGACTGGCCGCCGCGCCGCTGCGCGTAGACGACGAGCCGCTTTGCGACCTGAAGCGCAAGCGCTGCGCCGTGATCCTCGGCGATGAGCGCGAGCGCGAGGTCGATGCCGGCGGTCACGCCGGCTGATGTCAGCAGACGCTCATCACGGATATAGATCCGGTCGAAGTCGACATGCGAGCGCGGGAACTGCTGCGCGAGTTGCCGGGCGTTCTGCCAGTGCGTCGTAACGTTCCGGTGGTCAAGCAGACCCGCATGACCCAGCGCGAACGCGCCGGTGCAAATCGAGCCGTAGCGTTCGCATTGAGCCGCGACTTCGACCAGCCACGCGGAAAGTCTTGCGTCGGCGGGCTGTGTCGGGAGTAACGGGCCCCCAGCGACAAGCGCCGTGTGATAGCGATCGGCCGATCCGTTCCACACGCGATCGGCAAAGAGACGCGTGCCATTCGACGCCCGAACGTTCGCTTGGCCGGTGCTGACCAGTTCGAGATGGTAGAGCGCGTCGCGCGGCAAGAACGTATTGGCTTCGGCGAATACATCAGCGGGTCCTGCCACGTCGAGTGCCTGCACGTCCTGAAAAATCGCGATGGCGACGGTTCGCATCGGCGGAAGCTCCTTGGGCTTTGAATCCGGCCAGGCGGACCTGGCGGTCGGGCTGGCAGAAGATCACGTGTGACTGGCAGGGTTCGACGGATGGATCGCGTTGATCGGAAATGCGTTGGCAGCGAGACTTGATTCCACGGTTACCCGCGCCTCTCCGCCGCATTCTAGCAACTCACATCGGTGGGCCGGGTCGAGAACGACCGGACCTGTCAATCAACGGAGAATCACGATGAGCAACGCAATTGCCGGAATCAGGATCCCCGACAGCAAGATGGCCCGCGACGCGACCCAACTGGTTCGCGACACGGAACCCGACCTGCTTTTCAATCACTCGACGCGCGTCTTTCTGTTCGGCGCGTTGACCGGCGAACGCAAAAATCTGAAGTACGACGCCGAACTGCTGTACATCGGCGCGATGTTCCATGACATGGGGCTCGTGCCCCGGTACAGCAGCAAGACTGAACGCTTCGAGGTGGATGGTGCGAACGCCGCGCGTGATTTTCTGAATCAATACGGCATTCCGGAACACGAAGTCGATCAGGTGTGGGACTCGATTGCACTTCATACGACGCCTGGTATCCCGCAGCACAAGAAACCTGTTGTCGCGCTGGTTACAGCAGGCGTGGAGATGGACGTGCTCGGTCTCGCTTACGACGCGTTTTCTGATGAGCAGCGCAAGCAGGTCGTGGCCGCGCATCCGCGCGAGACGAACTTCAAGGAAGGCATCATCGATGCCTTCGCGCAAGGGACGCGGCACAAACCGGAGACGACCTTCGGGAACGTCAAGGCGGATGTGCTGGCGTTGAAGGAGCCCGGTTATAAACGGGTGAATTTCTGCAGCCTGATCCTCGGATCATCATGGGTCGACGATGGACGGCAATGCCTGCATTGCGACGATCCTTCGCACGGGCATAAGTGATTGTGTGCTGTCGCGTCGCAGCGTCCAGACGCGTTGCGACGTCGATGGGCTTTGTCCGGATGGGGGGCTTGCGAAGAGGCTGCGAGTTGTGTAGAAGCGCAACATCAAAAAGCCAGTGCAGATAATGCCATACAAAGAGAGACAACCAGAGCCTGAGAAAGCGCGGCATGATCAGCCTGTATGTTCCCGATGGCGACCTGAAGACGCGGTCTATTAACGCAACAGTCCGTACACCGGGCGTGTCGGGGCGCGAGCCGACCTACACCACGGCGTACATCGAGCTGATCTATACGTTCTACCGGTTGTTCGGCTGGGGCATGCGGCAGATTACCGGCTACATGCAGGATTACTGGACGACCTGCGGACTGGACATTGCGGTACCCAGTTCCAGTCAGTTGAGCGATCGCTTTGCCGCGCTGGAGACAAGCGTCACGCAGCGCTGCGTGCAACTGGCCAGACGGATCGCGCGTGGCGAAGCGATCAACCTCATCGTCGACAGCACGGGCCTGAGCTTTGGACGCGCCAGTGAGTGGTACGAACAGAAGTATGGCCACACAGCCACGCGCACACCATGGCGCAAGATGCATCTGCCGATTGACACGGACATGAACGTTCACGCGATCCGCATCACGACCACAGAAGTATCGGATACCGAAGCAATGGACGCTGTGCTGCCCGCAGATCTACCGGCTGGCATGACCAGATCGTCAGATACATCGCCGAAAAAGACATCTATGCGTTCCACAAAAAATACGGCTACGGGGTGCGCTCGCTGATCGAAGCGCAGATCTCGCGCATAAGCGATGCATCGGCGCCACCACGCGGAAGATCGCGTCGCAGGAAAACGAAGGCGTGGTCATCGCCAACGTCATCAACCCGTGGAACACCTTCGGCAGGCCAGTTTGCGCCAAAAATGCATCATTGCGTCCGTAGCACGGGAACTCATACCCATCCGGACAAAGCCGTCCAGGACCGTCCCTTCGTTGGTGGTGTACGCCCAAACGTCTTTATTGAGTGTCGCGCCGAATCCGATCTCAAAGGCCGTTCCGGAATCCGCTTCCTTTGGTCCGCGAAAGTCGTCGACGTTGGCCATCAGGATGACGCATGCGCGAATCGCCTCGATAATTGAACGATAAATCCATGCCGCGCGATCGTACGGTGACATACCATGCGGCACGTTCGCGTCGATTGGGTAGATTCCGTCGAAACCAAACGACGCGCACAGGTCCGGCAGGTAGCGGGCCATCTCCGGCCATTTGCCAATCGACCCAGTTGGACACTCAGACGTCCGTTCTACACAGAGAGCGGACCATTACGATAGAGCACCCGCGATCTGGCAGACCTGCGATGTGCCCGTTTGCAGCATGGCTGGGCACACGCACTGAGCGGTCTTGCGTTCGCTTCCAGTGTCCGACGCCATTACTGTTGGTGGCGAAGTCGCTGGGGTGCTTTTTTAACGACCCGGAACCACAACGCCGTTGACGCCCCGCGTGTTTTCTACCGACTGCCGTTTCCCGTCGTCAAGATTCCGCCGCCGTCCGACTCCGTCTGTGTGTTCGCCGTGCTCTCTACACGTTCAATCCGTACTTGCATCGACCGTGCGTCTGTCAAACCCAAGGTCTTCGCCGCGGCATAAGAGAGATCGATAATTCGGTGTTTGATGTATGGTCCGCGATCGTTGATACGCACGACAACCGACTTTCCTGTTGCCAACGAACTGACGCGCACATAGCTACCGAGCGGCAATGTTCGATGGGCAGCCGTTAATGCGCCGCCATCATAGCGTTCTCCGTTTGCGGTCAGATGCCCCTGGAAGGTTGCCGAATACCATGACGCCTCGCCGGATTGCAACATCTCGTGTTGCATGCGACAGGAATCAACTCTGCACGCAGCATGTTCGGACGCAATCTGCCCGCAAGCCGCGAACAAAGCACAGATTCCCAAAACTCCCAAATAGCGGAGTGATAGCACCATGGATCACATGTCAGTTAATGAGGCGCGGTTTTAACGTTCTCAAAAAGCTCAAGCAAGCCGCGTGCCCGGGTTACACAACATCTTGACAATTTTTTTAGGTCTCATGCAGTGGGTCTGTCAGTCCGACCCTAATTTCATTGCAGTGTCGCCGATGCGATTGGTACTGGCCTTGACGAAAATACGTGAAATACGTGTTCATTTGCCGGGGTCACATGACTATCATAACGGCCACCGATCTCGCCCGGTGCGCGAAGGCAGCGTCAAGCTGCTGGACAAGCTCGGCCATACCAAGATCCCAGGCTATGCCATGCTGCCGATGACACAGCTGCTCGGCGCCGTGCCGGTGGTCGGTATCGCGCTGGGCGCCTGCGCGGGCCTCGGCGCGGTGCGGGTCGGTTCGTCCCATCTTTCCATCATGATTCGTGGCAAGAGTCAGGTCTTCGCCGGCGGCCCACCGGTGGTGAAGCAGGCGCTGGGCATCGACATCGACAAGGAAGGGCTCGGCGGCTACGACCCGATGCACCGCTTCAGCGGCGCGGTGAGCCTGGCGGTCGATACCGAAGACGAAGCACTTGCGGCCACGCGGCGCTTTCTGTCGTATCTCCCGCGCAACGTGTGGGAACAGCCACCGCGGGTGGCCTGCGAGGATCCGGTCGATCGCTGCGACGAATGGCTGAACCGCGCCATTCCGGGCGACAAGCGCAAGATTTTCCAGCCGCGCAAGATCCTGAAGGCGATCTTCGACGAGGGGTCGCTCTTCGAGATATCGCCCGACTTCGGCGGCTCGACCATCACCTGCCTCGCGCGCCTGAACGGCCATGCAGTGGGCGTAATGACAAACAACCCCATGGTGATGGGCGGCGCACTGACGCGCGCCGCAGCCTTGAAGATGGCGCGCTTCGTCGACCTGTGCGACACATTCCACCTGCCCATCGTCAACCTGGCCGACCAGCCAGGCGTGATGACCGGCCCCGACGCCGAACGCGAAGGCACGCTGTCGGCCGCATTGCAGGCCGTGCATGCAATCGAACAGTCGGGCGTGTCATGGCTCGCCATCGTGCTGCGCCGCTGCGTGGGCCTCGCCGGCGCCGTGCTGAGCCCGTGGCACGGCCCCTCGGGCACTGCGCTGCCGAACCGTTATGCGTGGCCGTCGGCGCGCTGGGGCTCGATTCCGGTGGAGGGCGGCGTCGCCGCCGCCTACAAGCAGGACATCGCCGCCGCTGCCGACCCGGTCGCGCACCGGCTGGACCTCGAGGCGCACTACCACGCGATCTCGTCGCCGATGCGCACCGCCGAACGCTTCGGCGTGCTCGACATCATCGAACCTGCGACAACGCGGCCGCTGCTGTGCGCCTGGATCGAAGACGCGTACCAGGCGACGAGCCGCCGCCTGGGCCCGGTTGGCCGCACGATGCGCTGAAGGAGCATTGCGATGAAAGCCTATCAAATGTTCAACTGGCAAACCCAGCCCCGCCTGGCGGATGTTGCTCAGCCGACGGCCGGTCCGAATCAGGTGCTGGTCAAGGTGGGCGGCAACGGCTTGTGTCATTCCGATTTGCACGCGGTCGATGATCTGACCTGCTGTCCGCCGCACCTGGATATCGAGCTGCCGATTACGCTGGGTCACGAGGTGGCGGGCTGGGTAGAAGCGCTCGGTCCGGGCGTGCGCGGTCCCGACATTGGTCAGCCCTGCGCAATCACGATCGCGGGTTGCGGGCAATGCACGCTGTGCGCCCAGGGCTGGAACAACTATTGCCGCCGCCGCGGCAAACAGGTTGGCATGGGGCTGGACGGCGGCCTGTCCGAGTATGTCGTCGCACCCATCGGCGCAATCGTGCCGCTACGCTCGCTGGCGCCGTGGCAGGCGGCACCGCTGACGGACGCCGGCTTGAGTTCGTATCACGCGGTCAAGCGCGTCCTTCCTTTGCTCACACCAGGCAGCAGCGTGGTAGTGATCGGCGTCGGTGGCCTCGGTCATCTGGCAGTCGCAGCTTTGAAGGTAACTTGCGCTGTGCGTGTGATCGCCATCGACCAGAAGCCGCAGGCGCTGGAACTCGCCACCAGCATGGGCGCCGACATCGGCACGCTGGCGGACGACACGACGGCGCGGCAGATTCTCGACGCCACCTCCGGAGCCGGCGTCCAGGCCGTGCTCGATTTCGTCGGCGTGAATCCGAGCATCCAGCTAGCACGTCAGCTGATTCGCCCGCTTGGCCATATCGTCGTGGTCGGCCGCGGCGGTGGCTCGATTGACTTCAGCCCTCACGGGCTACCGTACGGTGCTTGCATCAGTTCGACGTTCGGCGGCAGCAGGCTCGAACTGATGGAACTGCTTGCCTTGGCGGAGGGCGGCAGGATTGCCTGCCACGTTGAGCGTCACCCTTTGAGTCAGGTGGACGCGGTTTTCGACAAACTGCGACGCGACGAGATTATCGGCCGTGCCGTGATCGTGCCGGATGGTCATTGACCAGGCCGAGTAGCGATCAGCTGCACGAGACCCTGAAACCAGGAAGACCATCCACGTGAACGCCACACTCGTACCGGCAAGGCCGGCGGTCAACGCCGCGGATGCTGGCCTGTCCACCTACGAAGAACAACGCGCCCAGCTCGACGAGCGTGTCCGCGTTGCGCTCTCGCGGCCACGCTCGAGCTGTTGGTTGCGGGCGAGTGTCGTGCCCTCGATCGGTGCGAAATTCGGTTTGCCGCTGTATGCTTCGCTTTCCCGGTGTCCACTCGGGACCAAGGTCCAATATCGGCAAACCTGTCTGACTCGTAGGCTGACGTATGGGGGAATACGCTTGCGCGTACATTCCCGGACACCGGACTACTCACAATGGGAAAACTCAAACCATTCGTTGTCGTGGTTGATGACGACGAATCGGTGAGCCGCGCGATCGAGAGACTGTTGCGCTCAATCGGAATCGCCGCCGAAACGTTCGCAAGCGGCGACGCGTTTCTCGATGTCCTGTCGTCCATGCCGTCGTATCGCCCTGACTGCGTGATTCTCGATGTGCAGATGCCGGGGCTGAACGGTCTGGAAGTCCAGCGACGTCTATCCGGCAGCGGCATACCTGTCGTTTTCATCACCGCCCACGACGACATCGGCGTGCGCGAGCACGCGCTCGCAGCCGGCGCGGTTGCCTACTTGCGCAAGCCGTTCAACGACGAATTGTTCGTCAAGACGGTACGCGCTGCCCTTGAAGGCAATCAGCCGCCGTAGCGCAAGCCCGTGCGCTTGCGTATTCAGGCGATATGGGACCAAAGACCAATTGTTTTAACGAGACGCAAACGCCACTATTCATGTGGCCTGCGAAGAATTTGAGGCGGAAACGCGTTTCATACCGTGGTGTCAATTTCTGAATGGAGCACGCATCATGATCAAGTACCTTCGGCTTCTTCTCGCGATTCCGGTCTTTCTGTTTGTCGTGTCCTGCTCGACGAACCCGACCGTAGCTAATGGCGGAGACCCTGAGTTAGTTGCAAAATCGCAAGCGGCACTACAACAGCTATTCGACACCACTCCGAAGGCGAAGGAACTCCAATACCAAGCGAAGGCCGTGGTCGTGTTTCCTGACCTTGTCAAGGCCGCGGTCATCCTCGGTGCGGAAGGCGGAAAAGGGGTGATGTTTGGCCCAGACGGGAAAGTCCTTGGGTACTACAGAGCGCGCGCGGTTTCGTACGGTCTGCAGGCTGGCGCCAAATCGTTCTCGCAGGCCATGTTTCTCATGACCGACGCGGCGATCACTGCGCTCACCAGCGGCGCTGGATTGTCGGTTGGTGTGGGGCCGAGCGTTGTGGTGGTGGATGCAGGGATGGCTAAGTCTATGACCACTACCACGTTGAAATCCGATGTCTATGCGTTCATTTTTGGCCAGCAGGGCTTGATGGCCGGTCTGGGCGTTCAGGGGCAGAGAATTGTGAAGTTTGACCAGTGAAGTGCGCAATATCCCCGTGCGGGGCATTGTCAAGTTGCGGGATCGGTCGCGTAAGATGGCGCAATGAAGAAATCGAAATCGCTCTTCTATGGGGTATAGAAAGTCAAGCCCTGTTGAATGGAAAAATTCTGTTATGTGAAGGAAATCTCCTGGGACTGGTTGTCTAACGGCCGGCCTGCGGGGGCGCCTGCTACGACCAGACGCAAGGCCGGCCGGTAGACAACCCTGAAAGCGCAGATGTCGGGCCGATGGCATACACCCTTGCAACTTGGCATGTCGATGTCATGTCATTCAGGTCAGAGTATCTGGCGGACTCGGCCAGTGCCGGGTCGATCTTCTATTCGTGCCGGCCAACCAGGCCGGTCACCTCATGCCGCATGCGCAAAGCGCTTCGCAATATCCAGCGCCTGGCTTGCCAGGTGCGCACGCTGCATCAGGTCGGCACTGCCCCCGTTTGACGAGAGCCACAGTTTGGTGGATTCAACGACGTGCGCTACGGAAAGCCACTCACCGGTCATCTCGCGTGTCAGCAGGTGCGAGGCGACCAGATAGGTAAGCAGTTCCGCTCGGGCACGTAAATCCAGATTCGGCGGCCGGCTCATCGTGATAGTCCATCTGACGCAGGTTGTGTCCCCGCGTCAATTGTAGAAGAGCATCAAGGGAGAACCAAGCCATGGACGTCCCGTCGACCGGAGAGCCTGAAGGGCCGACCTCCAATTCGCAGAGGCAATCCGTGACTGTGTAGCGAACCTCCAGTGATTCTGCGACAAACGCACCGTATTCGTAGCATCGGCATCAATCTAGTCGTGTGCCGCCGATCGCCGACAGGCACAAGCCGGGCCAGCCAGAGACGTCCAACCAGACCTTCACGCGGACGTTCGAACGTCCGCTCCCCGCCAAGCAACTGACTCACGCTCGCAATCATATCGATCGACATCCCTGCGTCCCCGAAGAGAGAACGGTGTCCATTCCATCTCAGTCGTCCCTGCCGTTAGGATCGTGATTTCAAAAGTTCATTGCGGAAATGCCATCGGGGGCCGCCTATTCGCGCCACATAGCGCTGAAAAGCCCTCGCCATTTATCCGTGAGAGTCACAGCTTTCCGGACAAATCCGGCGGTGGCCATCAAACGGCGGGTTTGCGCCGAGTAATCGCAGTTGCAGGACCACCGTTGGAAGCGCTGGACAAACGGCACCGCGGCATTTCAGATGGTCGAGACGCCGCCTGAGGCTCAGGGAGCGCTGGATGCAAATAGGCTGCGGCGCGCCGCGTCGGCGGGCGCCGCACCAATTGCACGAAGAGGTTCAGCCCTTTGGTGCGGCGGCGGGCGGCGGGTCCGTGTCATCGTCGCCTGCCCGCCCTAGCGTAGGCAGGTACCTTCCGAAGTTCATTTCGAAGTCGCTCGGAACTCCGTAGGCCAGACTACGGAGCTTGGCGCGGCGTGCCTGCCCACTTGGCGAGGCCAGGGCCGGGAAGAACAGGTCGATGCTCGACTGGAGTTCGGCAGCCGTCGGCGTTCCAAATCGATTAACCTGGGCTTTCGCCGCGCCGAGTGTTTCACGGTCGAATGAGGCCAGACGTCGGACAAGCGTATCGACAAAGGAATCGAGGTCGTCATCGTCCAGCGTGCGGTTCACCCAGCCATAGCGTTCGGCGACGTCGGCATCGAAGTCGTCGGCGCTGAGGATAATCTCAAGTGCCCGCGAACGGCCGACCAGGCGCGGGAGCCATTCCAGCGCTCCGCCGCCCGGGACCAGGCCGACGCCGACCTCGGGGTTGCCGAATAGGGCACTCTGCCTGCTCGCGAAGCGCATGTCGCAGGCCAGCACGAACTCGTTACCGATGCCGCGCGTGCGGCCGCGAATCTTGGCGATGCTCACGACTGGCGTGGACGAAAGGCGCAGCACGAAGTCGCGCCAAAGGCCCAGCACCTCTGGCCGTTCGGCTGCTTTGGCTACGTCAAGATGGGCGACGAAAAAATCGGGATTCGCCGACTGGAACACTACGACCTTCACGAATGGGTCCGACTCAAGGTCGGTCATTAGCGCTCCCAATTCGACGATCGTTGTGGGGACAAACATGTTGATCGGCGGGTTGCTGAACGTGATTGTCCACCGGCCCGGATAGGTGCGGTCGACGTCGAACTGCGAAGAGTCGGGCATGATGCTTCTCCTAAGTCGATTGGTAGACAAATGTTGCGTTCAGGGTGATCTCGGTCCCTGGCAGCTTGCACGTCCGCAGACGCCTTTGGCGCAGGATCAGTGGAACGACGAGCTTTGATCTTCATGATGGGAATTCCCTGAAGGATGTTCAGTGAGAGGCTCGTGCCCAAACGGATCACGCCGTGACGATGTTCGTGCCGATCTCAATGTTGCCGCGCACAGATTTCGAGTACGGGCAGATCTGATGGGCCAGGTGCGCGATTTTCTCAACGACTTCCTTTTCCACCCCCGGCACACGGATGTCGAACTGGGCGCCGAGGAACCACGCGGTTCCGGTTTGCCCAACGCTTATCTGGATGTCCACGGAATAGTCGGGCGGCAGCGTGACCTTCTTCAGCTCGGCCGCCATCCCGAACACGGTGGTGTAACAGGCCGACCAGGCACCCGCAAACAACTGCTCGGCTCTCGGGTGGGGCTCGGTGCCGACGTAATCGAGGTTCTCAACACCGGGCGCTGTCAGCTTGAGGTCAAAGACGCCAAACTCGCCGCGCTGGAGACTGGGGTCGCGATTGACCGTGGCGTGGGAGTTGCCTGCGGCGAGGACTTTTTCGATCTTTTCCATGATGGATTCCTATGTGTATGAGGATATTAAGCGTATTTAAATCTTGTGCGATGTAATCGTATGCGTGGTATCGGTCACGCCGTGACGACGTTCAGGCCGACCTCGATGTTGCCGTGCACCGCCTTCGAGTACGGGCAGAGCTGATGGGCCTGGCGCGCAAGCGCCTCGACGACTTCCTTTTCCAGACCCGGCACGCGGATGGTGAACTGGGCGCCGAGGCAATGCCCGTTCCCGACCGACCCAATGCTTACCTGGATGTCCACGGAATAGTCGGACGGCAGCGTGACCTTCTTCAGCGTGGCTGCAATCTCGAACGCGCTGATGTAACAGGCCGACCACGCGCCCGAAAACAACTGCTCGGCTCTCGGGTGCAGCTCGGTGGCGATGAACTCGCGGCTGTCACCGTCGGGCGCTGACAGCTTGAGGTCGAGGACGCCGAGCTCACCGCGCTTGACATTGGGGTCCCGATTGATCGTGGCGTGGCTGTTGCCTGAGTGGAGGACTTGCTCGATCTTGCTCATGATGGATTCCTGTGTGAATAAAGGTGTTAGCTGACGTTAACTCGTAAGCGATGTCATCGCAGGCGTTGCCTCATGAAGGAGAGACTAGCAGATGTCAATCGCAAACGATTTACTCGCATGCGTGTTTTACGTGAGGCGAACGATGGTCCCACAGCGGCCAGCATGGTGTCGCCTGTCTCGCACGCTGTCGCACGGGCCGCGCGCTGTCTCGTCCGTCACCAGAGTGTAGGTCAATTCTGGCGGTACGCCGGGGTCGATTGACGCGCCTACCCGGCACGCCGCGCAGCCCGCTGGACGGCGGCGTTAAGAACTGTAAACTTCCAGGGGAGTCGTCAGGAAAACCGCGCTGCACTTGCATGTATGAATGTCATTCTTCGCTCATCATATGCGATGCGTGAGACGTCACGAATTGTCCGACAAGGCAATCCGGCGCCGAGTGTGGAATGCGATGCTTTCATTCGCTCACTTATTTGTTGGGGTACTGAAATGTCCAACCTTGCATACGACGCGGACCGCACCGGACTGTTGTTGGTCGACCCCTACAACGACTTTCTCTCGGACCGCGGCAAGCTCTTTCCGATGCTTCGCGACATCGCCGCAGAAGTCCGGTTGCTCGACAATCTCCGCGCCGCGGTCGATATCGCGCGAAAGCGGATATTCAGGTTCTCTATGTCCCGCATCGCCGCTGGCAGGCCGGCGATTACGACAACTGGGATCATCCGAATCCAGCTCAACGCCTTGTGCAGCAGCGCCACACGTTCGCCAAGGGTACGTGGGGCGGAGAATGGCATCCTGACTTTGTGCCGCAGGAAGGCGACATCATCGTTCATGAGCACTGGGGCCAAAGCGGCTTTGCAAACCCGACCTCGACTTTCAGCTCAAACAGCAAGGCATTACGCACGTGATCGCCGTCGGCCTGCTGGCGAATACATGTATTGAGTCCACGAGCCGCTTCGCAATGGAACTGGGTTATCACGTCACGCTCGTACGAGACGCTACAGCCGCTTTCACCAAGGAAATGATGCGCGCCGCACACGAGCTGAACGGCCCCACGTTCGCCCATGAAATCCTGACGGCGGCACAGTTGATTGCTGCACTTCCCGTCCGATCACAACGAACACCATGAAACTCACCGGTAATCTATTAAATGGTACGTAGGAACTCGCTGCAACGGCGGGCAGCATGAAGGCGCTTAAACCAGCGGCGAATGCTGAGATTGAACCAACGTTTGCATTTGGTGGAATTGACGACGTTGATCGCGCAGCACAACTCGCCAACGATGCGTTCGATAGCTACAGCCACACGAGCCTTCCGGACGGGCCGAGTTCCTTGAGCGCATCGCCGACGGTTTCGAATCATCACGCTGGAACTCGCCCAACGCGCGGCACTCGAAACCCCTTGCCGGTCGCTCAACTCGAAGGAGAAGCAGCGAAGTCCGCGCTCCAGTTTCGTCAGTTCTCAACAGTCATCCGTCAAGGGCGCTTCCGCCAGGCAACGATCGATCGCGTTCAGCCGGAACGTCAACCGCGTGCACGAATGGACCATCGGATGCAGAAAATCGCACTCGGTCCGGTCGCGATCGGGTGAACCGGAACAAGAGTCCAACCTAGACGCGACTAGCCGTCAATACGCATGCGAACAGAGGAATGCTCGCCCGATGAAATGGTCCTGCGTGAAGCGCCAACGGGTCCGTTGAATGTACGTAAACGGACGCCCCTGTAATACGACCGTTACGCGCTCATTCGCCGTTTTGGACTGACTTGATAAGATTGTTCCGCAGCGCCGCGATCGCCTTCTGCACTTTAGCAAACTCGTCTGGCGCGAGGCCAGTTGCCTCGCTGAGATCCATCTTCAGGGCCTTTTCGCGCAGCCGTCGACCGTTTTTCGTGAGCCCGATCCGCACCTGACGTTCGTCTTCGGGATCGCGCTGCCTCTCCAGATAACCCATCACCTCGAGCTTCTTCAGCATCGGCGTGAGCGTGTTGGATTCGAGAAACAGCTTCTCGCCCAGACCGCTGACGGTCTGGTGGTCTTCTTCCCACAGCGCAATGATGGTGATGTATTGCGTATAAGTGAGCCCAAGCTCTTCGAGGATCGGCTTGTATGCCCTACCGAACGCCAGGTTCGCGGAGTAGATCGCAAAGCACAGATAGTCTGACAGCGGCATGGCCGCAGCGGGCGCCTGGTTCGTAGTTTTCATCTGTATCCTCTTTGGCTAAAGCCTCATGTTCCGCAAGACATGTGAAGTGTGAT